>NZ_LIQZ01000293.1 GCF_001418655.1 Streptomyces phaeochromogenes | reverse complement strand
ACCACTGGTGGGCCAGCTCGTGCACGACCACGGACACGTTCGTCCCGCTCGCGAACTGCCGCGGGCTGTAGAACGGCCGGGTCTGCGTCTCCAGCGCGTACCCGGTGTTGGTGTTCGGCACGTACCCACCCAGCGCGTTGAACGGATAGGGCCCGAAGTACTCGGACAGCCAGTCCGCGACCTCCCCGGTCCGCTCGATGCTCGCGCGCGCCGCCCCGTAGTTGTCGCCCAGATCCTTGCTGTAGGCGTTGACGATCGGGATGCCGCTCTCCGACGTCCCGGTCGTGAGGTCGAACTTCCCGACCGCGAGCGTGGCGAGATACGTGGCCTGCGGCTTGTTGGAACGCCAGCTGTAGCGCGTCCAGCCGGCCCGTGAACTCACCGACTGGAGCGTGCCGTTGGAGATCGCCTGCGAACCGTCGGGCACGGCGACCGAAACGTCGTACGTGGCCTTGTCCAGCGGGTGGTCGTTGCTGGGGAACCACCACCAGGCGGCCTCGGGTTCGTTCGCCCCGACCCCGCCGTCCGGGGTGCGGTGCCAACTGGTGAACCCGTACGCCTTCTTGGAGGACGGCACCCCGCTGTAGCGCACCACGACGGTGACGGCCGTGCCCTTGGGCAGCGGGTTCTTCGGCGTGATCTCCAGCTCGTGCTCGCCCGAGGTGGTGAACGAGGACTTCGTGCCGTTGACCCGCACCTCGCTCACATCGAGCAGGAAGTCCAGATTGAAGCGCGAGAGATCCTGCGTGGTCCTCGCCAGGAGGGTCGCCGTGCCCTCCAACTTGTCCGTCTCCGGCTGGTATTGGAGCCGGAGGTCGTAGTGGGAGACGTCGTATCCGCCGTTGCCGTAGGCCGGGTAGTAGGGGTCGCCGATGCCCGGCGCTCCGGGGGAGTAGTCGGCCGCCGATGCCGGGATCGCCAGCAGCAGGGAGGCCGCGAGTGCGCCCGGGGCGATGAGTCTGCGGTGCACGTCAAGCTCCAAGTCGTAGGGGCACGAAGTCTGTTCGGAGCCTATTCAGTCCCTGTGGGCCCAGCCCTGTCCATGACCGCTCCTGTCACACGATCGCCATTCGGCCGACATGAGCGACCCCGTCCCACGCACCTTTCAAGCCACACCATCGGCCGAACTCCCACCCACCCCAATCGGCCCTCTTTTGCACAGGAGTTGACCGGAGTACCTTCCGCGCATGCGGACACCTGCGCGCTACAAGCGCTTCACCAACTGGAGATCGCTCGCGACTGCGGCCACAGCCGCCCTGATGGCCACGCTCCTCACCCCGGTCGCCGCCCACAGCGCCCCGCGGGAGAGCGCCCCCGTCTACTCGTACGAGAACGCGATCCGCGAATCCGTCTGGGTGGACACCAAACTGGACGGCGACAGCGACGGGAAGACCGACCGCGTCGCCGTCGACATCGTCCGCCCGCGCGAACCAGCCCAGCAGGGCCGCAAGGTTCCCGTGATCATGGATGCCAGCCCGTACTACTCCTGCTGCGGGCGCGGCAACGAGAGCCAGCTGAAGACGTACGACGCGAACGGCGACGTCGTCCAGATGCCGCTCTACTACGACAACTACTTCGTGCCGCGCGGCTACGCCTTCGTCGGCGTCGACCTCGCCGGGACCAACCGCTCCGACGGCTGCGTCGACGTCGGCGGACGCTCCGACGTCCAGTCCGCGAAGGCCGTCGTCGACTGGCTGAACGGCCGGGCCAAGGGCTACACCTCCCGCACGGGGACCACGAAGGCCAAGGCCGGCTGGACCAACGGCAAGACCGGCATGATCGGCAAGAGTTACGACGGCACGATCGCCAACGGCGTCGCCGCCACCGGAGTCGAGGGCCTGGAGACGATCGTCCCCATAGCCGCCATCTCCTCCTGGTACGACTACTACTTCGCCAAGGGCGCCCCCCTCTACGACTCGGGCCCCGAGTGGCTTTCCGACTACGTCGAGAGCCCCGACGCCCGCGCCAGGTGCGCCGCCGTCCAGCAGAAGATCGTCGACGGGGCCCCACGCACCGGCGACTGGACGAAGTTCTGGACCGAACGCGACTACGTGAAGGACGTCCGCAAGGTCGACGCCAGCGTCTTCGTCATCCACGGCATGCAGGACCTCAACGTCCGCCCGAAGCACTTCGGCCAGTGGTGGGACGGCCTCGCCGAGAACGGCGTCGACCGCAAGATCTGGCTGTCCCAGACCGGTCACGTCGACCCCTTCGACTTCCGCCGCGCCGAGTGGGCCGACACGCTGCACCGCTGGTTCGACCACGAACTCCTCGGCTACGACAACGGCATCGACGACGAGCCGATGGCCGACATCGAGCGCGCCCCCGACCAGTGGGTCACCTCGAACGTCTGGCCGCCGCGCGCCACCGACACCGTGAGCCTGCGCCCGGGCAAGGGCGCCCAGGCGGGCGTCGGCACCCTGTCACTGCGTACCGGATCGGGCGCCGAAACCTTCACCGACGACCCGCGGCAGGACGAGACCGACTGGGCGGCCCGGATCGACCAGTCCACGTCAGCCAAGGCCGGCTTCACCACCAAGCCGCTCACCCGTGACGTCCGCCTGTCCGGCTCCTCCAAGGTGACCGTCACCGCCACCCCGACCACGTCGAGCGCCCATCTCTCCGCGGTCCTGGTCGACCTCGGCCCGGACACGATCCGTGACTACTCCGCCTCGGGCGAGGGCATCTCCACGCTCACCGACCGCACCTGCTGGGGCCCGAGCACCACCGGCGACAGCTCCTGCTTCAAGGTGACCCGGGCGAAGACCGCGGCCGTCGACTACACGGTGTTCAGTCGCGGTTGGGCCGACCTCGGCAACCACGCCTCCGACGCCAAGGGCGAACCGCTCACTCCGGGCAAGCGCTACACCATCACCCTCGACCTGCACGCCAGCGACCACGTCGTCCCGGCCGGACACCGCCTTGCGCTGATCGTCGCCGGTACCGACGAGGGGCTCATCGACCCGCCGTCGAGCACCCCGACCCTCGCCCTCGACCTCGCGCGCACGAAGGCCAGTGTGCCGCTCGTCGGAGGCGCCGCCGCCTTCGCCCGCGCCACCTCGGGATCCTCGTACGTCACCCCCGACGCCACCCTCGACGGCATAGGCGAGCCGCGCGCCACGCACCGCGTACCCGGAGGCACCCACTGATGACACCCCGCGGCACAGGAATACTCGCCCTGACGGTGGCGGTGCTCACCGCACCCCTCCTGACGGTGCCCGCCCACGCGGCCCAGACCCCGCCCCGTACCGGATTCGAGCAGACCGACGGCGCACGCTGGACCACCCAGCCCGAGGAGCAGGACTTTCTCGCCGCCGTCGACAAGTCGAGCAGCCGGGTGTCGATCAGCCGGATCGGCACGACGAAACAGGACCGCCCGCTCCGGCTCGTACGCATCGGCAACAGCCATGCGGCCAACACCGTCCTGCTGGTGTGCAGCCAGCACGGCGACGAACCGTCCGGGCGCGAGGCCTGTCTCACGACGGTCCGCGACCTCGCCTACGCGAAGGACTCCGCCACGCGGAAGTTCCTCGACCGGACCACGCTGCTCGTCGTGCCCACCGCCAACCCGGACGGCCGGGCCGCCGACACCCGCGGCAACAGCGACGGCATCGACATCAACCGCGACCACCTCGCGCTCCAGACGGCCGAGGGCCGCGCCATGGCCGCCGTCGTCCGCGACCGCAAGCCCGACGTGATCTACGACCTGCACGAGTACGGGGCCACACCCCCGTACTACGACAAGGACCTCTTCGACCTCTGGCCGCGCAACCTCAACACCGCCGCGGCCGTGCACGACGAGGGGCAGACCCTGTCGCAGGCGTATGTACGGCCCGCCGCGCAGGCGGAGGGCTACTCGACCGGCACGTACGGAATCTGGACCGACCCCGTCACCGGCGACCCGATCCGGCAGGTCGCGGGCGACGGACAGGAGCGGATTTTGCGGAACATGTCCGGCGTCAAACACGGCGTCGGACTGCTCATCGAGAGCCGCGTCGACCCTCTCACGGACGCCGAGAAGGCCGACGAGGCGCTCAACAACAGGCGCCGCGTCCACTCTCAACTGGCCGCGCTGGACGGGCTGTTCGAGTTCACGGGCGAACGGCGCAACCGGGTCGAGGCGGCCACGACGGCGGCCCGGCTGGCCGGTTACCGGGACACCGGGCCGGTCTACGTCGGCGGCGCCGACAACGACCCGGCCGAGCCGTCCGAGATCATCGCGGACCCGCCCTGCGCCTACCGGCTGACGGCCGACCAGTACGCGGACGTCAAGGACGAACTCGCCCTGCACGGGGTCAGTACACGGCAGGACGCCGAAGGCGCCTACGTCCCGCTGCGCCAGTCCCTGCGCGCTCTCGTCCCGCTGCTACTCGACGAGCGCGCTCCGTACCACCTCACAGCTGGGGAACCCGACACCGACTGCTGAGGCGGGTGAGATCTGTAGCACCTGTGGTAGGTCGTAGGGCATAGCGAGGAAATGGCTTACCCACGGTTTCCAGGGGAAGGTGCCGCAGATGACTGAAGACCTGAGTAAGAGGGGAGGCCGGGAAGGTCCCACGGACATTCCCGGCGGCCCCGGTCAGCACACCGACTGGGTGGTGTTCGGCGTCACCGCCGCCATCACCCTGGCCTTCGTGATCTGGGGATCGGTCGCCACCGACTCCCTGAAGAGCGCCTCCGACACGATGCTCAGCGGCCTGATCCACAACGGCGGCTGGGCCTTCATGCTGGCCGCATCGGGCTTCGTGGTCTTCGCACTGTGGCTCGCGATCAGCCGGTACGGCAGGATCCACCTCGGCGCGGAGGGCGAGGAGCCCGAGTTCAAGACCGTGTCCTGGGTCGCGATGATGTTCAGCGCCGGTATGGGCATCGGCCTGATGTTCTACGGCGTGAGCGAACCGCTCTCCCACTACACGACCCCGCCACCGGGAACCGACCCCGCGGACTCCGCGGAACGCATGCAGACGGCGATGGCGACCACCCTCTTCCACTGGACGCTGCACCCCTGGGCGATCTACGCGGTGGTCGGCCTCGCCATCGCCTACAGCACCTTCCGCAAGCGCCGCCGCCAGACGATCAGCGCGGTCTTCACCCCGCTCATCGGGGAGAAGCACGCGAACGGCAACGTCGGCCGGGCCATCGACGTCCTCGCGATCATCGCCACCGTCTTCGGCTCCGCGGCCTCACTGGGCCTCGGCGCACTCCAGATCGGCTCCGGATTCACGGAGCTGGACTGGATGGACAAGGTGAGCGACAGCCTGCTCGTCGTGATCATCGCCGTCCTGACGGTGGCGTTCGTCGCCTCGGCCATCTCCGGCATCGAGAAGGGCATCCAGTGGCTGTCCAACATCAACATGGTGCTCGCCCTGGTGCTCGCCGTCTTCGTGTTCGTCGCGGGCCCGACGGTCATCGTCCTCGACCTGCTGCCCACCTCGGTCTTCTCCTACCTCGGTGACCTGCCGCAGCTGGCCGGCCGCACCGAGGCCAGCACCGGCGAGGGCGTCGCGGACTGGCTCGGCAGCTGGACCGTCTTCTACTGGGCGTGGTGGATCTCCTGGACGCCCTTCGTCGGCATGTTCATCGCGCGCATCAGCCGCGGGCGCACCATCCGGCAGTTCGTCGGCGGCGTCATCCTCGTGCCCAGCACCGTCAGTCTCGTCTGGTTCGCGATCTTCGGCGGTACGGCGATGAAGCTGAAGGAGGGCGGCGCGCTCGGCGGCGAGTCGACCCCCGAGGGCCAACTCTTCGGCGTCCTGCAGGAGTTCCCCATCGCGACCGCGACCAGCCTGCTCGTGATGATCCTCGTCGGCATCTTCTTCGTCTCCGGCGCCGACGCCGCGTCCATCGTGATGGGCACGCTCTCCCAGAAGGGCGCCCTCGAACCCGGCCGCTTCGTCGTGGTGTTCTGGGGTGTGGTCACCGGCGCCGTCGCCGCCATCATGCTGCTCGTCGGCACCGAGGGCAACGCACTCCAAGGCCTGCAGAACCTCACGATCCTGGCCGCCGCGCCCTTCGTCCTCGTGATGATCGGCATGTGCATCGCCCTCATGCGCGACCTGCGCCGGGACCCGGTCATCGTGCGCCACGAAATGGGCTCCGAGGCCGTCTCGCTCGCCGTGATCGAGGGCCACAAGAAGTACGACGGCGAATTCGAGATCAGGGTCGGCCCGGGCGCCGGCACAGAAACGGAGGGCGACCCCTTGGGCCACGACCACGGCTGAGGCCCGGTGGGCCGGGCCAGTCTTGGTTGCGGGTTGCGGGTTGCGGGTTGCGGGTTGCGGGCTGCGGGCTGCGGGCTGCGGGCTCGGCGAGCGTGGCGCCGGGGGCCAGGAGCGGCGAGGCCTTCGTCTTTTAGGGGCGCGGGGAACTGCGCACCCAGCCACAACCAACCCGCACCCGACAAACGGCCTTCACCACGGGGCGCCCTGCGTTCACCACAGGGCGCCCCGTGGTGAACGCAGGGCGCCCC
>NZ_LIQZ01000292.1 GCF_001418655.1 Streptomyces phaeochromogenes | reverse complement strand
GCACCTGCCCCCCGCCAACGGCGGAATCCGTAGCGCCCCCAGCACCACCCCGTCGCTGTCGTCCACCAGGAGATCGAGCCGCCGCTCGGCCCCGTCGAGCACGGTGCGGGCCGCCGCGACGGCACCTATGGGCACGCCCAGTGCCCGGGCGAGCGACAGCGCGCCGCCGCTCACACCGACCGGCACCAGGGACAGTGCACATCCGGCCAGCTCCCGCCGACGGTACAAAACGGAGACCGCACGCAAAAGCGCCCGGTCGTCCCCGATCACGACAGGCCGTCGTGACCCTCTCCGGGCAAGTGCCCGATCGAATTCCTCGGGCCCGTCAGGAAGGCACACTTTCGTCGTCGCACCCGCGCTGAGCACGTCTTTTGCGATCCGCACCGCCTCACCGTCACCGTGACGGGCGACCGGGTCGATGACCACAAGGAGCTGGTCGGAAGTCGACACCTCGGTCCTGCCTCGCTTCCTCGGGTAGCATCTTTGTGCAAGAGCCCCTTGCGCTATTGCGCCAGGGGCTTCGTCTATTCCGGGGCATCCGGTCCGACGGTCGCGGCCAAAGGTGGTCGCCGGCGTACGCAGCCGTACCAGAACCAGCCGCGTACGTCCCCGACCTTGGACATGCCCCGCCCGGAAGGGGTGTACGCGCGTGCCCGCACTTGTGCTGCTCGGTGCTCAGTGGGGTGACGAAGGCAAGGGAAAGGCCACCGACCTGCTCGGTGGTTCCGTGGACTATGTGGTGCGCTACCAGGGCGGCAACAACGCCGGCCATACGGTAGTCGTGGGCGATCAGAAGTACGCCCTCCACCTCCTCCCTTCCGGAATCCTCTCGCCGGGGTGTACTCCGGTCATCGGCAACGGAGTCGTCGTCGACCCGTCGGTCCTGTTCTCCGAGCTGAACGGACTGAACGAGCGAGGCGTCGACACCTCCAAACTCCTCATCAGCGGAAACGCGCACATCATCACGCCCTACAACGTGACGGTGGACAAGGTGACGGAACGCTTCCTCGGGAAGCGGAAGATCGGCACGACCGGCCGCGGTATCGGCCCGACGTACGCGGACAAGATCAACCGCGTCGGCATCCGCGTCCAGGACCTGTACGACGAGTCGATCCTGATGCAGAAGGTCGAGGCGGCCCTCGACGGCAAGAACCAGCTCCTCACCAAGGTCTTCAACCGGCGCGCCATCGAGTCGGAGCAGGTCGTCGAGGAACTGCTGACGTACGCGGAGAAGCTGCGCCCGTACGTCGCCGACACGGTCCTCGTGCTCAACAAGGCGCTCGAAGAGGACAAGGTGGTCCTCTTCGAGGGCGGCCAGGGCACGCTGCTGGACATCGACCACGGCACGTATCCCTTCGTGACGTCCAGCAACCCGACCGCCGGTGGCGCCTGCACCGGCTCGGGTGTCGGCCCCACGAAGATCAGCCGGGTCATCGGCATCCTGAAGGCGTACACCACGCGTGTCGGTGCCGGTCCCTTCCCGACCGAACTCTTCGACGAGGACGGCGAGGCCCTGCGCCGCATCGGCCACGAGCGCGGTGTCACCACCGGCCGTGACCGTCGCTGCGGCTGGTTCGACGCGGTCATCGCCCGGTACGCGACGCGCGTCAACGGCCTGACCGACTTCTTCCTCACCAAGCTGGACGTCCTGACCGGCTGGGAGGAGATCCCGGTCTGCGTGGCGTACGAGATCGACGGCAAGCGTGTCGAGGAACTCCCGTACTCCCAGACGGACTTCCACCACGCGAAGCCGATCTACGAGACCCTGCCGGGCTGGTCGGAGGACATCACGAAGGCCAAGACCTTCGCGGACCTCCCGAAGAACGCGCAGGACTACGTGAAGGCCCTGGAAGACATGTCCGGCGCCCCGATCTCCGCGATCGGCGTCGGCCCGGGCCGCGACGAGACGATCGAGATCAACTCGTTCATCTAGTACGGACTGCAGTCATCTAGTACGGACTGCAGTCCAGTACGGACCGCAGCCCAATAGGAACCGCAGTCCAGTAGGAACCGCAGACCGCGAGGAGGGGTGCCCGACCGGGCGCCCCTCCTTGGCGTGGGTGGACCAGGAGTGGGCGTACCTCACATAGCGGGCATACGCTGACAGTGCAAACGTGCGTGCGTCGATCAGGAGAAGGTGAGCGCGATGCGCGTCATGCTCAAGGCCACTCTGGACACGGAGAAGTCGAACGAACTGATCCGCAGCGGCAAGATGCCGGAGATGATCAAGGAGATCCTGGACCATCTCAAGCCCGAGGCGGCGTACTTCGCGCCCTTGGGCGGCCGGCGTACCTGCCTCCTGTTCTTCGACATGAAGGACAGCTCGGAACTGCCGCCTGTCGGCGAGCCGTTCCTCACCGAGTTCAACGCCGAGGTCGAGGTCTGCCCGATCATGAACGGCGATGACCTCCAGAAGGGCCTGTCCCAGCTGCGCTGACCGCCGGGGCGTCGATGGTGTAGCCCGCTACACCACGGACTCGGGGGGCCGGTCCCTCGTGGCGGCGCGTGCGCGACGGAATCGTGGACGGCATCACAAGCCGATCCAGGAAAGGCCCATTCCATGGCCGCGAACCGTCGCCCCGTACCCGTACGCCGTACCGTCGCCGTCGTCACCACCCTCGCAGCCGTCACGCTCGCTGCCGGGCTGCTCACCGGATGCGAGGACGACGACCTCGGCAACTCGCTGAGCTGCCTCAAGAACGCCGACACGATCGCCGACAGCCTCAAGGCCATCCACGAGGCCGGTGCGGACGCGGTGAAGGATCCCACGCGGACCGACTCGTCCATCGACACCATCGAGAAGAACCTCGACAGGATCAACGACAGGACGGGCGGCGACAGGACCGACGACGACAAGGTCGGTAAGGCCGTCGACGACCTCAACGACGCCATCAAGGACTACAACAAGGCGATCCTGGACGGCGACACCAGCCCGGACTCCAGCCGGATCGACGCCGCCGCCGACGAACTGACCGACGTCTGCACGTCATGACCGTCATGCCCCGTCATGACCCGTCGTGGCACCCGTACAGCGGCCCCAACGACAGACGGGCTAACTGAAGATGATCATCGAGCCCTGCGCCAGGCTCCGCGTCGCCGCCGCGTGCAGCCCCAGCCACACATGCCGTTCGCGGGCGAACGGGCTTGAGTCGAAGGGCGCGGGCGCGGCCGGCTCCTCCAGCTCGGTGGGGGCCATGGGG
>NZ_LIQZ01000291.1 GCF_001418655.1 Streptomyces phaeochromogenes | reverse complement strand
GGGCGGCGGGGGCGAAAAAAGCCCCTACACCACTACCCGCTCCACCTCCCGCGGCCTCAACTCCGCGTTCCCGAGGACATCCCGCAGATGCCGCTCGGCCACAGGCAGGACCTCCGCGATGGTGAGGTCGCGGCCCAACTCATGGGCGAGCGACGTGACACCCGCGTCACGGATCCCGCAAGGGATGATCTTGTCGAAGCTGGACGTGTCGGGATTCACGTTCAGCGCGAAGCCATGCATCGTGACGCCCTTGGCGACCCGGATCCCCATGGCACAGATCTTCCGGTCCTCACGCCGCTGCCCCGCGTTGGAGGGCGCGTACTCGGGCCCGTTGAGCCGAGGATCGAACTCCTCGTCGGCCAGCCGGGGATCGAAGTCGAGGGAGAGCCCGCCGAGGGAGGGCCGCTCGGCCACCGGGTCACCGAGGACCCAGACACCGGCCCGCCCCTCCACCCGGCTCGTCTCGACACCGAACTCCGCGCAGACCTGGATCATCGCGTCCTCAAGCCGTCGGAGGTGGGCGACGACGTCAACCGGACGAGGAAGTTTCTGGATCGGGTAGCCGACCAGCTGCCCCGGCCCGTGCCAGGTGATCTTGCCGCCACGGTCCACGTCGACGACGGGCGTGCCGTCGAGGGGCCGCTCACTGTCCGCCGTGCGCCGCCCGGCCGTGTAGACCGGCGGGTGCTCCAGGAGCAGACAGGTGTCGGGGATCTCGTCCTGGAAGCGGGCCGTGTGCACACGGCGCTGCTCGTCCCAGGCCTCCTGGTACTCGACGGCGTCCGCACCGAAACCCATGCGGACGAACCGCAACTCACTCACGGCAAGCGCCTCCCTGAAAGAGTCGTAAGGCTCATAACAGCCTCACGCCACTGTACGTCCGGTCGAACCTCGTCAGCCCTGGGGGCAATCCTCACACGATCGGATGAATGCGCGTCGAAGTGTGCGATCGGGTGCTTACGGACCGCTACATTCGCGCCGTTCACGAGGCTTTCAAGGGCTGCTCAAGGCATGGCGGCCGACCTCGCCCGGGCCTGTTCCCGCAGGCCCCCAGCCCGGAAGGCAGGAGTTCGCACCGCAGATGACGGAACGACCCGCGCAGCGCACCCCCAACCGTCAGCTCGCCGCACTAATCGCAGAAGCGGGGTTCTCCAACGCGGGGCTAGCCCGCCGAGTGGACCAGCTCGGCCTCGAACACGGGCTCGATCTCAGATACGACAAGACATCCGTGACCCGCTGGCTGCGCGGCCAGCAGCCAAGAGGCACCACACCCGCGCTGATCGCCGAGGTCTTCACCCGCCGCCTCGGCCGCCGTCTCACTGCCCAGGACCTCGGACTCGACGCGTGCGCCCCGGTGTACGCCGGGCTCGAATTCGCGGCGACCCCCGAGGAGGCCGTCGACATCGTCGGCGGTCTGTGGCGCAAGGACTCCGGCAGTCACGCGGAGCTCCGCAAGATCGCGTTCACCCCGGCGGGGCTCGTCGTGCCCAGCCGGGACTGGCTGATCGGCCGGGCCGACGACCGGGTGGGCCGCGGCGACCCCGGTGCCGTACGGATCCCCGTACAGGGCCGCCCGGCCGTGCCCAGGCAGCGCGCGCAGACCGAACGCGGCCCCGGGCAGCGGGTGACCGCGGGCGACATCGCGGCGCTGCGCTCGGTCGGTGAACTGTTCCGCACGCTCGACAACGCGTACGGCGGAGGGCACGCCCGGCAGGCCCTCGTGCGGTACCTGGAGCACGAGCTGGAGCCGATGCTGCGCGGCACCTACGGGGAGCAGACGGGGCGCCGCCTGTTCGCCGCCGCGTCCGATCTGACCCGGCTGGCGGGCTGGACCTCGTACGACATCGCCGCGCACGGACTGGCCCAGCGGTACTTCGTGCAGGCGCTGCGGCTGTCGCAGGCGGCGGGGGACCGGGCGTACGGCTCGTACGTGCTCGTGACGATGAGTCGACAAGCCGTCTATCTGGGGCACGGCCGGGAGGCGGTGCAGCTGGCCCGGGTCGCCCAGCAGGGCGTGGGCTCGTCGGCCCCGCCGGTCGTCCAGGCGCTGCTGTACGCGGTCGAGGCGCGGGGGCACGGGGTGCTCGGCGAGGTGCGGGCGGCCACGGCCTCGCTGGTACGGGCCGAGCGGGCCCTGGAGACCGCCCGGCCCGGCGACGAAGTGCCGTACTGGGCGCGGTTCTTCGACGAGGCGCAGCTCGCGGACGAGTTCGGGCACTGCCACCGCGACCTCCAGCAGTACCGGGCGGCGGCCCAGCATGCCGAGCGCTCCCTGCAGTTGCGGGCGCCCGGGTATGCGCGCAGCCGGCTCTTCTGCCGGGTCGTCCTGGCCTCGGCACGGCTCGGGCTCGGCGAGCTCGATCAGGCCTGCCAGTTGGGTGCGGAGGCCGCGACGCAGGCTTCGGAGATGCGGTCCGTGCGGGCGGTGGAGTATGTGCGGGACTTCGAACGGCGACTGGAGCCGTACAAGGACGCGGCGCCGGTCAGGGGGTACCGCGACAAGGTCGCGGCCCTCGGCTGACCGGCACCACCGGAAGGGTTGGTTTGAGGCTGCGGGCCGGTTGTGGCTGGCTGCACAGTTCCCCGCGCCCCTGACGGGGCACGGTGGAGCCGCATGTCGACACAGTCCCGAGTCCTTGACGGGGCGCCGCGGAGCCGCATGTCGATACGGCCCCCGCGCCTCTGACGGGGCGCGGGGGCCGGGGCGCTGTGGATGGGGAGGAGGTCCTGCCCCGCGGCGGGACCTCCACCCCCTGGCTCTCGTACGCCTACGCGGCGGTCGAGGCCGTTAATGGGGTTGCCGTGGGTGCCGAGTCGACGCCCAGGTCCGTCAGGAGGGCTGTCGCTGCTCGGTGGCCCGAGTGCAGGGCGCCCTGGACCGTGCTGGTGTCGCGGTGGTCGCCGCAGACGTACAGACCGGCGAGGAGGCGGACCGGGCGGCGGAGGTCGTGCGGGGGCGGCATCGCGGGGACCGCGTCGGGGGTGTGGTGGACCGCGAGCAGCTCCCAGCGGTGCGTGGCGGTGCCGTAGAGGGCGGCCAGGTGGGCGCGTACGGCCCGGTCCGTGTCCGCGGGGGGTGCGCCGAGGATCGTGGAGGAGATCAGGGCGCGGCCCACGGGGGCGCGGGTCGGGTCGACCTGGCTGATGACCGCGGTGTGGGCCACCGGGCCCCGGCGGTCCGCGTCCAGGAGCAGCGCGGGCTCCGCCAGGGGTACCTCGTCGGCCGTGTGGTGCACCACCGTGACCTGGTGGAACGGCGGCACCCGCAGACCTGGCAGCAGCTCGGCGGCGGCGTGGGCGTCGGTCGCCACCAGGATGGCCCGGCAGCGCAGTTCGCCGTGGTCCGCCGTCGTCACGGAGGTCGTGGACACGGACGTGACCCGCACCCCGGTGCGGACCGTCCCGGGCGGCAGGGCCGACGCCAGCAGCTCCGGCAGCGTGTCGGCGCCGCCCTCCGGGACGCACAGCCGGCCGGAGGCGAAGGCGCGCAGCGCGAGGTCCGCGCACCGGCTGGACGTCGTCAGATCCGGATCGCAGAGCAGCGCGGCCAGCAGCGGGCGCAGAAAACCCTCGACCGTACGGGCCGGCATGCCGCGGGCCGCGAGGGCGCGCCCCGCAGGTCGCTCGGGCCGGGCCAGCAGCCGTTCCACGGGGACGGTCGCGATCCGTCCGAGGGCCGCGGCGAGCCGGGCCTGGTCGAGGGCGCCGCCGAGCGGCGGAAACGCCCGGGACACGGGCGGCACGGCGACCGCCGGTATCTGCCTGATCCTGCGAGGGGGGCTCACCAGGGCGCGCGCCGCGTCGAGTGCGCCCCGTGCGCCCCCGGCACCTGCGGGCTCGCCGGCCCGGTGGACGCGGCCGTCGGCGTGGACGAGCACGCCGGGGGCGAACGGCCGCAGGGCGAGCCTGTCCAGGCCCGGGGTCAGCCGCAGCTCGGGATAGGACGTGGAGAGGAGCTGGCCGATGCGGTCGAGACGGAAACCGTCGACCTTCTCGGTCGTCATACGGCCCCCCACGTAAGGGGCGGCCTCCAGGACTACGGTCGTTACACCTGCGCTGTTCAGCCGATGGGCGGCCGCGAGTCCGGCGACTCCGGCTCCCACGATGACGACGTCCGCCTGATACGCGGGCTCAAGCACGTGCCCCTCCCCGAGGTCGCGTGACTGCTGGGGACGTGATGCCCCCAACGGGCTTCAGGAATACCCGAGTTCGGCACGAGAGTAGGGCTGCCGACGGTCGGTGGAAGTCGCGCATGAACAGGGCACGGTCGCACACGGGTCGCATGGGGTGCCCCTTCGGCGGGGTCACCCCTTCAGGGGCGCGGGGCCGTATCGATATGCGGCCTCGCCGCGTGGGCGCGCTCGGCCACAGCCGGCCCGCGCATACCCACCGCGGCCCGGCGGAGCTCAGCGGAGCGCCGGCGCTAGCGAACCGCCCTGATCGCCTCCTCGATCCCCGGAAACGCGAAAGTGAACCCCGACTCCAACAGCCGGGTAGGCACCACCCGTTGGCTCCCCAGCACCTCCTGCGCCATCTCCCCGAGCACGATCTTCAGCACGGGTGCGGGCACCGCGAAGACCGCGGGCCGGTGCAGCACCCGCCCCATCGCGGCCGTGATCTCCCGGTTGGTGAGCGGCTCCGGAGCCGTCAGGTTGAAGGGGCCGGACAGCGACTCGGAGTCGATCAGATACCGCAGCGCTGCCACGTGGTCGTGCAGCGCGATGTAGCTCCAGTACTGCCGTCCGTCGCCCATCCGCCCGCCGAGACCCGCCTTGAAGAGCGGGAAGAGCCGCCCCCAGGCGCCGCCCTTCGCGGCCACCACCAGGCCGGTGCGCGCGAAGACGGTCCGTACGCCCGCCTCCTCCGCCGGGGCCGCCGCCTCCTCCCACTCGACGCACAGCGAGGGCAGGAACCCGATCCCGGGAGGCGCGCTCTCGTCCACGGCCCGCTCGCCGGTGTCTCCGTAGACGCCCATGGCGCTGCCGTTGAGGAAGACCCGCGGCGGCCGGTCGAGGGAGGCGACGGCCTCCGCCAGTGCGGCCGTGCCGAGCAGCCGGCTGTCCCTGATCCTCCGCTTGTACTCGTCCGTCCAGCGGTGGTCGCCGATGCCGGCCCCCGCGAGATTCACCACCGCGTCGCAGCCGACGAGCCCCGCCGCGTCGACGTACTGCCGTTCGGGGTCCCACTCGACCTCGTCCTTCGCCCGGGGCGTACGGCGTACCAGCCGCACCACCTCGTGCCCGTCGGCGGTCAGCGAGCGCACCAGGGCGCTGCCGATGAGGCCGGACGCGCCGGCCACGGCGATTCGGGAAGTCTCCATGGCCCCATCCTCCGCCAACCACCCCGGGAACAGCGCGCCCAGGGGTGCCCGGCATCCCGGACGACATCGCGGACGGCGTCGCGGGCGCCGGTCGTAAAATCACGTCATGCCCGAGCCGTCCATACGCACCGCCCGGCCCGACGACGAAGAGGCGCTGGGCCGTCTCGACCGCGCGGTCTGGTCCTATCAGCACGCCGTCAGACCCCAGGACCAGCCGCCGTACGAGCCGTTCTTCAACGAGCGCTTCGGCCCCCGCGACCACCTGGTGGCGGAGCTGGACGGGCGCGTCGTCGGCTATGTACGGCTCGGCTTCCCCACCCCGCTCGTCTCGAACGCGCATGTACGGCAGATCCAGGGCCTCGCCGTCTCCGAGGAGGCGCGCGGCCACGGGGTGGGCCGGGCCCTGATCCGCGCGGTCGTCACCGAGGCCCGCCGCCAGGGCGCCCTGCGGATCACCCTGCGCGTCCTCGGCCACAACACCCCGGCCCGCAAGCTGTACGAGTCGGAGGGCTTCGTGGTCGAGGGGATCCAGCCCGGCGAGTTCTACCTCGACGGGGAGTACGTGGACGACGTACTCATGGGGCGCAGCCTCTGAGCCCGAACGGGCCGCGAGTGGACGGGCCCGGACGGTCCGCGGTCTCCGGAGCGGTCCTGAGCCCCGGCCGGTCCGCGGGTCAGCCCTTCTGCGGTTGCGCCAACAGCCGCATCCCGCCCGTCAGTTCCCGCAGGCAGCGCACCGCGAGTTCCGCGGGTGAGCCCGGGCCCTCGACGTCCGCGTCCGACTCGGCCCAGGTCTCCAGGGCGACCCGGATCGCGTCCGTGGCGGCCGCGGCCGCGAGGCGGATCTCCAGCGGGTCGGCGTCGTCGCCCGCCAGCCGGGCCAACAGGGGGATGAGCTTGTCCTCGGACTCCTGGTTCACGCGGTACCAGACCGCGCGCAGCGCCGGGTCCTCGGCGGACGCCCGCAGCAGGCCCCGCGTCCAGCGCAGTCCTTCCGCCTTGGCCTCGTGGGGGACGGTCAGCGACGCGGTGACGGCCGTTTCCAGCGCCCGGGGGAGCGCGGTGCCCGGCTCGGCCGCAGCGAGCCGCTCGCGCCAGTGGTCGCCGCCGATCGCGAGGAGCGGGCCGACGGCGTCCTGCTTGTTGCGGAAGTAGCGGTAGAAGGTCCGCAGCGCGACACCGGCGCGTACGGCGATCTCCTCGGCCGTGGTGCCGTCGGGGCCGCGCTCGGTGAAGAGCTCGGCGGCGGCGCGGGCGATGTCGAACTGGGTTGCCGCCTTGCGGCGCTCGGTCAGCGACGGGGTCCTGGTCGCTGCGGACGACTTGGTGCTCACGCGGGGAAGCGTACGCCCGGAGGAAGGTGAGGGCATGCCTTGCCTGGGTGGCAAAACGTGCCAACTGGCTGGTCGTCCACCTGCGTCCCGGTCACGCCGGGCCGCGCCGGGCTGCTTGGGGTCGCTTGGGGGCGCGCCGCGCCGGGTCGCCCGGGGGCGCGCCGAGTCGGGCCGCCCCGGGCCCCTCGGGGCTCAGGAGGTGACGAGGTCGCCCGTGTCCACCGCCGCCTTCGCCTTCGCCGCGCGCTGGGCGTCGGCCGCGACCTCGTCGGCGGTCAGTACGTAACCCGTCTCGTCGTCGCTCGTGGAGCGGGCGAAGACGACGCCGTAGACCTTGCCGGTGGTGGTCAGCAGGGGGCCGCCGGAGTTGCCGGGGCGGACCGTGGAGCGGATCGAGTAGATCTCGCGGGTGACGGGGTCGGAGCCGTAGATGTTCTGGCCCCTGGCGTTGATCTTGTTGGCGACGGTGGCCGCCTGGAGGTCGAGGCCGCCGTCCTGCGGGTAGCCCGCGACCACGGCCGCGTCGCCGCGGGTCGCGGTGTCGTCGAAGGGCAGCACGGGCGCCTTCAGGCCCGGGACGTCGAGCACGGCCACGTCCTTCTCGGGGTCGAAGAGGACGACCCTGGCCTCGTACGCCTTGCCCGTGCCGCCCACGCGGACGGTCGGCTCGTCGATGCCCGCCACCACGTGCGCGTTGGTCATCACGTGCTCCGGCGCGTACACGAAACCGCTGCCCTCGCGGCCCTGGGTGCCCACCGCGCCCTCGACCTTCACGGTGGAGCGCTGCGCGGCCCGGGTGGCGGCAGCGGTGACGCTGTCCCCGGAGGGCTTGGCGACGCTGGCCGCCGGCTCGTTCTCGAAGGGGTTGAAGACCTGCGGGAAGCCCGCCTCCGTGAGCGCCGAGGTGGCCCGGGAGAACCACGCCGGGGTGGCATCCGGCATCGAGTCCTGCACGGCGCCGAGCAGCGCCGAGTTACGGATCGACGAGGTGACCACGGGCGAGGCGGACGCGCCGAGGACGCTCGCGGCGACCCACGCCACCAGCATCACCGCGACCGCGTTGGCCGCCGCGCCGCCCACGCCGTCGACCGTGCGCAGGGGACCCCGGTCCAGTTCGCGCCGGAGCTTCACCCCCAGCCGGCCCGCCAGCTCGTGGCCCACGGCGGCCGGAAGCAGCACCGTGAGCACCGCCGTGACCGTCGCCGCCGTGGTCCCCGGCTCCACCAGGTCCATCATCCAGGGCAGCACCCATACGCCGATCACGGCACCGCCCACGAAGCCGGCCAGGGACACACAGCCCGCGACGAGCCCGCGCCGGTAGCCGGACGCCGCATAACCGAGGATCACCAGCAACAGCAGGATGTCGAGCAGGTCCACGGAGCTCCCTTTCTCTTGGGTCTCCTAGTACGTGCCGGGAGGGCCCAGTGATCAGGCACGCGCGCGTGGAAACCGGCCATCCGGCACACGTGCGTGGACCTGTAGAAACGTCTCGGACCGGGACGTTGGTTCCACCGGGTGGCACAGCACACATCGCGGACGGTCCGACTGTCCCGGAGAGTGGATCCCATGTGCGCCCATCGACCCCCTCCGCCACACCGCGCCCATGGCGCGCTGCGGGAGGTTCGCGCCCGGTGGCGCAGGGTGCTCCGGCGGACCGGGCCCGATGCCGACGGCGACACCGGGCCGCGTCCGTCGGTCCTGGCCCGCATACCCCGCCCCGCGCGCGTCGCCCTCGCCTGTGTCCCCGGCCTGGTCGCCGTCACCGGTCTCGTGCTGTGTGCCGTGGGGGTCGACCGGACGCCGGGCGAGGCGAAGCGTCCCGTCGCGGCGCGGGCCGCCGTGGGACACCAGGCCGCCCGGCCCCCCATCGTGCCGAGGGAACGCTGGCTGGCCGACGCCGCCTACACCAGGCCGCCGACCCGCTACGCCGGCCGCGTGACCGCCGTGTTCGTGCACCACACCGACTCGCCGAACGGCTACGACTGCGCCGACGCACCCAAGATCATCCGATACCTCTACGCGGGACAGGCCGGGGTCCGGCACTGGGACGACATCGGCTACAACTTCCTCGTCGACCGCTGCGGCACCATCTACGAGGGCCGGGCGGGCGGCATCGACCGCGCCGTCGTCGGCGCGCACACGCAGGGCTTCAACGTGGGCACGGCGGGCATCGCCGCGATAGGGACCTTCACCGCGGGCGTACCGGTCCCCAAGGCCATGACCGACGCCATAGCGGCCGTCGCCGCCTGGAAGCTCGGCCTCGTGGGCATCGACCCCCGGGCTCCGGTGCGGCTCGTCTCCACCAACAGCCTGAGCAAGTACCCGGCCGGCACCCGCGGGACCTTCACCGCCGTCTCCGGCCACACCGACGGCTACTGGACCGCCTGCCCGGGCGCCGCCCTGATGGCCAGGCTGCCCGAGATCAGGGAACACGCGGCCCACCTCCAGGGCAGGCGCTAGGGGCCCGGGCCCTGTCGTCCGGCCCCCGCCCGCCCCGCGGCTCCCCGTAGCGCCTCACAGGTATGCCACAGCCGGTTCACGGATCACCCCGAGCCACGCCTTCTAGCGTCTGGGTACGCACTGACCGGAGGTGGGGATCATGAGCAGTCGCAAGGGGCAGCAGACCCGGGGGAGTTCGCTGTGGGGACGGGCCGTACGCAGCCCGTGGACCGTGGCCTGTGTGGTGGCAGCCGTCGTGGTGGGGCCGTCCGCCGCCACCGCGTCCGCACTGGACCGGGCGAACGCGGCACCGCCGCACAGCGCACGGAAGGACGGCACGCCCACGGCAGCCGCCTGGCCCACCACCGCGACGGCCCCCGCGCACCAGATCCGTACGGCAGGCCCGCGCGGCTCCTCCTGGTGAGACGGGCTCTCCTGGTGAAGAGGGTTCTCCCGGTGGGACGGCCCGTCAGTCCGCGAACCGGTCCCACAGCTGGGGGAAACGCTCCGCCAGCTGGGCCTGGTTCTCCAGGTCCAGCGCGGTGCCCAGCGGCTCGGGCGGCGCGGCCGGAATACCGAGGTCCGGGGCGACCGTGCCGGTGAGCTGCTCGTACGCCTCGTCCGCCGCGTAGCCCAGCTCCTCACCGTCCCCGTCTACCTCGTCGTCGAAGTCCGTGAGGAGCTCGGCGAGCTTGTCGGGATCGTGCACGCCGGCCTCGTACACCTCCCGGCCCTGGCCGATCAGCCAGCAGCGGAAGAAGTCGAAGGCGTCGTCGCTCGCCCCGTCGAGCAGGATCCAGGCCGCGCCCCACAGATCCCACATGTACGCACGGTTGTAGCGGGCCTCGAAATGACGGGCGAAGTCCAGGACCATCTCGGGGTCCAACTGGACGAGCCGCTCCACGAGCAGGTCGGCCTGCTCCTCGGGGTCGCCCTCGGCGGCCTCGCGGGTCGCGTCCACCAGCTCCCAGAACTCCGTCTCGTCCATCACGGGACAAGCATCGGGCCTCCACCCGGCCCGCGCACCCGGGGACAGGCAGATCGTTATGCGCGCACATGCCCACGGAAAGTCCGACAGCAGATGTCTGCATTCGGCGCGATGCTCGGACCATGGAGACGACAGCACAGACCACAGCACCGACCACAGCGCAGCAGTCCGCCCCGCAACTCACCCCGAGGCTCAAGGGAAAGGTCGCCCTGGTCGGGGGTGCCACACGCGGCGCAGGACGGGCCATGGCGGTGGAACTGGGCCGCGCCGGAGCCACCGTGTACGTGACGGGACGCACGACCCGCGAGCACGTCAGCGAGGTCGGCCGGGCCACCGAGACCATCGAGGGGACGGCCGAACTGGTCGACGAGGCCGCGGGCGCCACCGGCCGGGGCATCGCCGTACCGACGGACCACCTGGAGCCCGACCAGGTACGCGCCCTCGTCGACCGCATCGACCGCGAACAGGGCCGCCTCGACATCCTCGTCAACGACATGTGGGGCGGCGACGTCTTGCTCGACTGGTCGGCGGAGAAGCAGCCCGACATGTGGGACATGGACCTCGACAAGGGGCTGCGGATCATGCGCCTCGGCATCGAGTCGCACATCATCACCAGCCACGCAGCCCTGCCGCTCCTCGTCCGCAACCCCGGCGGGCTGCTCGTCGAGGTCACCGACGGCACGGAGGAGTACAACCGCCGCTACCGCAAACCGTTCTTCTACGACCTCGCCAAGACGACCCCCATCCGCATGGCCCACGACCTGGGGGAGGAGCTCAAGGAGCACGGCTGCACCGCTGTCTGCCTCACCCCGGGCTGGCTGCGCTCCGAGATGATGCTCGACACCGCCTTCAAGGTCACCGAGGAGAACTGGCGGGACGCCTGCGCGCACGTCCCGCACTTCGCGATCTCCGAGACGCCCACCTACGTCGGACGGGCCCTGGTCGCGCTCGCCGCCGACCCCGACGCGGCCCGCTGGAACGGACAGTCCCTCTCCAGCGGCGGCCTCGCCCAGGAGTACGGCTTCACGGACGTCGACGGCTCGGCGCCCGACGCGTGGCGCTACTTGATCGAGGTGGAGTCGCAGGGCAAGCCGGCGGACGTGACGGGCTACCGGTAGCCCGCGGCGCCGAGCCCTCAGCGGCGCGAGTCACTCCTGTGCTTCGTAGTACGCCGCCGTCCTGGCCGCCGCCTCGGCGAAGCGCCCGCGGAGTTCGGACGGCTCCAGGATCTCCGCCTCGGGGCCGAGGGAGAGGAACTGCGTGTACGCGACGTCGTACGACTCGACCGGCAGCGTGAGTGTCACCCGGCCCGCGTCGTCGGGCGGGCCGGCCGCGGCCAGGGCCTCCTGGGCGGAGAGCGGATCGACGGTGTGCCTCAGCCGTCGCGCGCCCGCCTCGGTGAGCCGCACGACGACCGTCGCCCGCAGGAGCGAACGCGCGAACTGGGCCGCCCGCTCCGCCCAGAAGCCCGGCAGGTCGAACCCCTCGTCGCGGCTGAAGCGCTCGTCGCCGGACTCGACCGACGTGAACCGGTCGATGCGGTAGACGCGGAAGGACCCGGGATCGGGGACGCGGGCGCACACGTACCAGACGCCCGCCTTGAGGATGAGCCCGTACGGCTCCAACTCGCGCTCCACGTCGGTCTCCTGGCGCCGGTAGCGCGCGGTGATCCGACGGTCGTCCCACACCGCCTCCGCGACCTCGGGCAGCAGCTCGGGCGTCTTGGGCTCGGCGAACCAGGCGGGGGCGTCCAGGTGGAAACGCTGGGACGCGGTGCGGGAGGCGTCCTTGAGGGAGGGGAGGAGGGCCGCGGACACCTTGAGCCGGGCGGCGGAGGCGGCGTCCTCCAGGCCCATCTCCCGGAGCGCGCCGGGCACGCCCGAGAGGAACAGGGCCTCGGCCTCGCTCCTGGCGAGCCCGGTCAGCCGGGTCCGGTACCCGCCGATCAGCCGGTACCCGCCGGCCCGGCCGCGGTCCGCGTACACCGGGACGCCGGCCTCCGAAAGGGCCTGCGCGTCCCGGGTGATCGTCCGCTCCGACACCTCCAGCTCCCGAGCGAGCTCGGCGGCCGTCATGGAGGGCCTGGCCTGAAGAAGCAGCACCATCTTGATGAGGCGGGCAGCACGCATGTCTTCATGATGCCGGGTGGTCTGCTGCGGGTCGGTGGGGGCTGGTGGCGCCCACGCGGCGGAGCCGCACATGTCACAGCCCCGCGCCCCTGAAAAGCGGGGCTGCGCCCCTGGCTTTTCATCTTTTAGGGGCGCGGGGAACTGCGCGACCAGCCACAGCCCACCTGCAGCCGAACTACAACCCGTACCGCTCCCGAGCTTCCTTGACCGCCGAGGCCGGCACCTCACCGCGCCGAGCAAGCTGCGCCAGCGCCGCCACGACGATCGACTGCGCGTCGACACCGAAGTGCCGGCGAGCGGCCTCACGGGTGTCGGACAGGCCGAACCCGTCCGCACCGAGCGAGGAGTAGTCCTGCTCGACCCACTGCGCGATCTGGTCGGGCACCTGCCGCATGTAGTCGGAGACCGCGAGGACGGGCCCCTCGGCACCCTGCAGCGCCTGACGGACGTACGGCACCCGGTCCTCGCCGCGCAGCAGCGCCGCGTCGGCCTCCAGGGCGTCGCGCCGCAGCTCGGTCCAGGACGTGGCGGACCAGACGTCCGCGGCCACGCCCCACTCCTCGGCGAGCAGCCTCTGCGCCTCCAGGACCCAGTGGATTGCCGTGCCGGAGCCCAGCAGCTGGATGCGCGAGGCGTTGGCGGCGTTGACCTGGACGCCTGCGGACTCCGCCGTGTTGAAGCGGTAGAGGCCCTTGACGATGCCCTCGTCGATACCGAGCCCCGACGGCTTCGCGGGCTGCGGGATCGGCTCGTTGTAGACGGTCAGGTAGTAGAAGACGTTCTGGTCCTCGCCGGGCGCGGCCTCGCCGTACATCCGGCGCAGACCGTCCTTGACGATCGTCGCGACCTCGTAGGCGAACGCCGGGTCGTACGACAGGGCGGCCGGGTTGGTCGCCGCGATGACCGGCGAGTGCCCGTCCGCGTGCTGCAGGCCCTCGCCCGTCAGCGTCGTACGGCCGGCCGTGGCGCCGACGAGGAAGCCGCGGCCGAGCTGGTCGCCGAGCTGCCACATCTGGTCGGCCGTGCGCTGCCAGCCGAACATCGAGTAGAAGATGTAGAACGGGATCATCGTCTCGCCGTGCGTGGAGTACGCGGTGGACGCGGCGATGAAGTCGGCCATCGAACCGGCCTCGGTGATCCCCTCGTTGAGGATCTGGCCGTCCTTGGCCTCCTTGTAGTACATCAGCTGGTCACGGTCGACCGGCTCGTACGTCTGCCCCTTCGGCGAGTAGATGCCGAGGGACGGGAAGAGGCTCTCCATGCCGAAGGTGCGCGCCTCGTCGGGGACGATCGGCACCCAGCGCTTGCCGGACGTCTTGTCGCGGACCAGGTCCTTGACCAGTCGTACGAAGGCCATGGTCGTCGCCACGTTCTGCGAGCCGGAGCCCTTGTCGAAGGCCGCGAACGCCTTGTCGGCGGGGGCGGGCAGCGGGGCGACCGCGTGCGTACGGCGGGCCGGGGCCGGGCCGCCGAGGGCGGCGCGGCGCTCCTGGAGGTAGCGGACCTCGGGGGAGTCGGTGCCCGGGTGGCCGTAGGGGACCACACCGTCGACGAAGTCGCTGTCCTTGATGGGCAGTTCGAGCAGGTCACGCATCTGCTTGAACTCGTCCGTCGACAGCTTCTTCATCTGGTGGTTGGCGTTCTTCGACGCGAAGCCCTCGCCGAGCGTGAAGCCCTTGACCGTCTGCGCGAGGATCACGGTGGGCGCGCCCTTGTGCTCGACGGCCGCCTTGTACGCGGCGTACACCTTGCGCGCCTCGTGACCACCGCGCGAGAGGTGGAAACACTCCAGGATCTTGTCGTCGCTCAGCAGCTTCGCCAGCTCGACGAGCGCCGGGTCGGAGCCGAAGAAGTCCTGACGGATGTAGGCGGCGTCACGCGTCTGGTACGTCTGCACCTGCGCGTCCGGGACCTCACGGAGGCGGCGGACCAGGGCGCCGGTGGTGTCGAGCTGGAACAGCTCGTCCCAGGCGTTGCCCCACAGCGACTTGATGACGTTCCAGCCGGCGCCGCGGAACTGGGCCTCCAGCTCCTGCACGATCTTGAAGTTCGCGCGGACCGGGCCGTCGAGGCGCTGGAGGTTGCAGTTGATGACGAAGGTGAGGTTGTCCAGGCCCTCGCGGCTCGCGAGTGCGAGTGCCGCCGTCGACTCCGGCTCGTCCATCTCGCCGTCACCGAGGAACGCCCAGACGTGCGACTGGGACACGTCCTTGATGCCGCGGTTGGTCAGATAGCGGTTGAAGCGCGCCTGGTAGATCGCCGACAGCGGGCCGAGGCCCATCGACACCGTCGGGAACTCCCAGAGCCACGGCAGGCGCCGCGGGTGCGGGTACGACGGGAGGCCGTTGCCGCCCGCCTCCTGGCGGAAGTTGTCGAGGTGCGTCTCGTTCAGCCGGCCGTCGAGGAAGGCACGGGCGTAGATGCCGGGGGAGGCGTGGCCCTGGATGTAGAGCTGGTCGCCGGACCCGTCGGCCTCCTTGCCCTTGAAGAAGTGGTTGAAGCCCGTCTCGTAGAGCCAGGCCGCGGAGGCGAAGGTGGCGATGTGGCCGCCCACGCCGTGTTTCGCGCCCCGGGTCACCATCGCGGCCGCGTTCCAGCGGTTCCACGCGGTGATCCTGCGCTCCATCGCCTCGTCGCCGTCCACTGCGGGTTCGGCGGCGGTCGGGATGGTGTTGACGTAGTCGGTCTCAAGCAGCTTGGGCAGCGCGAGGCCGTTGCCCTCGGCACGCTCCAGCGTGCGCCGCATCAGGTACGCGGCACGGTGCGGCCCGGCCGCCTTGGTGACGGCGTCCAGGGAGGCCTGCCATTCGGCGGTCTCCTCCGGGTCACGGTCCGGGAGCTGGTCGAGCTCGCTCGGCTGGATTGCGGTGGGGTCGGTCATTGCGCCGCCTTCCGGATGCGGAGGGGGGTTCCCTCGTCGGCAAGGGGTTTTCGGGGGTGCCCTTGGTCTTTGGCAGGACAGGGCGGCAGGCTCTGGTGGGAGCCCGCCGACGACTGTAACTCGCTGATCGATGATCGATCAAAGGGTTGAAGGGCAAAACCTCTTGATCACGAGAAAGTAGGCACGGGGTGCCTTGGCATCAGGCACCGGGTGCCTTGTTTTCGCAGGTGAGGCGCTTCTGAGCGGGGTTGTGCTCCGGTGTTCCGGGCCCGCCGCGCGGCGGGCGTGGCTAGGAAGGCTCGCTGCCCGTCCTCGGCGCGCAGCCCAGTACATGCGACTTCACCAGCTCCGCGATCAGCGGGTCCCGGCGGCGGAACGCCTCCACCAGGGCCTCGTGCTCCTCCGCGTACGACTGCTGGACCGTGCCCAGCCAGCGGATCGACAGGGCCGTGAAGACCTCGATGCCGAGGCCTTCCCAGGTGTGCAGCAGCACGGAGTTGCCCGCGGCGCGCACCAGCTCGCGGTGGAAGGCCACCGTGTGGCGGACCTGGCCGGTGCCGTCGGCCTTGCGGTCGGCCTCGTACAGGGCGGTGACGTGCGGTTCGAGCGACGAGCAGTCGGCTGCCAGCCGATCGGCGGCCAGCTCGGCCGCGATGGCTTCCAGACCGGCCCGTACGGGGTAGCTCTCCTCCAGGTCCGCGGCGGTGAGATTGCGTACGCGTACGCCCTTGTTGGGGGCGGACTCGATCAGGCGCAGCGACTCCAGCTCGCGCAGGGCCTCCCGCACGGGGGTCTGGCTGACCTCCAGCTCGGTGGCGATCCGGCGCTCCACGATCCGCTCGCCCGGCTTCCAGCGACCGCTGACGATCCCCTCCACGATGTGCTCGCGGATCTGTTCGCGGAGCGAGTGGACGACGGGCGCGGTCATTGAAGCTCCTTCGGCGGGGGCCGCTCGGGCCCCGAGGCGTTGACTTCTAGACAATAAAGCCGTGAGTCCCTCCGGGAAGGGTGTGCGGGGGTGCTTTGGTGCAGGTGAGATGAGACTTACACGGGGTGCTCCGCTGGGGGAGGGGTGTGATGGCTGCGGGCACGTCGTGGCTGGGGTGCGCGGTTCCCCGCGCCCCTGAAGAGCATGGGGTACCGCTTGCCTTCATGGACGCGGCTCCGCCGCGTGGGCGCGACCAGCCCCCGCCGGGCCGCGGCCCGGCCCCGACGCAGAGGTGCCCCCGTCCGGAGAACCGGGCGGGGGCACCTCTGCGTGCGATGTGGCGGTGGAGCCTAGAGGCCGAGCTCGACCTCGAACTCGCCCGCTTCCAGGATCGCCTTGACCGCCGTCAGGTAGCGGGCGGCGTCGGCGCCGTCCACCAGGCGGTGGTCGTAGGAGAGCGTCAGGTAGGTCATGTCGCGGACGCCGATGACCGTACCCTCCTCCGTCTCGATGACGGCCGGACGCTTGACCGTCGCACCGATGCCCAGGATCGCGACCTGGTTCGGCGGCACGATGATCGTGTCGAAGAGCGCGCCGCGCGAGCCGGTGTTCGAGATCGTGAAGGTCGCGCCGGACAGCTCGTCCGGAGTGATCTTGTTGGCCCGGACCTTGCCCGCCAGGTCGGCGGTGGCCTTCGCGATGCCGGCGATGTTGAGGTCGCCCGCGTGCTTGATGACCGGGGTCATCAGGCCCTTCTCGGAGTCCACCGCGATACCGACGTTCTCGGTGTCGAAGTAGGTGATCGTGCCCTCTTCGACGTTGATCCGGGCGTTGACGGCCGGGTGGGCCTTCAGCGCCTGGGCCGCCGCCTTCACGTAGAACGGCATCGGGGAGAGCTTGACGCCCTCGCGCGAGGCGAAGGAGTCCTTGGCCTGCGCACGCAGCCGCATCAGCCGCGTGACGTCGACCTCGACGACCGAGGACAGCTGGGCCTGCTCGTGCAGGGCCTTGACCATGTTGTCGCCGATGACCTTGCGGATGCGGGGCATCTTTACGGTCTGGCCGCGGAGGGGAGAGGCCTCCAGGGTCGGCGCCTTCTTGGCGGCCGGGGCAGCGGCGGCGGCCGGAGCCGGAGCGGCTGCGGCGGCCTTCGCGGCCTCGGCGGCGGCGAGGACGTCCTGCTTGCGGATACGGCCGCCGACGCCGGTGCCCTTGACGGTGGCCAGGTCGACGCCGTTCTCGGCGGCGAGCTTGCGCACCAGCGGGGTCACGTACGCGCCGTCGTCACCGGAGGTCGCGGCCGGAGCCGGGGCCGGGGTGACAGGAGCGGACGCGGCCGGCGCGGGAGCGGCCGGGGCGGGCTTCGGAGCCGGAGCCGCGGGCTGGACCGGAGCCGGTGCGGCGGCGG
>NZ_LIQZ01000290.1 GCF_001418655.1 Streptomyces phaeochromogenes | reverse complement strand
ACGCCACCATCGGCATCCTCGCGCCGATCCTGCTCGTCGTGCTGCGCCTGGTGCAGGGCTTCGGCGCGGGTGCCGAGATCGCCGGTGCGACCGTGATGCTCGCCGAGTACGCGCCCGTGAAGAAGCGCGGCCTGATCTCCTCGCTGGTGTCGCTCGGCACGAACTCCGGGACGCTCGCCGCGTCGGGCCTGTGGGCCATCCTGCTCGCCGTGCTCAGCGAGGACCAACTGCTGTCCTGGGGCTGGCGGTTGCCCTTCCTGCTGAGCTTCGGGCTGATGATCTTCGCGGTCTGGATCCGCCGCAGTCTCAAGGAGAGCCCGGTCTTCGAGGAGCGCCCCGACGTGGTGGACGGTGTGGCGCTGGCCCGTGACGAGGTCGAGTCCGTGATCGCCACCGCAGACGAGCACAAGGGCAACGTCCTGGCGGCGGGGATCCGTCAGCGCAAGGGCAAGGCGTTCTTCCTCGCGCTGGGGCTGCGCTTCGGACAGGCGGGCAACTCCGGGCTGATGCAGACGTTCCTCGTCGGCTACATCGCCACCAACCTGGCGGTCGGCCGGTCCGTACCGACGGACGCGATCGTGTACGGCTCACTGGCGGGCTTCGCCACCGTGCCGGTGATCGGTCTGCTCGGCGACCGCTTCGGACGCCGCCCGGTCTACCTCGCGCTGTCGCTGCTGACCGTGGCCCTCGCCTTCCCGGTGATGCTCCTCATCACATCCGGGTCGACCCCGGGCATCATGCTCGGCATGGTCCTCGGCCTGAACGTCGGCGTCCTCGGTCTGTTCTCGCTCGAAAGCGTCACGATGGCCGAACTCTTCGGCTCCCGCACCCGGTTCACCCAGCTCGCGCTCGCCAAGGAGATCGGCGGCATCCTCGCCACGGCGATAGGGCCGGTCCTCGCGGCCACGCTCACGGCCGTCACCGGCAGTTGGTGGCCCATCGCGGCGATGCTCGTCGTCTACTCGCTCATCACCTTCGTCAGCGCGTTCCTCGCGCCCGAGACACGCGGACGCGATCTGGTCCGACTGGAGGACGCCGTATGAGGGCGGTTGTGGTGCACGGTCCCGGTGACGTACGCGTCGACGAACGGGCCCGGCCGGTACCGGGCGCGGGTGAGGTCCTGCTGGCCCTGGAGTGGGGCGGGATATGCGGATCCGACATCGCGTACTGGAAGAAGGGCGCGTCCGGCACCGCCGCACTCACGCACCCGCTGGTGCTCGGGCACGAGTTCGCGGGCCGGGTCGCCGCGCTCGGCAACGGAGTCACCGGTCTCCGGGAAGGGCAGCCGGTCACCGTGCACCCGGCCCAACTGGTCGGCGACGGCGTCCTGCCCGAGCGGATCGCCGGACGGACCAACCTCTACCCGCGCATCCGCTACTTCGGCTCGGCGGCCTTCGACCCACACACCGACGGCGGGTTCAGCGAGTACCGGGCGGTTCCCGCGACCCAGATCCGGCCGCTGCCGGACGGCGTCGGCACCGAACAGGGCGCCCTCGCCGAGCCGTTGGCCGTCGCCCTGCACGCCGTCGGCCGGGCCCCCGAACTGCGCGGCCGTACGGTCCTGGTCAACGGCTGTGGACCGATCGGCTCCCTGGTCGTCGCCGCCGCGCGGTACCGCGGAGCAGGCCGGGTCGTCGCCGCCGATCTGGCGTCGTCCTCCCTCGCCGTCGCCCGCGCCATGGGCGCCGACGAGACGCGCGACCTCTCCGCCGGCGAGAGGCTGCCCGAGGACGTGGACGTGGTCTTCGAGGCGTCCGGCGCCCCGGCCGCGCTCGGTCCCGTGCTGCGGGCCACGGCCCGGGGAGGCACGCTCGTCCAGGTGGGCAACCTGCCCGGTACGGCGGTGGCCGCCGCGCTCGGCGACCTGGTGACCCGCGAGATCACCTGGATCGGCTCGTACCGGTTCGTCGAGGAGATCGACGAGGCGCTGCTCGCGCTCCGGGACGGCCTGGACGTGACCCCGCTGATCACCCACCGCTTCCCACTGGAACGGGCCGAGGAGGCGCTAGCCGTCGCCGCGGACCCGGGGAGCGGGAGCAGCAAGGTGATGCTGCGCCTCGCGACCGATATGCCCGGCACCCCCGAGGCCGCCGCCGCTTCCGCAGCCACCGTGTTGTGACGCACGGCGGGTCCTTGTGCAGGGCACTGCCTGCATGGGACTGCCCGCATGAGCCTGCCTGCATGGGCCCGCCTGTCGCACCGGGCGCCCTCGGGCCGTTCCTTCGCACCTCGCCACCCCGGCATCCCCGCCCGCCCCGCCATCGAGTCCGCACTCCCGCACCGTCCGCCAGGAGAATCCCGTGCACCTGCCGTCCCCTCCCCCCGCCGCCGACAGCCAGGAGCCGGTGGCCGACGTCGTGTGCGTCGGCGAGACGATGGCCGTGCTCAGCCCGCCGGACGCCCGCCCGTTCGCCGAACAGCCCGTGCTCAGCATGGCCATCGGCGGTGCCGAGTCCAACGTCGCCTGCGGACTGGCCGGTCTGGGGCACCGCGCCGCCTGGCTGAGCCGACTCGGTGACGATCCGTTCGCCCGTCGCATCCTGGCCGAACTCACCGCGCGGGGCGTGGACGTGAGCGCCGTGGAGACCGATCCGGAGCGGCCGACCGGCGTCTACTTCAAGGACCCGGGTCCGGACCGCACCCGTACGCACTACTACCGCGGCGGATCGGCCGCGTCCCGGATGGGGCCGGAGCTGGCCCGGCGGCCCGTACTCCGACGGGCCCGCATCGTGCACCTGTCGGGCGTGGCCGCGGCCGTCTCCGACAGCTGTGCCCGCCTGCTGGAGGCGCTGCTCCTCGGCAGGGAGGGCCGCGCCTGGCATGGTCCGGTCGTCTCCTTCGACGTGAACCACCGTCCCGCGCTCTGGCGCGACCGCGGTGCGGACGCCGCGCTGAGCCTGCTGGCGCTCGCCCGCGCCGCGGACATCGTGTTCGTGGGACGGGACGAGGCCGAGGAGCTGTGGGGCACCGCCCGTCCTGACGACATCGCCGCCCTGCTCGCTCCCGCGCCCGTCGTGGTCGTCAAGGACGCCGAGCACGGAGCGACCTCGTACGCCGACGGGGTACGGACGTTCGTGCCCTCGCTGCCCACCAAGGTCGTCGAACCGGTCGGCGCGGGCGACGCGTTCGCGGCCGGCTACCTCGCCGGAGTCCTGGAGGACCGCGACGAACGGTCACGGCTGCGCCTCGGCCATCTGGCTGCCGCCGCCGCGCTGCGGACCCGGGACGACGTTCCCGTCATTCCGACGCGCACGGAGACCGACCGGTGTCTCGCTCTGGACGACGACGCGTGGGCCGCCCCGGCGCCACGCTGAGGAAAACGCCGTGCAACAGCCCGAGCCGGGCCCCACCGAGCCAGGCCTCACCCCATCGGGCCCCAACGCATCGGCCCCAACGAAGGAGAACTTCCGCCCATGACCGCCGACTTCCTCTCCCAGCTGTCGAAGGACCGCGTGATCGCCGTCGTCCGAGCACCGGAGATACCCGACGCGGCGGCGTTGTGCGCGGCCCTGCGTGCCGGGGGCATCCGCTGGATCGAGTTCACCCGCACCACATCCGGACTCGCCGCGCACCTGCGGCGGGCGGTGGCCGACGACGGGGACGGCATCGGAGCCGGCACGGTGATGACCGGCGAACAGGCCGAGGAACTGATCGACGCGGGGGCCCGGTACCTCGTCACGCCCGGCTGCCGCCCGGAGGTGGCCAAGGCGGCGTCGGCGGCCGGAGTGCCTGTCGTGCTCGGCGCCCTCTCCCCGACGGAGGTCGGGCTGGCGCTCGACCTCGGCGCCGACGCGGTGAAGATCTTCCCCGCGCGCGCCTTCGGCCCCGGCTACCTACGGGATCTGGCCGGCCCGTTCCCGGACGTACCACTGGTCGCCTCGGGAGGCGTCGACGAGGACAACGCGGCTGCTTTCCTCGCCGCCGGGGCGCGTGCGGTGTGCGCCGGTTCGAACGTCGTACCGCCCTCCCTGGTGGCCGCCGGGGACTGGCCGGAGATCACCCGACGGGCCCGCGCCTTCACGGACTCCTGTCGATGAGTCGATGACGGCCGGGGACAGCCTCAGGCAGCGCTGTCCCACAGCACATGCAAGGTGAGCGGCTTGCGGAAGACCAGACCGTACGGAGCGGTGGGGTGCTCCGGGTCGAGGCGCAGGGCGGGGAGGCGTTCGAGCAGTTGCTGGAGCGCGATCCGGGTCTCCAGGCGGGCCAGGTGTGCGGCGAGGCAGTAGTGCGGGCCGTGGGCGAAGGCCAGTTGGAGGCGTGCGTTCTCGCGGCGGACGTCGAAGCGGTCGGGGTCGGGGAAGACGGCCGGGTCGCGGTTGGCGCCCGTCAGGGAGACGGTGACCAGGTCGCCCTTACGTATCGTGGCCGGGCCGAGGACGGTGTCACAGGTGGCGTAGCGGTCCACGACCGCCGCCCCGGGTTCGAGTCTCAGCGATTCCTCGACGGCGCCGCCCAGGAGGCCGAAGTCGGCCCGGACCAGGGCGAGTTGGTCGGGGTGGCGCAGCAGATGCAGCAGCGCGTTGGTGATCATCCCCTCGGTGGTCTCGATGCCTCCGAACATCAGGACCGCCGCGTTGGAGGCCACTTCGGGCACCGACAGTCGCCCGGCGGCGGAGACGAGGAGCGACGACGTACCCCGGTCCGCGACAGTGGCTTCCACGGCGGCCCGTAGTTGCGCGTACGCAGCGGCGCCGGCGGGCGCCGCCTCATGGCCGGCGGTGATGTCGGAGACCGACCGCACGATGGTGTCGTACCAGGAGAGCACTGTGTCCGCGTCGGTGCCCACCAGCCCGAGTGCCTCGGTCACGACGGCGACCGCGAGCGGGCCGGCGAAGGCGCGTCGCAGGTCGACGGCACCGGTCGGTTCCAGTCCGGTGATGAGCCGCTCGGTCTCCCGCTCGATGAACGAGGCGAAGCCGTCATGGACCTCGCGCGGGCGGAAGGGCTGGTTGAAGGGCTCGCGGTGGCGGGTGTGCTCGTCGCCGTCCAGCGACAGCATGCTCGGCCCGACGACCTGCGCGGTGGAGAACCGGGGGTCGTCGACGGTGAAGGTCGCCGCGTCCCGCATCACGCTCAGCGCCAGGTCGCGCCGGGTCACCAGCCAGCCGTCCAGCTCGGGCAGCCATGACACGGGCTCCCGCGCGCGCAGCAGCGCCAGTCGCGGATGCGGATCCCGGGCGAGTTCGGCGAGCGTGGTCGCGGCACCGAGCGGGAAGGAGTCGACGACGCTCATCGCGGACTCCGGCATCTCGCGCTCCGGCCGTTCAGGGAAACCGATCATAGCCAAGGCTAACCGCTGAGTGCGGGGGCCTGGATCGGCCCCCGCAAGCGGCCTGTCCCCTCCCCCGTGAGAGGACAGACCGCGGCCTCACCTCAAAGGGCGACGGTCCGACTCGGCGTCGGCTTCGGCGTCGACTTCGAGGTCAGCAGGGGAAGAAGACGCTGTTGTCGTTGGCGAGCCGCTTGAACGCGGCCTGGGTACCCGAGCCGGCGATCCCGTCGATGGCGCCCGTGTAGCCCCAGTTGAAGGCCAGCTTGCGCTGCAGTGCCTTGATCGTGTTGGGGCCGACGATGCCGTCGATGGCACCGGTGTAGCCCCAGTACTCCTTGAGCCAGCGCTGGTACGCCTTCCAGCTGTTGGTGCCCAGCAGTCCGTCGATGGCGCCCGTGTAGCTCGCCGGAGCGTTCCTCAGGAAGCACTGCATGTTCTTGGCCTGCTGGGTGCTCAGGCCGAGGTTGTTCGTCGCAAGGATGGTGACGTCCTGTGCGCTCACCGCCGGCTTCACGGCCGGTGCGGAGTCCGCGAAGGCGGCGCCCGAGCCCGCCAGGCCCCCCGCGGCGATCCCGACGGCGGCGGTGACACTGACGATCGTCCTCGTCAGAGCTCGCATACTTTCCCCTCCGATGCTTCGGTTCCCTCTGTGCCCTCTGTGGGCGGGGCCGACCGTGTGGTCGGCTCGGCAATCAGACTGAGTGGCAGGCAGTGTGCTGCGCCACGACCGCCGGGAAAGTGACGTCATCGCGGGACGTCCCACGCTCTGGCCTGCGAGGACATCATTCGCCAGGACGATCCCGCGGGACGGTTCCGGCAGGGCCGCCGCGACGGACGGTGGCCGATTCGGTACGGAGGCGGAACCGGTGTATGGGGCACATCGTGAAAGCTGATGCAGAATGCGCGGGAAAATTGGACCGCTGACCTCGGTCCGCGAACGCGAGTGGGGGGGAACATGTCGCGTTGGAAAGCGCTGCCCGGAGAACTGGATCCGCGTGTACGGCAGTTGGTGGTGCGTCTACGCCGGCTCAAGGACCACAGCGGCCTGAGCCTGCGACAGCTGGCGGCGAAGACCGGGTACAGCGCGTCTTCGTGGGAGCGGTACCTGGGCGGGCGTTCGCTGCCGCCCCGGGAGGCCGTCGAGGCGATGGCCCGGATCGGCGGTGACGATCCGACCCGGCTGCTCGCGCTGCACGAGGTCGCCGCCGAGGCCTGGGGAGAGGGACGCACGGGCACGTCGGCGCCGGAAGGACCGGACGCGCCGAATGCGCCGAATGCGCCGGAAGCAAGTGAAGCAACCGAAGCAACTGGCACGGCTGATACGGCTGACGCGGCCGGTGCGGCTCACACGGTTGAAGTTGTCGGGGCGCTTCAGGCAGCCGGAGCCGATGACACCGGGCCGTACAACCTGGCCGCCCCCGACGAGGAGACACGGCACGGGCGTTCGCTGCGTGTCGCGCTGGTGGCGGGGGCCGTGGCGCTGGTGCTGGCCGTCTCCTCGGCGGTCCTGCTGGCCGTACGGCTCTCGGACGGCGACAGCAGGGCGTCGGCAACACCTCTCGGCTCGGCCACGTCGTCCCTGTCGCCTTCGCCGTCACCGTCGGGGCCACGTACGTACGCCTGCGAGGTGGAGCGGATCGACGGCCGCTGGTACGCGGGCAACAGCCGTACCCGGGACGCCGTCCTGGCGGAGGGCCTCGCAGGTCCGGAGGTGGCCGAGGCGCAGTGTCTGCTGCGCAGGGCGGGCTTCGCCCCGGGGGTCGTGGACGGGATCTTCGGTCCGCACACCAAGAGCGCGGTCGAGCAGTTGCAGAAGCGGGCGGGCCTCGTCGTGGACGGCATCATCGGCCGGCACACCTGGGGAGCGCTACGGCGATGACACGCACGACGCCGTCGCCGGAACGTGCACGACTGGCGGCCTCGCTGCGGGACCTGCGGGCGCGTACGGGCCTGAGCATGGTGGGCCTGGCGGAACGGACCGCGTTCAGCAAGTCGTCCTGGGAGCGTTATCTCAACGGCAAGAGCGTGCCGCCGCGCGACGCGGTGCGGGAACTGTGCCGGCTCGCCTCCGAGCCGGAGGGGCGGTGCCTGGCGCTGTGGGAGATCGCGGAGTCGGAGTGGAGCGGGCGCGCGGCACCGGCACCGGCACCGGCATCGGCATCGGCATCGGCATCGGCATCGGCATCGGCACGGCATACGGAATCGGCACAGCGTAGGGATGCAGCCGCGGAGGCGCCGTCGACAGTTCCCGAACCGGTCGCGCCCGAGGGGTCCGCTCCGGCTTCGTGGGATGACACGCGCGCCGGGAACAGGGGCGCGGCCGTGGCGGTGCTCGCCTCGGTGTGTGCCGTGGTCGTCGGCGGTGTGGCGATCACTCTCTTCCTCGTCCTGGGCCAGGACGCGCCACGCTCGTCCTCCTCCGCTTCCCCGTCCGCGTCCGCCACCGGGCCCCGTTGCCGGGGAGCTGCCTGCGAGGGCCGGAACCCGATGGACATGAAGTGCGGGGTCGGGCCGCAGACCCTCGCCTCGTACCGCACCGCCTCGGGAGCGATGCTGGAACTGCGCGACAGCCGGACGTGCGGGACCAGTTGGGCCCGGATGTGGGGAACGCGGATCGGCGACCGGCTGGAGGTGAGCGCCGACGGCCGCCCACGTTCCGCCGCGGTCGAGAACGAGGCCGACGCGGAGGCGTACGTCTACACCCCGATGACCACCACCCGCTCCGGCACTGTCGTACGGGCCTGCTTCCGTCCGGCGCCGGGCGGCGAGTCGCACGGCAAGTCGGACGGCAAGGGGGAGTGCTTCGAGGGCCGCGTCCGCTGAGCGGCCGGTCACATGTCCCGATATCCGGATACCCGGTCGCATGGCCTCCTGGCCGGTCAGTGAAGGGATGCCAGCCAGGCGGTGATGGCCTCGGCGGCCTGCGGGGCCTGTTCCTCAATCAGGGTGAGGTGGCTGCCGTCGACCTCGGAGACGGTGTGGGCGGTGTCCCAGGAGGCGCGCCAGTCCGCGGTGGCCGCCGTCTCCGCGTGCCCGGCCCATTCCCTGGGCCGGACGAACAGCACAGGGGCCGCGATGTCCTCGACCTGGTGTCCTTCCATCAGTCCGCCGTACCACATCAGCGCCGACAGGCGGGCGCTGCTGAACGGGCCGAAGACCGCCTCCCGTTCGAAGACGCCCGCGAGCATCTGGTTGCGCAGGTCGGCCATGCCCTCGGTGTCCGGGTGGTAGGTGTCGAGCAGCACGACCGCCGACGGCCCGGTCCCGCTGTCCTCCAGGCGGCGGGCCACGGCGTGGGCGAAGAGGCCGCCCGCCGAGTAGCCGGCCAGGGCGAAGGGCTCGCCGGCAGCGGCCAGTCGGATCTGTGCCGCGCAGCCCTCGACCACGGTGGCGAACGATGCGGGCAGGCTCTCCGTCTCGGCGTATCCCGGCAACGGCACCGCCGTCACGTCCAGGATCCCGTTCAGGTTCGCGGCCAGCCGCGCGAACTGGTGGGCGCCCCCGACTCCTGGGGAGGGGAAGCAGAACAGGCCGGGCTTCCGCGGGCCTTCCGCCAGCTTCACCAGCGGTGGCAGAGTCTCCGGCTCGACCGGCGAGGTGTGGGTCGGCCGTAGCGCGGCCACCGCCTGCAGCAGCGCGACTCCCTGGTCCAACCGCCCGCTCCGGAAAGCCTGCCGGAACATCGCGGCCGGCGAGTCGAGCGACGACTCGCCGGGTGTCCCGTCGGTGGCCGTGACGGTCGAGCGGCTGACCAGTTCGGCCAGCAGCCGGGTGGTGAGCGCCCGTGGGCTGGGGTGTTCGAAGACGGCGGTGGCCGCGATGGTGAGACCGATGTCCGGCTTGAGGCGGTTGCGCAGCCCGAGCGCCGCCACGGAGTCGAACCCCATCTCCAGGAAGGCCCGGTCGGGGTCCACGGCCTCCGGCCCCGGGTGTCCCAGGATGGCGGCGGCATGGGCGCGGACGAGTTCCAGGACGCGCTGCCGACGTTCGTCCTCGGGAAGCGCGGACAACTGGTCGGCCCGCCCTGGGCCGTCGCTCATCGGCCCGCCGACGGCTGCCGTTCGCCGCGCCGGTGGCCGGGCCGGCGCCCGCAGCATGGAAGGCACGCCCTCCGACCAGCTGCCGACGGCTACCGGATCCCAGTGCGCCGCCACCACGACCGGCAGGGCGGTGCGGGTGGCCGCGTCCAGCAGGGCCGGCCCCTCGGCGCCGGTCAGTACCCGCGTTCGTGTTCCCTGTCGGCCGTCACCCGCCGTGTCCGCCACCGCGTTGTTCTCGTCCCACTCCCCCCATACCAGGCACTGGGCGGGCAGGCCCTCGGCGGTCCGGTGCTCGGCCAACGCGGAGAGGAAGAGACCGGCCGCCGCCGCGCTGCCCCGGCCGGGCCCGTCCACCACGGCGGCCGAACTGGAGAACAGTACGAAGGCGGTCAGCGGCAGCTCACGAGTCAGCTCGTGCAGGTGCCAGGCCGTGTCCACGTGGGTCCGCAGCGCGTCCTCTATCTGATCGGCGGTCAACGCGCCGATCAGGTCGCTCTCCGCGCCGCCCACGGCGTGGACGACCCCGTTCAGTGGGTGGTCGTCGCCGACGGTGGCCAGCAGCGCGGCGACCGACTCCCGGTCGGCGAGGTCGCACTCCTCGACCCGGACCTCGGCACCCAGATCGGCCAACTCCGCGGCCGGTTCGACGACTTCTCCGGCCGTCCTGCCATCGTGCCCGGCCAGCATCAGGTGACGTACGCCGTGCTCCGTCACCAGGTGCCGGGCCAGTAGGGCACCTGGGCCTCCGGGGGGTCCAGCCGCTCCGATGATGAGTACCGTTCCGTCGGCGTTCCAGGGCGTCTCCCCGTCCGGCGCGGTGTTCGCCCGCGTCAGGCGCGGCACGCTGATCCGGCCTGCTCGCACGGCCAGTTGGGTTTCGCCGGAGGCGACGGCCTGGGCGACAGCGGAGGAGAGAGCGGCCTCGGACTCCGCGTTGTCGTCCAGGTCCGCCAGCAGGTAGCGGCCGGGCAGTTCCGCCTGCGCCGACCGCACCAGGCCCCACACCGCCGAGCCCGCCAAGTCGGTGATCTCCTCACCCGCCACCGAGACCGCGCCGCACGTCACGACCACCAAGGGCGAGCTCTGGGGTGGGTCGTCCCCGACCCGGGAGCGCAGCTCGTCGAGTACGCCGAACACCGCCGACCGGACCCGGGCGGGCACGTCGGTCCCCTCGGCGACGACCCGGTGCACGACCGGCTCCTCACCCTCGGCGGTGGCGGTGGCGGTGGCGGTGGCGGCCGTGGACGCGTCGGCCATCGGCAGCCACGCCACCTGGAGCAGCGGCCGACTGCCCTGCGCCCCGAGGGCTCTGATCTGCTCGGCGGTGACCGGGCGGGCGGCCAGCGACTCGACCGTGGCCACCGGGGCACCGGTGGCGTCGGCCGCGGTCAGCCGCAGACCCGAGCGGGCCGCCGTGACCTTCACCCGCAGCATCGTGGCTCCGGTGGCGTGCAACCGGACCCCGCTCCAGGCGAAGGGCACGGCTGGTTCCCCGGCTTGTCCGTCCCCGGCGTCCAGCAGGCTGATCTGCAGGGCCGCGTCGAGCAGGGCGGGGTGGATGCCGAACTCCGCGGCCTCGGCGACCGACTCCTCGGGCAGCGCGACCTCGCCGAACATGGCGTCGGCGTGGCGCCATGCCGCCCGGAGTCCCTGAAAGACCGGACCGTACTCCAGCCCGCCCGCGCGGAGTTCACCGTAGAAGTCGCCGAGAGGCAGCGGGTCGGCCCCTTCGGGCGGCCAGGTCTCCAGCCCCGTAGCGCCCGCTGGTCCTGAATCCGAGCCTGCATCCAGGCGGGCCTCCGGACCCGCATCCAGGCCCAGCGTTCCTTCGGCGTGCAGGGTCCAGGTCGTACCGTCCTCGTCCGCCGGGGTCTCGGTCCGCGAGTGGACCCGTACCTCGCGGCGCCCCTCGCCGTCGGGTGCGTCCACTGTCACCTGCACCGCGATGCCACCGCGTTCGGGTACGACCAGCGGCGCGCGCAGGGTCAGTTCCTCGACCACGCCGCAGTCGGCCCTGTCCGCCGCGCACATCGCCAGTTCCAGGAATCCGGTCGCGGGGAACAGCACGATGTCGTGCAGCCGGTGGTCGGCGAGCCAGGGGTGGCTGTCGAGGGAGAGCCGGCCGGTGAGGACCAGGCTGCCGCTGCCGGGAAGGGTGACGGCCGCGCCGAGCAGCGGGTGTCCGACGGGGAGTTGGCCGAGGCGGGCGGGATCGGCGCCGAACGAGACCGGGGTGTCCAGCCAGTAGCGCCGACGCTGGAAAGGATAGGTCGGCAGCTCGACGACGCGCGCGGTACCGGGGAAGGACGCCTGCCAGTCCGGGGTGACACCGTGCACGCACGCCTGGCCGAGCGAGAGCAGGAAGTGGTCCAGCCCGCCCTTGTCCCGCTGCAGGGACGAGATCGCCACCGCAGCCGCGCCCGTCTCGTCGACGTCGTCGAGGGTCTCCTGGAGCCCGACCGTGAGCACCGGATGGGGGCTGATCTCGACGAACACACCGTGGCCCTGCTCCAGCAGCCCGCGGACCACGGGCTCGAACCGCACGGGCTGCCGCAGGTTGGTGTACCAGTACCCGGCGTCCAGGCCCGTGGTGTCCGCCATCGGTCCGCCGGTGACGGTGGAGTGGAACGGCACGTCACCCTGCTTGGGCGCAATGCCCGCCAGGCATTCGAGGAGGGTCTCACGCAGGGCTTCGACCTGAGGGCCGTGCGAGGCGTAGTCGACCGCGATGCGCCGCGACCGCACGTCCTGGTCGCGGCACAGCACCATGAACTCGGCGAGGGCGTCCGGGTCGCCGGAGACCACCGTGGAGGCAGGGCCGTTCACCGCCGCGATCCCCACCCGGTCCTCCCACTTGGCCAGCAGCCGCTCCACCTCGGCGGCGGAGGCGGCCACCGACACCATGCCGCCCTGGCCGGACAGCCGGGGAATGGCCTGGCTGCGCAGCGCCACCACCCGGGCCCCGTCCTCCAGCGACAGCGCCCCGGCCACACAGGCGGCGGCGATCTCGCCCTGGGAGTGGCCGACAACGGCGTCCGGCTCGACGCCGTAGGAGCGCCACAGCCCGGCCAGGGACACCATCACCGCCCACAGGACCGGCTGGATGACGTCCACCCGCTCCAACGCCACCGGATCACCGAGCACTTCCTCCAGCGACCAGTCGACCCACGGCTCCAGCGCCCGCCCGCACTCGGCGAGCTTCTCCGCGAACACCGGGGACGCGGCGGCCAGTTCCTGGCCCATCCCGACCCACTGCGATCCCTGGCCGGGGAACACGAACACCCGCCTGCCGGCGCGGCCGGCCACGCCCGTGATCACGTGTCCGGCCTGTGCGCCGTCGGCGACCGCCGCCAGTCCGCGGAGCAGTTCGGCGCTGTCCTCGCCGACGACCACGGCCCGATGGTCGTGCAGCGCACGGGTGGTGGCGAGGGAGTACCCCACGTCTGCCGGGTCGAGCTCGTGCTCGGTGACGTGCGCGGCGAGCCGGGAGGCCTGCTCCCGCAGGGCCTGCTCGCCACGGGCGGACAACACCCAGGGGACGACCGGAAGGGTGTCCCCCGGCTGCTGATCCTGTTCGCTGTCCCCCGGCTGCGGATTCTGTTCGGTGTCCCCCGGCCGCCGAGCCGGCTCGGTGTCTCCCGGCCGCTGAGTCGGCTCGGTGCCCCCCGCGTTCCCGGGCCCGGGCCTGGGAACGGGTGCCTCTTCCAGGATGACGTGGGCGTTGGTGCCGCTGATGCCGAAGGACGAGACGCCGGCCCGGCGCGGGTGGCCGTCGCGCCGCCACTCGCGCGCCTCGGTGAGCAGGTCCACCGACCCGGCCGACCAGTCCACGTGCGAGGAGCGCTCGGTGACGTTCAGGGTCCTCGGCAGCACGCCGTGCCGCATCGCCATGACCATCTTGATCACTCCGGCCACCCCGGCAGCCGCCTGGGTGTGACCGATGTTGGACTTGAGCGAGCCCAGCCACAACGGCCGTCCCTCGGGCCGCTGTTGCCCGTACGTGGCCAGCAGCGCCTGGGCCTCGATCGGGTCGCCGAGGGTGGTGCCGGTGCCGTGCGCCTCCACCGCGTCCACCTGGTCGGCGGAGACCCGGGCGTTCGCCAGGGCCTGACGGATCACCCGTTCCTGCGAGGGGCCGTTGGGGGCGGTCAGACCGTTGGAGGCGCCGTCCTGGTTGACCGCCGAGCCCCGCATGACGGCCAGTGTCCGGTGGCCGTTGCGCCGGGCGTCCGACAGCCGCTCCAGTACGAGCATGCCGACGCCCTCGGACCAGCCGGTGCCGTCGGCATCCGCGGCGAACGACCGGCACCGGCCGTCCGGTGACAGCGCACCCTGGCGGCTGAACTCCACGAACATGTCCGGCGTGGACATCACCGCCACGCCACCGGCGAGAGCCAGCGTGCACTCCTTCTGCCGCAGGGCCTGGCACGCCAGGTGCAGACTCACCAGCGAGGAGGAGCAGGCCGTGTCCACGGTGACGGACGGCCCCTCCAGGCCGAAGGTGTAGGAGACACGTCCCGAGACGATGCTGCCCGCGGTCGCCCCGGTCGGATAGTCGTGGTACATCATCCCGGCGAAGACGCCGGTCGGGCTGCGCCTCAGCGTGCCCGGCGGGATACCGGCATGTTCCAACGCCTCCCAGCAGGTCTCCAGCAGCAGCCGCTGCTGCGGGTCCATCCCCTGTGCCTCGCGCGGGCTGATACCGAAGAAGTCCGGGTCGAACTCCCCCGCCCCGTAAAGGAATCCGCCCTCGCGGACATAGCTGGTCCCGGGTCGGGACAACTGCGGGTCGTAGAGGCGCTCGACGTCCCAGCCGCGGTCGTGCGGGAACTCCGAGATGCCGTCGGCCCCTTCGGCAACCAGCCGCCAGAGTTCGTCCGGCCCCCGCACCCCGCCCGGATAGCGGCAGCCGATGCCCACGATCGCGATCGGTTCGACCGAGTCCGAGGACAACTTCCTGACCTGCTCCCGCAGCCGTTCCGTCTCCTTCACCGAGGAGCGGAGCGCCGCGAGAAGTTTCTGTTCGTCGGCCGTCACGACGTCATACCTCCTGGGTGGAGTCACTGCTGTCGGAGCTGCTGTCCGAGCTGCTGTCGGAGCCACCCAGCGCCATGCTGATGAGGCTGTCGGCGTCCATCGCGTCGATGTCCGGCACTTCGGCCCGCTCCGGACCGTCCTCGCCGGGTCCCCGGGCCTCTTCCCCGCCAAGACCGGCGAGTTCGAGCAGCCCTGCCATCAGACCGGCGTCCCTCAACCGCCGGAGCGGAATGGCCTGCAGTGCCCTGCGGACACGCTCCTCGTCCCGGGCCGCCGAACCGTCGTCCCCTCCTTCGGGGGCGAGCTCGGCGTGCAGGGACTCGGCGAGGGCGTACGGGGTGGGGAAGTCGAAGACGGCGGTGGACCGGACCGGGACGCCCGTGGCCGCCTTGAGCCGGTTGCGGAGTTCGACCGCGCCCAGGGAGTCGAAGCCCATCTCCTGGAAGGCCCGGTCCGGCGCGATGGCCTCCGCCGAGCCGTAGCCGAGCACGGCGGCCACATGGGTACGCACCAGATCGAGTACGGCCCGCTCGCCGTCGGCCCGAGCCAGCCCGGCCAGCCGTTCCGCCAACGCCGGTCCGGCCTGCGCGAACGCTCCACCGGCCACGGCCCGCCGTACCGTCGGCCGTGCGATGGCCCGCAGCACCGTCGGCACACCTTCGGCCCTGTCACCGATCGCCACCGGATCCAACTGGGCCAGGAGCAGCACGGGCAGCGGGACACGGGTGGCGAGATCCAGCAGGGCCAGACCGTCGACGGCCGACATCTCCCGCATGCCCCATCGCCGGATCCGTTCCCGGTCCCGGTCGGACAGCCCCTGAACCATCCCGTGTCCGTCGCCCCACAACCCCCAGGCCAGGGACTGGGCGGGCAGGCCCTCAGCGACCCGGTGCTCGGCCAGCGCGGAGAGGAAGAGGTTGGCCGCCGCGTAATTTCCCTGCCCAGGGCCGTCCACCACGCTGGAGGACGAGGAGAACAGCACGAATGCCGTCAGGTCCAACTCCCGGGTCAGCTCGTGCAGATGCCATGCCCCGTCCGCCTTGGGCCTCAGCACGTACTCGATCTGCTCCTCGGTCAGCGTCTCGATCATCCCGTTGGCCGCGACTCCGGCCGTATGCACGACTCCCTTGAGCGGGTGCTCGGGATCGATGCCCGCCAGGAGGGCGGCCAGCGCGTCACGGTCGGCGACGTCGCATGCCTCTATACGTACCTGGGCGCCGAGCTCGGACAGTTCACCGAGGAGGTCGGTGGCGCCGGGGGCGGTCATGCCGCCGCGGCTGATCAGGAGGAGGTGGTGGATGCCGTGTCGGGTGATGAGGTGCCGGGCGACCAGGGCACCGAGACCGCCGGTTCCGCCGGTGACGAGGACGGTGCCGTGTGGGTCCCAGGGGGTGGGTACGTCGCCGGCCTGGGGCTGAGGCTCCGGCTGGGGTTGGGTGTGAGTGAGGCGGGGGACGGTGATCTGCCCCGCGCGGAGGGCGAGTTGGTGTTCGCCGGTGGCCAGGGCGTGGGCCGCTGCGGTGGGCAGAGCCGCTTGGGAGTCGGGGTGGTCGTCGGTGTCGATGAGGAGGTGGTGGCCGGGTGTCTCGGCCTGGGCGGAACGAACCAGACCCCACACCGCCGCC
>NZ_LIQZ01000029.1 GCF_001418655.1 Streptomyces phaeochromogenes | reverse complement strand
GGGGCAGGGGCAGGGGCAGGGAGCGACACGATGAATCCGTACGAGTACGCCGCCACCCACGGCCCCCGGGCCGGCGACCGCGTCCGCCTCGGCGACTCGGGGCTCACGATCCGCGTCGAGTCCGACGCCCAGAAGTACGGCGACGAGTTCCTCGCCGGGTTCGGCAAGACCGCGCGCGACGGGCTCCACCTCAAGGCCGCCGCCGTCCGCGAGACCTGTGACGTCGTCATCAGCAATGTCGTGGTGATCGACGCGGCGCAGGGGATCCGGAAGGTCTCCATCGGCATCCGCGAGGGGCGGATCTGCTCCATCGGCCGGGCCGGGAACCCCGACACCCTCGACGGCGTCGACGTGGTGGTCGGCACGGGTACGTCCATCGTCTCCGGGGAGGGGCTGATCGCCACCGCCGGAGCCGTCGACACGCACGTCCACCTGCTGTCGCCGCGCGTCATGGAGGCCTCGCTCGCGTCCGGCGTGACGACGATCGTCGGGCAGGAGTTCGGGCCGGTGTGGGGCGTCGGCGTCAACTCGCCCTGGGCGCTGCGGCACGCGTTCAACGCGTTCGACGCGTGGCCGGTCAACATCGGCTTCCTGGGCCGGGGTTCGTCCTCGCACGAGGCGCCGCTCGTCGAGGCCCTGGCCGAGGGCGGGGCGTCCGGCTTCAAGGTCCACGAGGACATGGGCGCCCACACCCGCGCCCTCGACACGGCCCTCCGGGTCGCCGAGGAGTACGACGTCCAAGTCGCCCTGCACAGTGACGGGTTGAACGAGTGCCTGTCCGTCGAGGACACCCTGCGCGTCCTCGAAGGCCGCACCATCCACGCCTTCCACATCGAGGGCTGCGGCGGCGGTCACGTACCGAACGTGCTGAAAATGGCGGGCGTTCCGAACGTCATCGGCTCCTCCACCAACCCCACCCTGCCCTTCGGCCGGGACGCGGTCGCCGAGCACTACGGGATGATCGTCTCCGTCCACGACCTCAAGACCGACCTGCCCGGCGACGCGGCGATGGCCCGCGACCGGATACGGGCCGGGACGATGGGTGCCGAGGACGTCCTGCACGACCTGGGCGCGATCGGCATCACCTCCTCGGACGCGCAGGGGATGGGGCGTGCGGGGGAGACCGTACGCCGGACCTTCGCGATGGCCGGGAAGATGAAGGCGGAGCTGGGGCCGCTGGACGGGGACCACTCAGGGGACTCGGGCGGCTCGGCAGGCTTCGGGGGTTCCGGCGACTCGGGCGACTCGGGCGACGACAACGCGCGCGTCCTGCGCTACATCGCCAAGCTCACCATCAACCCCGCCATCGCGCACGGCCTCGCCCACGAGGTCGGCTCCATCGAGACCGGCAAGCTCGCCGACATCGTGCTGTGGCGCCCCGAGTTCTTCGGCGCGAAACCGCAGCTCGTACTCAAGTCCGGCTTCCCGGCGTACGGAGTCGTGGGCGACCCGAACGCGGCGACCGACACCTGCGAACCCCTGGTCCTCGGACCGCAGTTCGGGGCGCACGGGAGCACACCCGCGGACCTCTCCGTCGCCTTCGTTGCCCAGGCCGCGCTCGACCAGGGCAACGACAGCATGCCAACACGCCGCCGCCGCGTGGCCGTTCGCGGCACCCGCGGCATCGGTCCGGCCGACCTGCGCCTCAACTCCCGTACCGGCACGGTCGATGTGGACCAGCGCACCGGCCTGGTCACCCTCGACGGCGAACCGCTGCGCTCGGAGCCGGCCGACTCGGTCTCCCTCAACCGCCTGTACTTCCTGTGAGAAACCCGACGAGGACCCGATGAGGACCGATGAGGACCCCGAGGACCCGAAGAGGACCCCGATGAACAAGGCTGCCGCCGACGGCTTCCGCATGCCCGCCGAGTGGACCCCGCACGAGCGCACCTGGATGGCGTGGCCGGGCCCCAACGTCACGTTCGACGACCCGGGCGGCCTCGCCGGGTCGCGCGCGGCGTGGGCGGCGGTGGCCCGTACGGTCCGGCGCTTCGAACCGGTGACCGTGGTGTGCGGTCCGGGGCAGTCCACGGCGGCCCGGGAGCTCCTCGGCCCGGACATCGACACCGTCGAGCGGGAACTCGACGACGCCTGGATGCGCGACATCGGCCCCACCTTCCTCACCGACGGGAAGGGCGAACTCGCCGCCGTGGACTGGACGTTCAACGGCTGGGGCGCCCAGGACTGGGCCCGCTGGGAACACGACGCCAAGGTCGGGGCGTACGTGTCGGACCTGGCCGGGGCACGGACGTACACCTCGAAGCTCGTCAACGAGGGCGGCGCGATCCATGTGGACGGCGAGGGCACGGTGCTGCTCACCGAGACCGTGCAGCTCGGCCCCGAGCGCAATCCGGGCTGGACGAGGGAGCAGGTGGAGGCGGAGATCCACGCCCAGCTCGGCACCCGCAGGGCGATCTGGCTGCCGCGCGGACTGACCGGCGACTATCCCCCGTACGGATACGGGACGCTCGGCCATGTCGACATCGTCGCCGCCTTCGCCCGGCCCGGAGTCGTCGTCGCGCACTCCCAGCCGGACCCGGCGCACCCCGACCACGAGGTGTCGAAGGAGATCATCGGGCTGCTCCGGTCGCAGACCGACGCCCGGGGCCGCCGGATCGAGGTCGTCGAGGTCCCCGCCCCGACGGTCCTGGAGGCGGACGGTCACTGGGCCGACTACTCCTACATCAACCACTACCTCTGCAACGGCGGAGTCGTGCTCTGCGGCTTCGACGACCCGCGCGACGAGATCGCGGCCGGGATCTTCCGGCGGCTGTTCCCGGGGCGGACGGTGACCCTGGTCGACGCGCGGGCGATCTTCGCGGGCGGCGGCGGCATCCACTGCATCACGCAACAGCAGCCGAGGGCCTGAGAGTGTCCAGCACCGTTCGGGGCACGCGGCCGAGCACGGGTTCCGGCAACAGGGCCCACTCCCGCTCTGTCCTTGGGAACAGTCAGGTAGAACGTACGGGTGAACGTTCTGTTTTGTGCCGCCTGCGGGCGCCGGCTGACCGAGCCCGTCCGGCCGCTCGACGAGATGCCCGAGTACCCCGGCTGGGACGGCATGCCCGACGCGGAGGGGCGGCGGCACGGTCCGGCGAGCGTCCCGCGCGGCACGTATGTGGTCGATCCGCAGCCGTTCGGGGCGCCCTTCGAACCGTACGAGGGAGACGAGGACGCGTACGACGGGATCGTGCCCGGCGGGATGTGGATGTCCGACGATCGGGGCTCGCTCGTGTCCGCCGGGCCGCGCGGCACCTACGTCCTGCACCCGCTCGACGTCGTCGAGCTGGATTTCCACCCCGACATGTCCCGCCTGGGCGGCTGCTGCGGCGCGAATCCCTTCGAGGGCGTCAACCGCGTCTGCTCCTGCGGCGCCGAGATCGCTGTCGAGGCCAGTGACTGCTGGGGCGGCTACGAGACGCGGCTCGTCCCGGACGCCGTCCGTGTGGAGGCCGTCGCGTGACGACCCGTCGGCGCAACACCGCCCCGCCCCGCGAGGACGTCCTCGCCGTGGCGATGGACATGATCGCCGAAAACGGTCTGGAGAAGCTCACCATGGCGGCGCTCGGCCGCGAGGTCGGCATGAGCAGCGGTCACCTCCTCTACTACTTCCACTCCAAGGACGAGCTGCTGCTGCGCACCCTGGAATGGAGCGAGGGGCGGCTCGGCGCGGAGCGCGGCCGGCTGCTCACCCGGGCGGCTCCGGCGCGCGAGCGCCTCGACGCCTATGTCGACCTGTACGTGCCCGACGGCCACCGCGACCCGCACTGGACCCTCTGGCTGGAGGTCTGGAACCGCTCGCAGAACGCCGACGAGGACGCCCGCGAGCGACAGGCCGCGATCGAGGGCGCCTGGCACCGTGACCTCGTGGCGCTGCTGGCGGAGGGGGTGTCGCGCGGGGAGTTCCGCCCGGTGGACCCGGACCGTTTCGCGTCCCGGCTGAGGGCCCTCCTCGACGGCTTCTCCATCCACGTGGCGATCGGGCTGCGGGGCACGGACCGGGAGCAGATCCTCGGCCACGTACGGGAGTTCCTGGACGAGTCGGTGGCGCGCTCGGACACCTGAGCAGCCGTCCAGGTTGTACTCAATTCGGCGGATTGACCCCGTGTCGGTGGTGAGCTTGTATCCCTCTGGGCCCCTGGCATCGGGCCGGGGGAGATGCGACCAACGGGACCAACGGGGGAACCATGACCAACCCAAGGCGACTCGCGCTCTGCGCCGCCCTGGCCGCCGCGCTGGCCGGCGCGGCACTGCCGGCCACCGCGTCCGCCGCGCCGCCCGTTCCGGGCACCGAGAAGGTCAGCGTGGCGCCCGACGGGGCCGACGGTGAGCGCGGATCGGTCGTCGGGAGCCTGAGTGCGAACGGCCGCTATGTGGCCTTCCGCTCGCAGGCCGCCAACCTCGTCGCGGGCGACACCAACGGCGTGACCGACGCCTTCGTGCGCGACCTCAGGACCGGCGTCACCAGCAGGGTCAGCACCGCCGCCGACGGCAGTCAGGGCGACGGGTCCGTAGAAGACGCCTCGCTGAGCGCCGACGGCCGCTATCTGGCGTTCAGTTCGACCGCGACCAACCTGGTGCCCGGAGACACCGGTGGCCGCTCGCACGTCTATGTGAAGGACCTCCGCACCGGTGCCGTCGAGCGTCTCGACGACAAGCAGGCGCCCGGCTACGACACCGGAGGTCAGCCCGCGATCAGTGCGGACGGTCGCTATGTCGCCTTCGCCGCGAGCCGTTCGGAGGGTTCCTCGGAGCACGACCAGCACGCCCGGGTCTACCGCGTCGATCGCAGGACCGGCACTGTCGTGAGGGTCAGCCAGGCGCCCGATCCCGGGCGGTGGCGATCGGTCACGAACCTGTCGATCAGCGCGGACGGCACGCGCGTCGGCTACCAGTTCTTCGTCCCGTTCCCGACGAGCGGGGACTGGAGCGACATCTACGTCCGTGACGTACCGAGCGGCGAACTGTGGCAGGCGGACAAGGCACCGGACGGTGTCGTCCCGGACGCCCAGTCCGAGTACCCGAGTGTCAGCGCCGACGGCCGTTACGTCCTCTTCCGCTCGCTCGACTCCCGGCTCACCCCGGGCGACACCAACAACGGCCAGAACATGTTCATCCGCGACCTGAAGACCGGATCGATCCGACGGATCGACGCCGCCGACCCGGCCGGGTGGACCGTGTCCGGCGCGCTCAGCGCCGACAACCGCCACCTCGCCTTCGGCTCGGTCGACTCGGGGGACCCCGACCACACAGAGCGTGTGTATGTACGAGACCTGAGCACCGGCGCCACCACCCTCGCCAGCGTCGACACCGCCGGGGGCAAGAACGACGAGTCGGCGACCGATCCGGTGATCGACGCGCACGGCCGCAATGTCGCCTTCGACTCCTATTCGCCCGACCTCGTGCCGGGCGACACCTGGGACAGCCGGCACACGTTCGTACGCCACCTGCGGTGATCAATCGAGTGCTCGCATCCTGAGACGGACGGTGAGCGCGGGGGCGGTATGTGCCAGACTGCCTCCGTGCTCTCGTTCGCCATGATTATTGGCAGCAGGCGCGCCGGTCCGCAGTGACCGCACCGTACGACCACGTACGGGCGGCCACCGTCGTCCTGACCCGCGCGCAGACCTCTCGCACCCGCGAGAGGTTTTTCTGTTTCCTGGCCCACCTTGAGCCGGGACCGGAGCGCGAGAGACCATGGACGGTGGAGCCGGTCATTCCGGTAGACCGAATCCGATACAGGAGCCTCAAGAGATGACGGACGCAACCGACGAGAATCGCGACTCCTCCCGTCGCGGCCCCTCCCGAGTCGACGACGCCTTCCACGTCTTCGACACGACGCTGCGCGACGGTGCGCAGCGAGAGGGCATCAACCTCACCGTCGCGGACAAGCTGGCCATCGCACGGCACCTGGACGACTTCGGCGTGGGCTTCATCGAGGGCGGCTGGCCGGGGGCCAACCCGCGCGACACCGAGTTCTTCGCCCGCGCCCAGCAGGAGATCGACTTCAGGCACGCCCAGCTCGTCGCCTTCGGCGCCACCCGTCGGGCGGGCGGCAAGGCGAGCGAGGACCCGCAGGTCAAGGCGCTCGTCGCGTCGGGCGCGCCCGTCGTCACGCTCGTCGCCAAGTCCCACGACCGGCATGTCGAACTGGCGCTGCGCACCACCCTCGAAGAGAACCTGGAGATGGTCCGCGACACCGTCTCCTACCTCCGCTCCCAGGACCGGCGCGTCTTCGTCGACTGCGAGCACTTCTTCGACGGCTACCGCGCCAACCCGCAGTACGCGAAGGCCGTCGTCCGGGCCGCCTCGGAGGCCGGCGCCGACGTGGTGGTGCTGTGCGACACCAACGGCGGCATGCTGCCCGCCCAGGTCCAGGCCGTCGTCGCCACCGTCCTCGCCGACACCGGCGCACGGCTCGGCATCCACGCCCAGGACGACACCGGCTGCGCCGTCGCCAACACCCTCGCCGCCGTCGACGCGGGCGCGACCCACGTCCAGTGCACGGCGAACGGCTACGGCGAGCGCGTCGGCAACTCCAACCTGTTCCCCGTGGTCGCCGCGCTTGAGCTCAAGTACGGCATGAAGGTCCTTCCCGAGGGTGCGCTGTCCGAGATGACCCGCATCTCGCACGCGATCGCCGAGGTCGTGAACCTGACCCCGTCCACGCACCAGCCGTACGTAGGTGTCTCGGCCTTCGCCCACAAGGGCGGCCTGCACGCGTCTGCCATCAAGGTCGACCCGGCGCTGTACCAGCACATCGACCCCGAGCAGGTCGGCAACACCATGCGGATGCTGGTGTCGGACATGGCCGGCCGCGCCTCCATCGAGCTCAAGGGCAAGGAGCTCGGGGTGGACCTGGGCGGTGACCGCGAGCTGATCGGGCGGGTCGTCGAGCGGGTCAAGGCGCGCGAACTCCAGGGCTACACGTACGAGGCAGCGGACGCCTCCTTCGAGCTCATGCTCCGGGAGGAAATCGACGGCAAGGCCCGCAAGTACTTCGAGGTCGAGTCCTGGCGCGCCATCGTCGAGGACCGCCCCGACGGCAGCCACGCCAACGAGGCCACGGTCAAGCTCTTCGCCAAGGGCGAGCGCATCGTCGCCACGGCCGAGGGCAACGGTCCGGTCAACGCCCTCGACCGTGCCCTGCGCGTCGGCCTGGAGCGGATCTACCCCCAGCTCGCCAAGCTGGAGCTCGTCGACTACAAGGTCCGCATCCTGGAGGGCAAGCACGGGACCCAGTCCACGACGCGGGTCCTCATCTCCACGTCCGACGGCACGGGGGAGTGGTCGACCGTGGGCGTCGCCGAGAACGTGATCGCCGCGTCTTGGCAGGCCCTGGAGGACGCGTACACGTACGGCCTGCTGCGGGCGGGAGTGGAACCGGCGGAGTAGCCCCCGGGGTTTCTTCGCCCCCGCCGCCCCTACCCGTCCCGTCCCTGGGGGC
>NZ_LIQZ01000289.1 GCF_001418655.1 Streptomyces phaeochromogenes | reverse complement strand
CGCCGGCGCCGGCGCCCGCGGTCGGCATCCGCCCCGCCGAAGCCACCTCCCCGCCGTCCGGGGCGTACAGCGCGGCCCGGCCGCCCACCCGCTGGGCGAGCTGGCGCAGGACCGACGGGACGGGGTCCGGGCGGGCCGCCGCGGCGGCCAGGCTCTGCTGGGCCTCCGTGACGCGGCGGAGTTCGGTGTGGCGGGCCTGGGCCATGAGTTGCCAGACCGCCCGGGCCACGCCGGAGAAGGTCGTGCGGGGCGGGACCTCCACCAGCGGCAGGCCGTAGTCGTCGCAGGCCACGACGAGGGCGCGCGGGACCGTGTCGTGCACCGGGGCCAAGCCGAAGCCGAGGGCGGCGCCGCCCGCCTCGACGATCCGGGAGACGTAGTCGTCGAAGTACGTGCCCGAGCCCGCCGCCTCCGGCACGTGCACCCCCGCCGTGAGCAGCAGCTCGCCGCCGAGGAGATAGGGGTACGGGTCCGCCATCTCCGAGGTGTGCGCCCAGTGGATCACCGTGGCCGAATCCTGGGGGCCCGCGATCTGCCGCAGGCCTAGGTCCTCCCGGGCCAGCAGTGCGGCGAGAGGGACGGGAGGTGTGGGTGGGACAGCGGGGGCGGGGCCTGGAACGGCAGGGTCCGGCATGGTGGACGTTTCCTCCATCGGATCCGGTGACTGTGGATGAAACGTACACTTCTTCGTTGCTTTCCGGCCACCTAGGGTCGTCCCCACCGGAGGCCGCGGGTACGGGCGGATGTCCCCGCGAACAGGCCACGCGAAGACACGAGGCGAAGAAGCCATGGCGACGACGTCATGCGGCGACGCCACGCGCGGTCGGTCACCGGCGAACCCCCAGCACACACCCACCCGCACGACACGCCACCGAACGCGCGAAGAGGAGCCCCCCAATGGCCGTCGACTACACAGTGATCGTCGTCTATCTGGTCGGCATGCTGGCCGTGGGCTGGTGGGGCATGCGCCGCGCCAAGTCCAAGAGCGAGTTCCTGGTCGCCGGGCGGCGGCTAGGCCCGACGATGTACTCCGGCACCATGGCCGCGATCGTCCTCGGCGGCGCGTCCACCATCGGCGGCGTCGGCCTCGGCTACCAGTACGGGCTCTCCGGCGCCTGGATGGTCTTCAGCATCGGCCTCGGGTTGCTGGCCCTCTCCGTCTTCTTCTCGGCCCGCATCGCCCGGCTGAAGGTCTACACCGTCTCCGAGATGCTCGATCTTCGGTACGGCGGCCGGGCCGGTGTCATCTCGGGCGTCGTCATGTGGGCGTACACCCTCATGCTCGCGGTCACGTCGACCATCGCGTACGCCACGATCTTCGACGTCCTCTTCGACATGAACCGCACGATCGCGATCATCCTCGGCGGCTCGATCGTCGTCGCGTACTCGACGCTCGGCGGCATGTGGTCGATCACCCTCACCGACATGGTGCAGTTCGTCGTCAAGACCATCGGTGTGCTGCTGCTCCTGCTGCCCATCGCCGTCGTCAAGGCCGGCGGGTTCAGCGAGATGAAGGCGCAGCTGCCCACCGAGTACTTCGACCCGCTGGGCATCGGCGGCGAGACGATCTTCACGTACGTGCTGATCTACACGTTCGGCATGCTGATCGGGCAGGACATCTGGCAGCGCGTGTTCACCGCGGGTAGCGACCGCACCGCCAAGTGGGGCGGCACCGTCGCGGGCACCTACTGCCTGGTCTACGCGCTCGCCGGTGCCGTCATCGGCACGGCGGCCAAGGTCCTCTACCCGAAGCTGGACAGCGCCGACGACGCCTTCGCGACCATCGTGAAGGACGAACTGCCCATGGGCGTACGGGGGTTGGTCCTCGCCGCCGCCCTCGCCGCCGTGATGTCCACGTCCTCCGGAGCCCTCATCGCCTGCGCGACCGTCGCCAACAACGACATCTGGTCGCGGCTGCGCGGAGCCGTCACCACCGCCTCCGACTCCGGCACCACAGCCTCCGACGAGGAGCGCGACGAGGTCAGGGGCAACCGGGCCTTCATCCTCATCATGGGCGTCGCGGTGATCTGTACGGCGATCGCGCTCAACAACGTCGTCGAGGCCCTGACCGTCGCCTACAACCTGCTCGTCGGCGGCCTCCTCGTGCCCATCCTCGGCGGGCTGCTCTGGAAGCGCGGCACCGCCCAGGGCGCCCTCGCCGCCGTCGCGGTCGGCGGCCTCGCGGTGATCGGCCTGATGGCGTCCTACGGGATCCTCGCCAACGAGCCCATCTACTACGGGCTCCTCTCCTCCCTGGCCGTCTACGTGATCGTCTCGCTGGCCACCCCCGCCACCGACCCGGCGGTCCTCGCCGCCTGGCGCGAGCGGCTCGCGGGCCGCGGCTCCGAACCCGTGTCCGAATCGGTTCCGGCTCACCAGTAGAGTCGGAGAAGCAGCACATACGCGATGAAGCGTATGAATCGCAGGAAAGAAGGCATTACCCCCATGAGCAGTTACGAGACGCCCCGCGGCCCCGTCGACTCGTCCCGCGTGCCACGGTTCGCGGGCCCGGCGACCTTCGCCCGGCTGCCCCGGCTCGACGAGGTCGGCACCACCGACGTCGCCGTCGTCGGTGTGCCGTTCGACGCGGGCGTCTCGTACCGGCCAGGGGCCCGCTTCGGCGGCAACGCGATCCGCGAGGCGAGCCGGCTCCTGCGCCCGTACAACCCGGCCCAGGACGCCTCGCCCTTCGCCCTCGCCCAGGTCGCGGACGCCGGTGACATCGCCGCGAACCCGTTCAACATCAACGAGGCCGTCGACACCATCGAGGGCGCCGCCGACGAACTCCTCGGCACCGGCGCCCGGTTGATGACCCTCGGCGGCGACCACACCATCGCGCTGCCGCTGCTGCGCTCGGTCGCCAAGAAGCACGGCCCGGTCGCGCTGCTCCACTTCGACGCGCACCTCGACACCTGGGACACGTACTTCGGCGCCGAGTACACCCACGGCACCCCGTTCCGCCGGGCCGTCGAGGAGGGGATCCTGGACACCGAGGCCCTCTCCCACGTCGGCACGCGCGGCCCGCTCTACGGCCGGCAGGACCTCACCGACGACGAGAAGCTCGGCTTCGGCATCGTCACCTCCGCCGACATCTACCGGCGCGGCGCCGACGAGGTCGCCGACCAGCTCCGCCAGCGCATCGGCGACCGCCCGCTCTACATCTCCATCGACATCGACTGCCTCGACCCGGCCCACGCGCCCGGCACCGGCACCCCCGAGGCCGGTGGCATGACCTCGCGCGAGCTCCTGGAGATCCTGCGCGGCCTGGCCTCCTGCCACCTGGTCTCCGCCGACGTCGTCGAGGTCGCCCCCGCGTACGATCACGCCGAGATCACCTCCGTCGCCGCGTCCCACACGGCGTACGAACTGACCACCATCATGTCCCGCCAGATCGCGCAGGCCCGCGAGAAGAACGTGCAGGCGCCCGAGGAGACCGACGCCAAGTGACCCACGACCACGACCTGGTGCTCCGCCCGACCGCCGCGCAGACGGAGGCCGCACTCAACCCGCCCCCCGGACGCAACGGCGGAGACCTGGTCGTGGAGACCCTTACCGGTCTCGGCGCGACCACCGTCTTCGGCCTGCCCGGTCAGCACGCGCTCGGCATGTTCGACGCGCTGCGCCGCTCAGACCTCGCCTACATCGGCCTGCGGGTCGAGAACAACGCCGGGTTCGCGGCCGACGCGTACGGCCGCATCACCGGCGAAGCCGCCCCGCTGCTCCTGTCGACCGGCCCCGGCGCGCTGACCTCGCTGGCCGCGCTCCAGGAGGCCGCCGCCGCGAGCGCCCCCGTCCTCGCCATCAGCAGCCAGATCCCCGGCGCGGGACTCGGCGGCGGACGGCACGGCTATCTGCACGAACTCCCCGACCAGCAGGCCTCGTTCAGGGGCGTCGTGAAGTCCGTCCACACGGTCCGTACGCAGTCGCAGATCCCGTCCGCGATCGCCGAGGCCTGGGAATCGGCGCTCACCGCCCCGCACGGCCCGGTCTGGGTCGAGATCCCGCAGGACGTGCTGCTCGCCGAGACGTCACTGCCCGTCGTCACGGCCGCGGACGCCGCACCCCACGACCTGCCGCCACGCCCCGAACTGACCGCCGTGGCAGCCCACTTGCTCTCGACGGCCGCCCGCCCCGCGATCATCGCGGGCGGCGGAGTCGTACGGTCCGACGCGTCCGGCAAGCTGCGTCAGCTCGCCGAGCGCCTCAACGCACCGGTCGTCACCACCTTCGGCGGCAAGGGCGCCTTCCCCTGGAACCACCCGCTCTCCCTCCAGTCCTGGCTGGAGGACCGCCACACCACGGACTTCCTGGAGGACGCCGACGTCCTGCTCGTCGTCGGCTCGGGCCTCGGTGAACTCTCCTCGAACTACTACACGTTCAAGCCCCGCGGCCGGGTCATCCAGATCGAGGCCGACCTCGGCAAGCTGGAGTCCAACCACCCGGCCCTCGGCATCCACGCGGACGCCCGCCTCGCCCTGTCGGCGCTGCTCGAAACCCTGCCCGAAGGGACTGTTCCCGTACGGGAGGACGCGGAGGCCGCCGAACGCGTACGAACCGTGCTCGACCTCGTCCGCGAGCGCATCGACGCCCAGGAACTCACCCTGGAACAGCGGGTGTTGGCTGCAGTCCGTGAGGCCCTGCCCGACCGGTCGGCCAGCTTCTGGGACATGACGATCCTCGCCTACTGGGCCTGGTCCGCCTTCGACGCCCGCCGGCCGAACACCATGCACTCCGCCCAGGGCGCGGGCGGCCTCGGCTACGCCTTTCCGGCGGCCATCGGCGGCGCGGTCGCCGACCCGACCCACCCCGTCCTCGCGGTCTCCGGCGACGGCGGCGCGCTGTACTCCATCGCCGAACTCGCCACGGCCAGGCAGCACAACCTCGACGTGACCTGGCTCATCGTCGACGACGGGGGCTACGGCATCCTGCGCGAGTACATGACCGACGCCTTCGGCCAGGCCACGGCGACGGAACTGTCCCGCCCCGACTACGTGGCCCTCGCGGAGTCCTTCGGCGTCCCCGGCGTACGGACCACCCCGGACACCCTCGCCGACGACCTCGCCAAGTCCCTTGCCACGCCCGGCCCTTCGGTGGTCGTGCTGCCGGCGCTGCTGCGGATGTTCGCGCCGACGCACCTGGACTGAACCGCCCCTGCCCCGGAGATCCGGCCCGGACATGACGGTGGGGCGGCACCAGGCCGCCCCACCGTCATGTCCGTGGACCGCTCGCTCAGCGCAGGTACGCGCCGAAGTGCGCCGCCGTGGCGGGCGCGCCGAGGTCACCGGCGCCGAACGCGAACGACGACGTGGCGGTGAGGCCGCTCGCCGTGCCCTTCAGCACCCAGACCGCGCCGTTCTGGGCGTTCTCGGCCGTGGAACCGGCCGCGAGGTCGGAGTGGCCGTCGCCGTTGAGGTCCAGGAGAGCGGTGGTCACACCGAACTCGTCGCTGTTCTCGGCGACTCCGGGGATACCGGCGGTGTTCTGGTGGAAGGTCTTCGTTCCGGCGCCCGTGGCGCCGGAGGCGCTGCCGGGGACCAGGGCGATCGAGCCGGCGTCGTAGATGTCGCCGATGTCCTCGCCCGGGATGCCGAGCGCGATGTCGGCGTAGCCGTCACCCGTGACGTCCGCGACCGAGACCGACCCGCCGATCTCGTCCTCCTCTTCCTCGACTCCGGGGAACCCGGGGCTGTCCTGGTTGAAGGTCTGGACGCGGTCCGAGGACAGGCCGGTGGCCGAACCGAGAGCGACCTTGACGGTGCCGCTGCCCCAGTCGTTGCCGACCACGACGTCGTCGAAGCCGTCGTTGTTGACGTCCCCGACGCCGGTGCCCGTCTTGTTGCCGGCGGCCTCACCGGGGACCCAGCCGCTCTTGAAGCCCGTGCTGCCGCCACCGAGGAGCAGGCGGTTGCCGTAGACGCCGTCGCCCTTGTACTCCCAGACAACGATGTCGTCCTTGCCGTCACCGTTGACGTCACCGGTCTCGGCGGAGGTGTAGGGGCCGCTGATGGAGTCGGCGTCCTCCTCGCAGCCGCCGTTGGTGGCGCAGGAGGCGTCGTCGGCGTCGTAGCCCCACCACAGGGACTTGTCCAGGACGGGCAGGACGGCGGTGGGCGTGCCGGTCCGCGAGATCGGGCCCTTCCATACGGCGGCGGCGCTGCTGGGGGCTTCGTCGCCGAAGGAGGACACCTGCTCGAACAGGGCGAGGTCCGTCTTGCCGTCGCCGTCGAAGTCACCGGCCGTGGGGGACTGGCCGTACCCGGCTATCGCCGTGCCGCCGGTGAGTCCGGAGGCGGAGCCCCACAGGACGACGGAGCCGGCCTTGCCGCCCGAGATCACCAGGTCGCTGAAGCCGTCGCCGTCGAGGTCACCCTTGGTGAAGTTGGTCCCGAAGCGCTCGCTCGCGACGGCGGAGCCGGGAACGCCGCTGGTGGAGCGGCTGATGAGCTTCTTGTTGGAGGCTGAGACGCCACTGGCGGAGCCGTACGTGACGGCCACATAGCCCGCCTTGGCCTTGCTCGAGATCGTGGCGTTGGGGGCTCCCACGACCAGGTCGGCGTAACCGTCGCCGTTGAAGTCGTCCTGCGCGTCCGCGGACCCGGTGGCCGCCTGCGCCGAGCCCCCGGTGAGGGCCATGGCGCCGAATCCTCCGGCGAGCAGCACCGCGGCTGCCAGGGGTGCGGTGAGCGCGGTACGAGTTCGGCGGTGTGCTCGGGACATACGTAAGCCTTTCGAGTCGGTCGGTTCTGCACGCGGAATGCCGCGTTCAGTCAGTTCGACTCGATCGGAGCGCCCCCAGTTGTACGCCCCAATGTCATGGGTTCGTAACCGAGGGGACAGGTGTGGCGCTGAACTCCCTTTCTGTCACAGGGAGTTCAGTGCGGGTCACCGTCGGTCTACCAGATCGCCTCGACCCACTCGGGGTGGTCGATGAACGGGTTCCGGTTGCCCTGGTAGTTCGAGTAGATGAGCTCGTTGCGACGCTCCTCGAAGGCGCTGGGCGGGTCCGCCTCGTTCCACTGCTTCAGGACCGAGAGGCGGCCGTGGTAGGGGACGCTGCCGTTGGTGACGGCGTCGTTGGGCTCCAGGTCCTCCCAGGCGTCGTCGCCCTCGTAACGGACGGCCATGTAGAGGATCATGCGGGCCACGTCGCCCTTGACGGCGCTGCGGGGCTCGAAGGAGTTCGAGTCGGTGAGGCTGCCGCCGCTGTTGGTGAAGCTGCTGCCGCCGTTGTCGAAGTCCTTGTTGCCGCGGATGCTGTTGACCTGGACGTCCTCGGGGCGCAGGTGGTGCAGGTCGGTGCCGGGGCCGGCCGAGGTGCCGAAGTCGCCGTGCGACTGGGCCCACGTGTGCTCGCGGTTCCAGTTGCCGGTCGCGCCGCCGTTGAGGGTCTTGCTGCGCGAGATGCCGGAGTACAGCAGGACCACGTTGCTGCTGTTGTTCGGGTCCTGGTCGGTGACCTTGAGCGCGTTCCAGACCGCGGAGTACGAGATCGCGGTCTGGTCGCTGATGATCGAGTGCAGCGAGCTCTTGAGGGCCGTGCCGGTCTTGCCGATCGCGCCCGCGTAGTACGTGTCGTCGTACGCGGTGGTAGTTGCCGCGGCGGGGGTCGCGGCGACCGTCGGGAGCGTGAGGCCGACGAGGACGGCGGATACGCCTACCGCCAGCGCCTTCCAACTGCCTTTGTGCGCAACGGACATGGGGGTGCCCTTTCCCGGGAACGGCACGCGCCGGGACGCGGGATCCAGCTCGACGGGCCCGCGTTCTACGCGTGTTGACACTTCGGTCAATCGGGAGCGTGACATGGACATGGGGTCGCTCGTGTAACCGGGAGGAGGCGTTTGTGTGACGTTCTCGCATACGACGCAACCCCTGGCCGTTGCCGGTCCAGGGGCTGCGAAGAGCGAGGGTTCTCCCCAATTGGGGGAGGGATTGCCCTAGTTGACGTCCGAGGCGTCCAGGCGGTAGAGCGCCTGGGTGTTCTGAGTGCTCTGGGAGTCGGTGGAGGAATCGGACGACGAGGAGTCGGTACCGCCGTACTCGCTCGCCTTCACCGCCGTCGCGTGTTCCTGGACCCAGGCGGTCACCTCGGTGCCGGCGCTGTCTCCGCCGCCCATGCCACCGCCGCCGCCCATGCCGCCGCCGAGCACGATGTAGTGCAGCTCGCCCTTCTTCACGAGCTCCTTCAGCTTGGCGAGGGTCATGGCCTTGTCGCTGCCGGACCAGCCCCACATGGAGATGACGGGCTGCTTGGTGCTGACGATCAGCTGGGCCGCGCTCTGCGAACTGGACACCGCCACCAGCCACTTGGCGCCGTCGCGGTGCTTCTCCAGGTACGTGACCATTGCGCTGTCGGCGCCGCCACCGGGGCCGCCGCCCGCGCCACCAGGCCGGGAGGCGGTGCCGCCCTGTTCGCCGGTGCCGGAGGTGCCGTTCGGCGGGGTGCCGGTCTGGCCGTTGCCCTGCTCCTGGTCACCCTGTTGCTGGCCGTCGCCGGGCTGCTGGCCGTTGGGGGCGCCACTGGGCGGTGTGCCCGTCTGGCCGCCACCCGGGGCCTCGCCACCCGCCTGCTGACCACCCTGCTGCTGGCCGCCCGGTGCCTGGCCGCCACCGCCGCCGGGGAAGCCACTCCGGCCGCCACCGCCACCGCCGCCGGGACCGCCGCCCATGCCGCCACCCGTGGTGGGGCCGGCCGTCGGGTTCGTACCGCTCATGCCGCCGCTCGAACCCGCGGTCACCGAGGCCGCGTACGCGGTCGGTCCGGCGAGGGAGGCGGCGACGGCCGCGGTCAGGGCGACGGCGAGCAGTCGTACGCGCCGGCCCGACCGGAAGAGGAGGAGCCCGGCGATCGCCAGGACCATCACCGCGGCGACGGTCGGCCACAGCCACGAGTTCCAGCCGGAGGCCCGGCGCAGCAGCACCACGGCCCAGATGCCGGTCGCGGCGAACGCGACGGGCAGGACCCACAGCCACTTCTTGTCGGTGCGGAAGGCGTGCAGGAGCATCAGCCCGCCGCCTCCGCACAGCGCCGCGATGCCGGGGGCCAGGGCGGTCGTGTAGTAGGGGTGCATCGTGCCTTCGGCGAGGCTGAAGGTGAGGTAGTGCAGGGCGGTCCAGCCGCCCCACAGGACCAGTGCGGCCCGCGTGAGGTCCGTACGGGGGGCGCGACCGCGCAGTACGAGGCCGCCGACGAGGGCGATGGCCGTGAAGGGGAGCAGCCAGGAGATCTGGCCGCCGAGCACCTCGTTGAACATCCGGCCGATCCCGGCGGTCCCGGAGAAGCCGCCTCCGCCACCGCCTCCACCGCCGCCGTTGCCCTCGCCGCCGAAGACGCGGCCCAGGCCGTTGTAGCCCATGATCAGGTTCCAGGCGGTGCCGTCCGTCGAGCCGCCGATGTACGGCCGGTCGGAGGCGGGCACCAGCGACACGGCCGCCGCCCACCAGAAGCTGGAGACGGCGAGGGCGACCGCGGCGATCGTGAGGTTGCGCACCCGGCGCAGCCGGCCGCCCTGGGCCGCGTACAGGTAGACCGCGAAGACGGCCGGCAGGGCGATGTACCCCTGGAGCATCTTGGTGTTGAAGGCGAGGCCGAAGCAGACGGCCGAGCCGACGAGGGGGAGCAGCCTGCCGTTGTGGACGGCGCGCAGGGCCAGGGCGGCGCCCGCGACCATCAGGAAGACGAGCAGTGTGTCCGGGTTGTTGTCGCGGTTGATGGCGACGGTGATCGGGGTGAGGGCGAGCACGAGCGCGGCGACGGCCGCGGCG
>NZ_LIQZ01000288.1 GCF_001418655.1 Streptomyces phaeochromogenes | reverse complement strand
GTGGGGCGTGAGGGGCTCCTCCTGAGACGTGACAGCACTCTCCGGAGAGGCGGCCCGCTCCGAAGCAGCCGCGAGCGACGGCACAGGCTGCCACCCCGGCCCCCGGAACATCCGCCCGGCCCGCTCCCGCCAACTCCCGGCGGCCCGCAGGTCCCTGGCGATGGCGGCGTACTCGTGGGTGGCGACCCGGATCGGGTTGTACGTGTCGATGTTCTTGGTCAGCCCGTACACCGGCCGCTCGGTCTCCGCGACGAACGACCCGAAGAGCCGGTCCCAGACGATCAGGATCCCGCCGAAGTTACGGTCCAGATAGCCGCCCTGGGAAGCGTGGTGGACACGGTGGTGCGAGGGCGTGTTGAGGACGAACTCGAAGGCCCGGGGCAGCTTGTCGATGCGCTCGGTGTGGATCCAGAACTGGTACACGAGGTTCACCGACGAGCAGAACGCGAGCGCCGCCGGATGCACGCCGAGCGCGATGAGCGGCACGTAGAACGGCCACACGGTCCACGTCGTCCAGGGCTGGCGCAGCGCGGTGGTGAGGTTGAACTTCCGGCTGGAGTGGTGCACGACGTGACAGGCCCAGAGGATCCGGATCACATGGTGCCCGCGGTGCGACCAGTAGTAGAAGAAGTCCTGCGCCAGCAACATCAGTGGCACGGTCCACCACAGGACGGGCACCCGCAGTGGTGTCAGCTCATATATCGCCGTGTAGACGGCGACGATCGGGATCTTCCACAGAAGATCGAAGGCCAGACTCCCCAGCCCCATGCCGACACTCGTGGCCGCGTCCTTCGTCTCGTACCCCGCGGCATCGTCATCCGGATGGATCCGGACACTCACCACCTCGATCACGGTGAGCAGCACAAACGCGGGTATCGACCACAGCACGACATCGGGCAGGTTCGGCATGCAAGCACCGTAGAACCGCTGGTGGACCGCGGCTAGACGTTGTTACCCACAAGTATTACCGGGGGTATGCGCTTGCTTCTTGGCGATCTCCACCAAGGAGCCGTGCGGCTCGGCCCACTGAGCGAGCGCCTCAGCACCAGGTCGGGCCCGTCACACACCGGCCGCGCCCAGCAATGCCCCCGTCCCGTAGGTGACCGCCATGGCCAGCGCCCCGCCCGCCACGTTCCGCAGCATCGCCCGGCCCGGGTCCGCGGCGCCCAGGCGGGCGCTGGTCCAGCCGGTCAGGACGAGGGCGGCGAGGACCGAGACCACGGTGACGGCCAGGCGCCAGCCGGCGGGAGGCAGCACCATTGCCAGCAGCGGGAGCAGTGCCCCGGCGGTGAACGCGAAGAAGCTCGCCCAGGCCGCGTGCCACGGGTTCGCGAGTTGGTCCGGGTCGATGCCGAGCTCCACGCGCGCGTGGGCCTTGAGCGCGTCCCGTTCGGTGAGCTGCTGCGCCGCCTCCAGGGCCACGTCCCGCGAGAGTCCCCGGTCCTCCAGCAGCTCGGCGAGTTCCTCCAGTTCCGCCTCCGGCTGGTCCCGCAGCTCCCGTCTCTCCGCGGCGATGGCAGCCCTCTCCGAGTCCCGCTGGGTGGAGACGGAGACGTACTCCCCCGCGGCCATCGACATGGACCCGGCCAGCAGACCCGCGAGCCCGGCCGTCAGCAGGGCCGCGCGGGCGTCCGTCGCACCGGCCACGCCGACGACGAGGCCCGCGGTGGACACGATGCCGTCGTTGGCACCGAGAACGGCCGCCCGCAGCCAGTTCAGCCGCTCGCCCAGCGCCCCGCCGTGGGCCTCGTCATGGGCCTCGTCATGGGCCTCGTCGTGCGTCGGTTCCGTCACATGCGGGAGCATCGCACCCGGGACGTCACCAGACCCGTACCGACCCTCCCCGCGCGAAGACCGGACTCGTCGCGTCGGCCGGCGGCTCCCCCAGTGGTTCGGCGATCTCCCGCGCCGTCGGGCCGCACTTGGCCGCGATGGGGTCGAGGAGGTCGAGGTCGAAGCCGTACACGCGGGCCGCGTTGCCGCCGACCATCGCCGCGATCTCCTCGCGCGAGAGGCCCGCGTACGCGATCCGCAGGCCCTCGCGGGTGTACGGGTACGTGCCCTCGTCGTGCGGGTAGTCGCTGCCCCACATGATCTTGTCGAGGCCGATGCGGTCGCGGAGCGGCACCTCGTGCGGGCGCATGAAGCTGGCGCCGACGAAGCAGTTGTCCCGCCAGACCTCCGAGGGGCCCTTGCCCATCGAAGCGGCAAGCCCGGCACCGAACTTGGACTCGGCCGTGGACGCCTTCGTCGCCGCCGCGACCAGCCGCCCGTGGTAGTAGTCCAGCATGTCGAGCACCCCGGGTATCCAGCCCGAACCCTGCTCGGTCAGCACCAGTTTCAGTCCGGGATGGCGGCGGAAGGCACCCCCGAAGATCAGGTGCCAGAGCGCGCGGTGCGAGAACCACGTCGTCTCCACCATGAAGACCGCCCGGGCGGCGGGCTCGTCGCCGAGCGGCGGGGAGGCCGAGCCCGCGTGGTGGTTCACGGGCACGCCCAGTTCCTCGCAGACCGTCCAGATCGGGTCGTACGCCGACGAGTACAGCTCGGGCAGCCCGCTGCCCGGTGGCGTGCCGGGCAGCAGCAGGCCGCCCCGCAGCCCCGCACCGACCGCCCACCTGATCTCCTTCACCGCCTCCTCGACGTCGTTCAGGAGGATCTGGAAGACACCCGCCCGCCGGCCCGGGGCGGCCGAACAGAAGTCCGCCAGCCAGCGGTTGTGGGCCCGCAGCCCCGCCCAGCGCCGCTCGAACTCCTCGGCCGTCGGCGCGGGCGCCATCAGCGAACCCGAGGGGAAGAACGGCGGGATGGTGTTCGGGAAGACGACCTCGGCGACGATCCCGTCCTGCTCCAGCTCCGCGAGCCGCCGCTCCGAGTTCCAGTTCTTGTCGGCCGTGTCGGCCATCAGGTCCTCGTACGGATTCACGTACGAGGCCGCCCAGGCGTCGAACTCCCCGTGGTACCGACCCGCCAGGTACGGCTTGTAGTCGAGGAGATCGGCGCCCGCGTGGCAGTCGGCCGAGATGACGGTGTAGCGCTCGTCGCCCACCGGGTTCTCGCTCACGGAGTCACCCCCAGGACCGGGAAGTCGTGGTCCGTCAGCCAGTGCCGGCCCACCTCGCGCGAGCGCGCCCAGGACGCCTCGACGGCCGACTGGTCCTCGGACTGGCCGAGTTCGGCCGGGGTCGGGCCGATACGCCGGGCGAGCGGGGCCAGTTTCCCGGTGTCGAAGCCGAAGACCTCCGCCGCCGCCAGGCCCAGCATGCGGCGCGTCTCCGCCACCGGGATGTCGTGGAACGTGCGCGACAGCCACGCGCGCGTGTCGGGCCACGTCCCCTCGGGGTGCGGGAAGTCGCTGCCCCAGAGGATGTTGTCGACGCCGATCTCGTACCGCTGGGCGAGTTCGCGCCGCTTGGTGTTGGTCGCGCAGATGAAGACCTGGCGGTCCAGGTACTCGTGCGGCGGGCGCCTCAACTCCGCGAAGGGGGACAGCTTCTTGCCGCCGTGCGCGCCCAGGTACAGGCGGTCCATGAACCACAGGAGGTTCGGCAGCCACCAGCAACCCGACTCCGCCACACCGAACTTGAGCCCGGGGTGGCGCTCGAAGACACCGGACCAGAGCAGGAACCACAGCGGCCTGGCCGGCCACCAGGTCACCTCGCTCACATAGATCCCGAGGTGGTCGCCGTACTCGTGGCGGGGTGCCGCCCCCGAGTGCGTCAGCACCGGCATCCCGCACTCCGCCGCCGCGGCCCACACGGGGTCGTAACGGCGGTCGTGGTACGGCTCCTTGTCGACCCACATGGAGGGGATCATCAGGGCGCCGAGGCCCGACTCCTTGGCGCGGTACACCTCGGCGACGACCCGCTCGGTGGGCGCCGTGACGGGCAACAGGGCGACTCCGCAGTGCCGTTCGGGGTTCTCGCCCACGAAGTCGGCCAGCCAGCGGTTGTGCGCTTGCGCGCCCGCCATCCCCAACTCCGGGTCCTGGTCGCCGGAGAGGCCGAGGCCCACCCCGAAGGGCGCGGCCGTCTGGCTGTCGACCGCGTCGGCGTCGGGGAAGACGACCTCCGCCGCCACTCCGTCGCCGTCCAGCTCCTTGAGCCGCTGCGCGGTGTCCCAACCGCCGCGCAGGCCCTCCTCGTTGTCCTGGAACCACTTGCTCGCGAACGCCTCGTTGCGGATGCCGAGCCGCGTCATCTCCTCGCGCCGGCGGTCCCGGCCCGCGAGGAACTCGTCGAAGTCCCGGTGGAAACGGGCGTCCAGATAGGGCCGGTACTCCTCGGTGGGCAGTCCGGCGTGGCAGTCGGAGGAGATGATCAGATAGGGCTCTGTCGTCGAGGCCATTTGCGGCTCCTCAGTCCGGTCCTCAGTGGTCCGTCCGGTCCTCAGTCCAGAATGAAGTTCTCCAGGTACGCCGGGTCGGCGCGGTCGAGCATCGACCGCGAGCGCGCCCGGATCTGCGCGTCGCTGTGCTCGCTGTCGGGCAGCAGCCAGAAGCGGTCCGCCCGGATGCCGTCCGCCACGAAGTCGGCGACCTCCTCGACCGGCGTGAACCGCACGTCCTTCCCCGCCTCCTTCATCGCGGCCTCCCACTGGTCGAGGCTGCGGTACGGGGTCCTGCGGGGCTTCTGTTTCGCGTACCGGTCCGGCCGGTTGCGGTGCGACTCCCACAGGCCCGTACGGAGCATGTGGGGCCCCGGGAAGAGCACGGAGGCCCCCACGCGCGCGTGCTCGGCCCTCAGGTGCGCGTACAGGGACTCGGTCATCGTCACGACGGCCGCCTTGGTGACGGCGTACACGGAGGCGGTGGGCAGGGGCGCGATGCCGCCGTCGCCGGACGAGGTGTTGACGATGTGGCCGGGTTCGCCGCCGGCCAGCATCCGCGGTACGAAGGCCTGGACGCCGTGGAAGACGCCCCAGACGTTGACCGCGAACGCCCACTTCCAGTCGTTCGGGTCGTGCTCCCACATGCGGCCCTCGGCGCCCGAGCCGACTCCGGCGTTGTTGCACAGGACGTGCACGGCGCCGAAGCGCTCGTACGTCTCCTCGGCGAGCGCGACGACCTCCTCGCGCTCGCCGACGTCGACCACGCGCGCGTGCACCACGGCCCCGTCCTCGCGCAGCCCCGCGGCGGCCTTCTCCAGGGCACCCTCGTCCACGTCGGCGAGGACGACCTTCAGCCCCTCGGCCGCGAACCGCCGTGCCATCGCCAGCCCGATGCCGCTCGCGGCTCCGGTGACCACGGCGACCTGTCCCGCCCTCAGTTCCATTCACGTACTCCCCTCGGGCGGCCCGTCGAGAATCTGCTGCGGGTCGTCGTAGCGCTGGTGGATGTACGGCAACAGGGCCTGCCCGCTGACCCGTTCGACGACCCTGCCCTTCTGGTCCGTCGTCTTCTCGCCGAGGGTGATCCCGACGAGTTCGCGTACGGGGAGGTCGGCGACCGGGTCGTACATGGACTCCCGGAGGACGACGTCACCGGTGATCCGCTCCAGCTTGCGGACCTTCTCGTTGCGCACGCAGTGCACGAGTACGGGGTCGGCGTCGAAGCCCGAACCATCCACCGCAGGAAGGAACTTGAAGTAGAAGTCGGTCTTCTGCGTCGGCTCCGGGAGGGGCAGCGACCCGCTGACCGCGCCGCGCACCTCCACGAACTCGATGCCGTGCCGGGCGAGGGCTGCCCGTACGACGAGACCGTCGCGCTCGACCGTCACCTCGCCGAGCTTCTTGGGCTCCCCGAAAACCTCGCGGCCACCGATGAGGGCCCGCTCGTGGGTCATCGGCATGACGAGCGGATACCAGCCCTCGACCCCGTCGTGCGCGGCGGCGACCGCGAACGAGCCCGCGCCCAGGGGGTATCCGGGCAGGTCGACCTTGCTGATGTTCACCCGGACCAGGGGCCGCCCGGTGGGTTTGAGCGGCGGTGGCAGGACCGCCGCGACCGCGTCCGGGTCGCTCTCCCAGACGGCCACCACACCGGTGGACCAGATGTCGGGGAGCCGGGAGCTCGCGGTGCGCGCGGCGCCGATCTCCACCTCGGTCCGCGCGCCGTACCGTACGCGTGCCATGTCGTACCGCCCTTCTCTGATGGGCCGTCACCTGTAACACAGTTACAGCAGACCTCGCGAAGGGTAAATACTCGTGCGCGACGGGAACTTGGGGGCGTCATGGCGAGACCGGCACTGACCCGCGAGGAGGTCCTGGCCGCCGCGGCGGACCTGGTGAGGCAGCACGGTCCCGAGACGCTGACGATGCGGAAGCTCGCCGCCGAGCTGGGCACGGCGGTGACCTCGATCTACTGGCACGTCGGCAACCGCGAGTCGCTGCTCGACGCGCTGGTCGAGCGCACCATCGCCGAGCTGGGCGAGATCCGGCCCGTCGGGCGCACCCCGGCGGGGCGCATCGTGTCCGTGGCGCGCGCCCTGCGCCGACGGCTGCGCGACCATCCGCACCTCGTCGCGATGGTGCACGAACGCGGCCTGACGGAACGGATGTTCCTGCCCGCGCAGCAGGCCCTGGTGCACGAGGTGCACGCGGCGGGACTGCGCGGGGCCCGTGCCGCGGACGTCGTACGGGCCGTGCAGTTCCAGGTCGTCGGGCACCTGCTGGTCGAGCGCAACCATGAGCGCGCCCCGGCACAGCACCCCGGCGAGGAGGAGCTGTGGGGGGCGCGTACGGCGGAGGAGGACCCGGCGCTCGCCCGCACCCTCGCGCGGGCCGTCGACACGGAGAAGTTGTTCGTCCTCTCCGTGAAGGCGCTGGTGGCCGGGCTGTTGGCAGGGGCTCGTGACGGGGTGTCGGACTCCGGATCCGGCCCGGGCGCGGACTCCGGGGACAGGACTGTCAGTCGCGCCCCTTATCCTCAGTGACCATGCTCGAAGACCATCAGACCGCACCGTCCACCACCCCGTGGCCGGCCGCGTATCCGCAGGGATACGCGGTCGTCGACGTGGAGACCACAGGACTGGCCCGCGACGACCGCATAGTGTCGGCCGCGGTCTACCGGCTGGACGCGCGCGGCGAGGTCGAGGACCACTGGTACACGATGGTCAACCCGGAGCGGGACCCGGGTCCTGTGTGGATCCACGGTCTGACGAGTGACGTGCTCGAAGGCGCGCCCCTGTTCCCGGAGATCGCCGAGGAGTTCGCGTCCCGGCTCGACGGCCGTGTCCTCGTCGCGCACAACGCGGTGTTCGACTGGTCGATGATCGCCCGGGAGTACGCGCGCGCGGAGCGCGAGGCGCCGGTCCGTCAGCGGCTGTGCACCATCGCGCTGTCCAAGGAGCTGGGCCTGCCGCTGGCCAACCACAAGCTGGAGTCGCTCGCGGCGCACTTCGGCGTCGTACAGCAGCGCGCGCACCACGCGCTGGACGACGCGCGCGTGCTGGCCGAGGCGTTCCGGCCGAGCCTGCAGGCCGCCGCGCGCGGGGGCGTACGGCTGCCGCTGCTCGAATGCCGGCCGCTGACGGAGTGGACGGACCGGGCGGCGCCGCGGATCGGCCGGCAGTCCGGGGGCTACTCCTCCGGCGGCTACTCGTCGGGGGGCTATCCGTCCGGCAGTTGGCGCCCCTCGCGCAAGCGGCCCGCCTGCCCGTATCCCAACCCCGGGCGGTACGAACCGGGCAAGCAGCTCAAGCAGGGCATGCGCATCGCGTTCTCCGGGGACACCTCGGTCGAGCGCGACCTCCTGGAGGACCGCGCCGTCGAGGCCGGACTGCATGTCGCGACGAGCCTGTCCCGGCTCACCAGCCTCCTCGTGACGAACGACCCGGACTCCGGTACGTCCAAGGTGGTCAAGGCCCGCCAGTTCGGCACCCCCGTCGTCGACGAGGCGGCGTTCGGCCAGCTGCTGCGGGACGTGGAGCCGGCGTCGAAGAAGTAGCGGCGCCCGGCCGTACCGAGGAACGCGGGTCGTGCGGGGCGGACACGGGCATCCGGTCCTGCGGGGCGGATACAGGCATCCGGTCGTACGGGTGATTGGGGGGCGACTCGCCCGGCGACCGCTCGCCCGTGCCGCCCCGGCGGCCCACCCTGTGGCGCATGGCACGTTGTGAGGTCTGCGGAAACAACTACGGCATGACGTTCGAGGTGCACGCGCAGGGCGCGGTGCACGTCTTCGACTGCTTCTCCTGCGCCATCCACCGCATGGCGCCCATCTGCGAGCACTGCCGGGTCCAGATCATCGGCCAGGGCGTCGAGGTCGAGGGCCACTGGTACTGCGGGGGCCACTGCGCCCGCGCGGAGGGGAAGGTGGGGATCATCGACAAGGTCTGAACCGCCCTGTCCGAACCACGCTCCTCCAAGCCACCCCCTCCCGCTCGACACCCCATGACCGAGTTGTACGGTCGTGGGGTGTACCGCTTCCTGTTGTCCCGGCAGTGGGTGATCCTCACCCTCATCATGCTCGCGCTCATCCCGACGATGATCGAGCTGGGCTTCTGGCAGCTGCACCGGCACGAGCACAAGGTCGCGCTGAACAAGGTGATCTCCGACTCGCTGTCCGCGAAGCCGGTCCCCGCCGAGTCGCTCACCGCGCCGGGCAAGGCGATCAAGCGGGACGACCTGTACCGCCGGGTGACCGCGAAGGGCACCTTCGACACCGCCGACGAGGTCGTCGTCCGGCGCCGCACCAACTCCGACGAAGAGGTCGGCTACCACGTACTGACCCCGTTCGTCCTGGACGACGGCAAGGTCCTCATCGTCAACCGCGGCTGGATCCCCGCGGACGGCGCACAGACCCAGTTCCCGAAGGTCCCCGCGCCCGCGAAGGGCGAGACCACCGTCACGGGCCGGCTGATGGCCGACGAGACGACCGCCGACAGCGGCATCAAGGACGTCCGCGGCCTCCCCGACCGCATGGTCATGCTGATCAACAGCGAGCAGCAGGCGAAGGCACTCGGCAAGCAGGTCCTCGGCGGCTACGTCGAGCTGACCGCGCCCGAGCCGAAGGGCGACACCCCCGAACTGATCCCGGAGCCCGACCACAGCGGCATCGGCCCCCACATGGCGTACGCGATCCAGTGGTGGCTCTTCGCCGCGGGCGTCCCCGTCGGCTGGGTCATCCTGGTCCGCCGCGAACGCCGCGACCTCGCGGAGGCAGCCGCCGCCCAGACAGAACCGAAGGCAGAACCGGCCACAGTCTGAGTGAAGGGGCGAGGCCAGGCCCCGCCCCTTCAGGGGCGCGGGGCTGTGACATTTTGCGGCACCGCCGCGTGGGCGCGCCCAGCCACGAACGACCCGCACTTCTCGAACGGCCCACCGCGCGGAGCGAACCGCCTGGGTTGATCGCCACAATCGCCGGGAACCCGGCAAACGTGCACCCAACCATCGAGGACTACGCCCTCATCGGCGACCATCAGACCGCCGCCCTGGTCGGACGGGACGGTTCGATCGACTGGCTCTGTCTCCCACGGTTCGACTCGGCGGCCTGTTTCGCGAAACTGCTCGGGGACGAGGAGAACGGCCACTGGCGCATCGCGCCAAAGGGAGCGGGCGCCTGCACCAGGCGCGCCTACCGCACCGACTCCCTCGTGCTCGACACCGAGTGGGAGACCGAGGACGGCACGGTACGCGTCACCGACCTGATGCCACAGCGCGACCGCGCCCCCGACGTCGTACGGATCGTCGAAGGTCTCAAGGGCCGGGTCACCATGCGCAGCACCCTGCGACTGCGGTTCGACTACGGCTCGATCGTGCCGTGGATGCGCAAGTCCGACGGCCACCGGGTGGCCGTCGCGGGCCCGGACTCGGTGTGGCTGCGCAGCGAGCCCGAGGTGCGCACCTGGGGCAAGGACTTCGGTACGCACTCGGAGTTCGAGGTCGCCGAGGGCGAGCGGGTCGCCTTCGTACTGACCTGGCACCCCTCGCACGAGCCGCGCCCCGCGCGCGTCGACCCGTACGAGGCGCTGGCCGAGAGTGTCTCCGACTGGCAGGCGTGGGTGGCCCGCTGCCGCTACGACGGACCGCACCGGGACGCCGTCGTCCGCTCCCTGATCACCCTCAAGGCCCTCACCTACGCGCCGAGCGGCGGCATCGTCGCCGCGCCCACGACCTCACTCCCCGAGGAGATCGGCGGCGTACGCAACTGGGACTACCGCCACTGCTGGCTGCGCGACTCCACGCTCACGCTGGGCGCGCTGCTCGCGTGCGGCTACCAGGAGGAGGCGGCGGCCTGGCGCGACTGGCTGCTGCGCGCGGTGGCGGGCGATCCCGCGGAGCTGCAGATCATGTACAGCCTGGCGGGCGAGCGGCGGATCCCCGAGTTCGAGCTGGCGTGGCTGCCAGGTTTCCGAGGCTCGGCGCCGGTCCGGATCGGCAACGACGCCGTACGGCAGTCGCAGCTCGACGTGTACGGCGAGGTGATCGACTCGCTGTCGCTCGCGCAGCACGCGGGTCTGCCCGCCAAGCCGCACGTGTGGCGGCTGCGCCAGGCGCTGATGGACTTCCTGTGGTCGGCGTGGCGCGAGCCGGACGAGGGGCTGTGGGAGGTCCGGGGTCCGCGCCGCCACTTCGTGCACTCGAAGGTGATGGCGTGGGTGGCCGCCGACCGCACGGTCCGCTCGCTGGAGGAGAACCCGGGACTGAGCGGTGACGTGGACCGCTGGCGTGCGATGCGCGACGAGGTGCACCGCGAGGTGTGCGAGCGCGGCTACGACCCGGAGCGCAACACCTTCACGCAGTCGTACGGCTCCCGCGAGCTGGACGCCGCGCTGCTGCTGATCCCCCGCCTCGGCTTCCTGCCACCGGACGATCCGCGGGTGATCGGCACGGTCGACGCGGTCCGGGCGGAGCTCACTCGCGACGGCCTGGTGCGCAGGTACGACTCGGACCCGACGGCCATCGACGGGCTGCCGGGCAACGAGGGCTCGTTCGTCGTCTGCTCGTTCTGGCTCGCGGACGCGCTGCACCTGACGGGCCGTACGAAGGAGGCCCTCACCCTGTTCGAGCGGCTCGTCTCGCTCCGCAACGACGTGGGGCTGCTGGCCGAGGAGTACGACCCCGTGGCCGGCCACCAGCTCGGCAACTTCCCGCAGGCGTTCAGCCACATCGGCCTGGTGGGCACCGCCCTCACCCTGTTCGACGGGGAAGGGGACCGGGGAGGGGCTGGAGGGTCCGATGGGGAGGGGGCAGGATAGGACCATGGATCTTGGACTGAAGGACCGCGTCTACGTCGTCACCGGAGCCACGCGCGGCCTGGGCCACGCCTCCGCGCGTGAACTCGTCGGCGACGGCGCGAAGGTGATCATCACGGGGCGCGACGAGAAGACGGTGGCCGAGGCCGCGACGGCCCTCGGCCCGAACGCGCACGGCGTGGCCGTGGACAACTCCGACCCGAGTGCCCCGCAGAGCCTGATCGCGGCGGCGCGCGAGCGCTTCGGCGGTTTCGACGGCATCCTGATCAGCGTCGGGGGCCCGCCGCCCGGGTTCGTCGCCGACAACACCGACGAGCAGTGGCAGTCGGCGTTCGAGTCCGTCTTCCTGGGCGCGGTCCGGCTGGCCCGGGCGTCCGCCGCGGAGCTCGGCGAGGGCGGGGTCATCGGGTTCGTGCTCTCCGGTTCGGTGCACGAGCCGATCCCCGGGCTGACCATCTCCAACGGCCTGCGTCCCGGTCTCGCGGGGTTCGCCAAGTCGCTGTCCGACGAGCTGGGGCCGCGGGGGATTCGGGTGGTCGGGGTGCTGCCGGCCCGGATCGACACGGATCGCGTGCGCGAGCTGGACGGGTACGCGCCGGATCCGGAGGCGGCGCGGGCCGCCAACGAGGCGCGGATTCCGCTCCGTCGGTACGGGACGCCTGAGGAGTTCGGCCGGACGGCCGCGTTCCTGCTGTCTCCGGCCGCTTCTTATCTGACGGGGATCATGGTGCCTGTTGATGGTGGGGCTCGGCACGGGTTCTGAGCGGTGGGGTTGGTGTGTGGTGCGGGTTGGTCGGGGCTGGTCGCGCAGTTCCCCGCGCCCCTAAAGACAATGGGCGCGCCCTCGCGGCGGAGCCGCACAATGTCACAGCCCCGCACCCCTAAAAGACAATGGGCGCGCCCTAGTTGACCCTCTCCGCCCCGTGCTTGACCCCCCGTAGGCGGACCTCTGCCGGGAGGGAGGCCAGGCCTGCCGAGTCTCTCGCGTGGGCCAGGGCCTCCGTGGTCAGGCGGTGGAGGGCGTCGCCCGGGTCGGCATGGGGTTCCAGGAGGAGTTGGACGCGGGCCTCGGGGACGGTGCGGCGCCCGGTGAGTGACACCTGGGCCCGCTCGACCCCCTCCAACGCGCCCGCCTCACCGGCCAGTACACCCTCCAGGGCCCGGCCCCGCAGCAGCGCGCCCTCGCCGTCGCCGGTGTCGACGAGCACCTCGGCGAGCCGGCGCCGCCGCAATACCGCCGTGAGCCACCACAGGGCGAGCAGCACGGCCACGGCGAGTACGGCGATGACGGTGGGCCACCACCAGCCGTCGTCCCGCCACCTCTCCCGGTCCGCGTCGCTCAGCAGCACGTCGTGGCTCCCGTCGTGGATCCACCACGAGGGCGGGTCCGCGCCCAGGCCGACGGCCAGCGCGGAGCCGCCGAACACCACGAGGAGCAGCCCCGCGAGGCCCAGCAGCACCCGGTTCACGATCCTCAGCATCCGGCTCATCCCTTCCGGCCCGGCCGCGCGACATGCACCGACAGCGCGGGACGCCGGGCCAGCCCGAGTCCTCTGATGCCGTCGGCGAGCGTGGCGTCCAGATCGGCGCGTACGTCGTCGAGTTCACGGAAGTGCGACACCGCGCGGACGTCGACCTTCCTGCGCCCCACCCGGACCCGCACCGAGCGCACGCCGGACACCTCCATGGCCCGGTCGCGCAGCACCATGGCGGCGGCGCCCCGGTGGAGGCCGGCCCGTACCTCGGGGTGGGCGCGGCGCATCGGCAGGACGTCCCGCAGGCCCGGTGTCGTGGCGAGCACGAGCAGCCAGACACCGAGGGCCGTCGCGATCCCCGCGCCGACGAGGACCCAGGTGTCGTCGAGGGGCCGCTCGGCGAGCTCGTGGGCCAGGGACCTGCGCCAGTGCATGGCGGGCCGGTCGGCGCGGACCGCGGTGACGTCGTACAGCAGGAGGCCCGCTCCTGCCACGAGCAGCAGCGCGAGGATGCCCGCGGGGACGCGGCGGGCCGACCAGAAGCGGCCTTCCGCGTCGTCGGCCTCTTCGAGGACGGGCAGGGGTTTGTAGTCCGCCGCGGAGGCCGACTGGCCGAGTTCGGTCTCGACCGCCTTCTCGATGACGGGCAGGTGCTGGGTGCTCTCGGAGCCGTGGGACTCGCTCATTGCGTCCTCCCCTGTGCCGCGCCGCGCGTCTGCGCCGAGTGCAGCCGCTCCACCTGGACGGCGACCTCGGGCACTTCCATTCCCGCCAACGCCTCTACCCGCTGAACGACTCGGTGACGCACGGCAGTGCACTGGCCACCGATGTCGGAGGGGTAGCCGAGTTCGAGGCTGACCCGGACACGGGCGACCTCGTGGTGGACGATCACGGTTGCGTGCGGGGGCACGGCGTCGGGCGGCAGCACGTCGAGGGCCTCGCGTGCCGCGTGTGCGGCGATCTTCGCGACGACCCGGTCGGCGATCCGGAGCGCGCCCCGGTCCGCCGCCGCGACGGTCCGGCCGGGGCTGCCGGGCCGGACGACCGCACGGGACCCGGCGGGCTCACCAGCCTCCCCGGCCGCGGTGGACTCACCGGACACGCGCGTCACCGCCGCCGGTCGTCGCGGGTACCGCGGGTGCGGAAGAAGTCACCCGGGTCCAGGTCCCCTTCGAGGAACCGGCCCACGACGAAGCCGATGGCGCCCAGCGCCGCCACCAGGAGGAAGGCACCGAACCCGCCGAAGTACCCGGCGAAGCCCAGCGCCATTCCGGCGATCATGCCGATCACGGCCAAGCTCATGGTGCACTCCTCAGCAGGTTCAGTAGCAGGCACTGGCGGTTACCGGCGGGCACTGGCACGTCATCGGCGAGCACCAGCAGATCACCGGTACGGCGTCATTGGAGCCTGGTCTCCGGTTCCTCGTCCTCTTCCTCCGGCAGTTTGACGTCACTGACCGCGATGTTGACCTCGACGACCTCAAGGCCCGTCATACGCTCGACGGCCGCGATGACGTTCTCCCGTACGTCACGGGCGACGTCGGCGATGGACACGCCGTAGTCGACGACGATCTCCAGGTCGAGCGCGGTCTGCACCTCGCCGACCTCGGCCTTCACACCGCGGGTGGCGGACTTCGAACCACCGCCGGGGACCCGGTCGCGCACCGCGCCGAAGGTCCGCGAGATACCGCTGCCCATCGCGTGCACGCCGAGGACGTCGCGGGCGGCGAGCCCGGCGATCTTCTCGACCACGCCGTCGGCGATGGTGGTACGCCCCCGGCCGGCCGGATCTCCACCGCCGCGCTTGGTCACGCTGGTCTTCCTGAGCTGCTGGTCCGGCTGCTCGACCTCGGGGGTCTCCGGCCGTTTCCGCTGAGTCGTGTCGCTCATCGCCGTGCATCCCTTTCGGTAGGCCCCTCCGCCCACACTAAGTCGGGTTACCCGGTCGCGCGCCGGGGATGCGGCAGGCTGGGGCAATGACGGCGGACCGATGGACCCAGGCGGTCAGAAATCAGCTCGGCCTCGGCAGGCTGCTGCCTCTAGGGGGCCCGCAGGACGGCGCATGGATCACCGAGGCGGCGGCCACCGCGGTACTGCGCCGCGCGGCCCGTAACGTGCCGGGCGTACGCCTCACCGCCGTACGCCTCTCCCTCACCGACCCGGACAGCGCACCCGAGCCGGCCGTCCCTCCACCACCGAGCGCGCTGCCTCCGGGCCCCCTGCGCATCACGGCGGATTTCGCGGCCACACCCACGGAACCCCTCCCGGCGACCGCGTCGCGCCTGCGAGCGGCTCTGACCTCAGCAGCGACGAACCGACTGGGCCTGACGGTCACGGAGGTGGACCTACGGGTGACGGGCCTGCTGGACGAGGGCGCGGACACGGCGGACGAGGACGAGTCCGACGGACGCTCCGGGGACCCTGATCTCCGGCTGGACCCCGACGAGTCCCGCGTGGCCACCGCCGTACGGGCCGTCCCTGGTGTCACCCGTCTGGGCGCGGTCCACATCGCGGCCCGCTCCGGCACCGCGTCCCTCCCCCGCCGCCATGTCCGCGTGGAGTTCGAGACGGCGGCGTCCGAACGCACGCTGGACGTGGCGAGAGCAGTCCGTACGAGGGTCACCGAGGCACTGCCAGATCGTCCATCGGTGGCAGCACTGGTAACGGCGGTACAACCAGGCTTTTAGGGGCGCGGGGAACTGCGCGCCCAGCCCCCACTCACCCACACACGACAATCGACCTCAGTCACCCACACCCGCAAGATCCCGAAGCCGCCGCCCCTGGGCGGCCCGCTCGGCAACCCGCTGAGCCTCATACGTACGCCCCACAGCCCCCTGCAACAACGCCTTGGTCTCGATCAGCGCGTCCCGAGGCGCGGCAAGCAGCGCCCCGGCGAGATCACGCGCGGCATCGTCGAGCTGATCGGCGGGCACGGCGATACTCGCGAGCCCGGTCCGCTGTGCCTCCTCGGCCGGCACGAACCGCCCCGTCGCACAGATCTCCAGCGCCCGCGCGTATCCGACGAGCCCCACCAGCGGATGCGTACCCGTCAGGTCGGGCACGAGCCCGAGGCTGGTCTCGCGCATGGCGAACTGCACGTCGTCCGCGACGACGCGCAGGTCACAGGCGAGTGCGAGCTGGAAGCCCGCCCCGATGGCATGTCCCTGCACGGCGGCGATGGACACGATGTCGCTCCGTCGCCACCAGGTGAAACCCTCCTGGTACTCGGCGATGGCAGCGTCGAGCTCGGCGTCGGAACGGCGTGCGAGATCGATGAACGACGGCTCGCCGTCGAACCCCTCGGGCGTGAACGCCTGCCGGTCGAGCCCCGCGGAGAAGGACTTGCCTTCGGCGCGCAGCAGGACGACTCGGACGGTCCCCGGCAGCAACTGCCCCGCCTCGGCCAGTGCCCGCCACAGAGCGGGGCTCTGCGCGTTGCGCTTGGCCGGGTTGGTCAGTGTCACCGTGGCGAGCGCATCGTCCACGGTGAGCCGTACGCCGTCCTTGTCGAGCAGCGGGTCGAACGAAGCCATGAGGGGCCTCCGATGTGTGCGGTCAGAGAGGGTGCCGTAGGAGCACACCCTTAAGTGACTGCACAGTAACCACCCGGGCGGTCAATCGACCGACCGGGTGGCCACCATCGGAGAACGAGGAGCCGCCCGGCGTCAGGCCGACGCGGCCTTCTTGCCCCGCGTCGCTCCGCCACGCCCACGGAGCGTGACGCCCGACTCACTGAGCATCCGGTGTACGAAGCCATACGAGCGGCCGGTCTCCTCGGCCAGCGCCCGGATGCTCGCACCGGAGTCGTACTTCTTCTTCAGGTCTGCCGCGAGCTTGTCGCGCGCGGCGCCGGTTACCCGGCTGCCCTTCTTCAGAGTCTCGGCCACCCGTGCCTCCTCATGGGAAGTGCGCTCTGGACTTCTCATGATCACCCCTCAAGAGCTTCCTGGCCACCCATTCGGCAAGGTCCGTGCGACAAGCTTTGGATCCCGGAAGCCCGTCACCATGAGCGGAATACGGAATTCCGCGCACGCCTGTCCGTACGGCCGAACGGGTTCATCCGCGAAGTGCCAGGTCAGCGACGCGCGACGGCCGGACCCTTGGGAATGAAGGGCCCGGCCGGAAAATCGATGTAGGACACACCTCGGTACGAGGAGATCTCACACAGATGATGGATCACGGATAAGCCGAATGATCCATACGCAGTTGATCAGTGGTTCGATCAAGCACCGATGACCGCTTCGGTGGGCCGTACGGGGCTCAGGCGAGGGCCACCAGATCCGCGTAGTCGGAGCCCCACAGGTCCTCGACACCGTCGGGCAGCAGGATGATCCGCTCCGGCTGGAGCGCCTCGACGGCACCCTCGTCGTGGGTGACGAGGACGACGGCGCCCTTGTAGGTGCGCAGGGCGCCGAGGATCTCCTCGCGGCTGGCCGGGTCGAGGTTGTTCGTCGGCTCGTCGAGGAGCAGGACGTTCGCGGACGACACCACGAGGGTGGCGAGCGCGAGGCGCGTCTTCTCGCCGCCGGAGAGAACGCCGGCCGGCTTGTCCACGTCGTCGCCGGAGAACAGGAACGAGCCGAGCGTCTTGCGGACCTCGACCAGGTCCAGGTCGGGGGCCGCGGAGCGCATGTTCTCCAGGACCGTGCGCTCGGGGTCGAGGGTCTCGTGCTCCTGCGCGTAGTAGCCGAGCTTGAGGCCGTGACCCTCTATGACCTGCCCGGTGTCGGGCTTCTCGGCGCCGCCGAGGAGGCGGAGCAGGGTCGTCTTGCCCGCGCCGTTCAGCCCGAGGATGACGACGCGGGAGCCCTTGTCGATGGCCAGGTCGACGTCGGTGAAGATCTCCAGCGAGCCGTACGACTTCGACAGGCCCTCGGCCATCAGCGGGGTCTTGCCGCAGGGGGACGGCTCGGGGAAGCGCAGCTTGGCGACCTTGTCGGACTTCCGCACGGCGTCGAGGCCCGCGAGGAGCTTGTCCGCGCGCTTGGCCATGTTCTGGGCGGCGACGGTCTTGGTGGCCTTGGCGCGCATCTTGTCGGCCTGCGAGTGGAGCGCGGAGGCCTTCTTCTCGGCGTTCTGCCGCTCGCGCTTGCGGCGCTTCTCGTCGGCCTCGCGCTGCTGCTGGTAGAGCTTCCAGCCCATGTTGTAGACGTCGATCTGGGCGCGGTTGGCGTCCAGGTAGAACACCTTGTTGACGACCGTCTCGACCAGGTCGACATCGTGGGAGATCACGATGAAGCCGCCACGGTAGGTCTTCAGGTAGTCGCGCAGCCAGACGATCGAGTCCGCGTCGAGGTGGTTCGTCGGCTCGTCGAGGAGCAGGGTGTCCGCGTCCGAGAAGAGGATGCGGGCCAGCTCGATACGGCGGCGCTGACCGCCGGAGAGCGTATGGAGGGGCTGGCCGAGCACCCGGTCGGGCAGGTTGAGCGCGGCGGCGATCGTGGCGGCCTCGGCCTCGGCGGCGTACCCGCCCTTGGTGAGGAACTCCGTCTCCTGGCGCTCGTACTGGCGCATCGCCTTCTCGCGGGTGGCGCCCGAGCCGTTCGCGATGCGCTGTTCGTTCTCGCGCATCTTGCGGATCAGGGTGTCCAGGCCACGTGCGGACAGGACGCGGTCGCTGGCCAGCATGTCGAGATCGCCGGTGCGCGGGTCCTGCGGGAGATAGCCGACCTCGCCGGAGCGGGTGACGGTGCCGCCGGCGGGGGTGCCCTCACCTGCGAGAACCTTGGTGAGGGTCGTCTTGCCGGCGCCGTTGCGGCCGACCAGACCGATGCGGTCGCCCTTGGTGATGCGGAAGGTCGCGGACTCGATGAGGACGCGGGCGCCGGCGCGAAGCTCGACACCGGAGGCGGAAATCACGGACAGACTCCTGGGCAGGGTTGATGACGGGGTGGGCGGCTGGGATCGTTCACGCCGTCTAGTGCGCGAGGAGAATGGCCATGGGCCAAGTCTAACGGGGCCGTGCAACCACTTTTTCTGCGTGCGGGTGTTCGGGAGTGTGACTCTCATTGCCCCGCGGGCCGGTGGTGAGGCGTCCCCCGTTCGGCCCTCCGCCCGGCGCCGCGCCCCGGGAGCCCGGCGAGGATGACGCCAGGGGGACGACGTCCGCAGAGGGTGGTGCGCCCATGCAGTTCGACGACGACGCCGATCTGGACACCTCCGAGGTGCAGGACGTACGGGGCAGTCGGATCCCCGGTGGCAAGGCGACCGTCGGTGGTGGCGCCGCCGCTCTGATCGCCCTCCTGTTGGGGCTCTTCTTCGGTGTCGGTCCCGACCAGCTGGGCCTGTCCTCCGGCGACGAGGAGCCCGCGGCGACCGCCTCGTCCCTCGCCCAGGTCCAGCAGACGTGCCGTACGGGACGGGACGCGAACACCAAGGAGGACTGCCGCATCGTGGCGGTGGTCAACAGCGTCCAGGACTTCTGGGCGCAGGAGTTCGAGCGCCGTGGCGGCACGTACACGCGGTCGCCGACCGTCCTCTTCGGCAACCAGGTCGGCACGGCGTGCGGCGCGGCGACGTCGGCGGTCGGGCCCTTCTACTGCCCCGCCGACCGGAAGGTCTATCTGGACCTGGGCTTCTTCGAGGAGCTGCGGACGAGGTTCGGCGCGAGCGGCGGACCGTTCGCGCAGGCGTATGTGGTGGCGCACGAGTACGGGCACCACGTGCAGGACCTGATGGGGACGCTGAGCCGCTCCCAGGACGGGCGGACGGGCGCGACCAGCAACGCGGTGCGGGTGGAGCTGCAGGCCGACTGCTACGCCGGTGTGTGGGCGCACCACGCGACGACCACGAACGACGAGTCGACGGGCAGGCCGCTGATCACCAGCCTCACGGACGCCGACATCCGTGACGGGCTGGACGCGGCGGCGGCCGTGGGCGACGACCGGATCCAGGAGCGGTACCAGGGCCGCGTGACGCCCGAGTCCTGGACCCACGGGTCGGCGAAGCAGCGGCAGCAGTGGTTCTACGAGGGCTACCGCACGGGCGACATGGCGCGGTGCAACACCTTCCGCTGAGCGGTGGAACCCTGCCGGATCCGGCTCGGCGGGGCGTTGTCGGTGCCGGGTGCAAGACTGTGGAGCAGGTCACATTCAGGCGATGTTCCGGCACCGGGACCAGAGGGAGTGATCGGCATGGCAGGCACGGACGGCGGGCGCCCGAGCATCTACCCGACACTGCTGTACACGGACGCGAAGGCGGCGATCAAACAGCTCACGGAGGCCTTCGGCTTCAGCGAGGCCTCGGTGTACGAGGGCGAGGACGGCAAGGTCCTGCACGCCGAGCTGGTGCAGGGCAACGGCGCGGTGATGCTCGGATCCCGAGGCACCGGCGGCCGTTTCGACGAGGCGATGAAGGGCTCGACGCACACCGGGGTGTACGTCGTCGTGGACGACATCGACGCACACCACCAGCAGGCCGTCGCCCACGGAGCGGAGATCCTGATGCCTCCGACGGACCAGGACTACGGCTCCCGGGACTACATGGCCCGCGACATCGAGGGCAACATCTGGAGCTTCGGCACGTACGCCCCGGAGATAACGGCCTGACGCGCTTGGCCCCGCCCGCGCCCTGCGCCCCGTCAGGGGCGCGGGGAACTGCGCGAGCAACCACAGCGGCCCCGCACCCGAACACGCACGCCCTGAAGCCCCCCGCGGAGCGCCTAGCTCCCCCCGGTGTGCACCTGGAACGCAGCCCGCCGTACGGCCTTGGCGAGCGCCGGATCGGGATGGGCGGCGGCAAGCGCGACCAGCACCTGCACGGTCCGCGGATGCCCGACCGCCCGCACCTCGTCGAGCAGCGCCGGCACGGTCGGCTGCACGGCGGACTCCAAGTGCCGTACGAGGAGCGGGGCTTCACCGTGGTCGGCGACGGCCGCGGCCGTGTCGACCCACAGCCAGGTGGCCTCCTCGCGGGTCAGCACCTCGTGGGCGTCCTCGGGGTCGTGTCCGTCGTGCTCGGCGAGCCACAGCAGGGCGTACGGCCGCAGATGGGTCTCGTCGGAGACGGAGCGGACATCGGGCTCGGCGGGGGCTCCGACGACGCGCAGGGCCTCGAAGGCGAGTCCGCGCAGGAGGGCGTCCTCGCCGCGGGCTGCGTCGAGGAGTTCGGTGACGGCGCTGCCGACGGTCCGGGCGGCGAGCCAGGCGCGGTACTCGGCGCGGGCCGCGTTCGGCCGCAGCTGGGCGCAGCCGCGAAGCATGTCCTCGGCGCCCTGCTCGATGTTCCCGGCGGGACTCTGCGCGGCGACGCAGATCTGCTCCAGCTTGACCCAGACCGCCCAGCTGCCGAGCGGGGTGAGCGTGGCCTGGCCGTCGGCGCAGGTGAGGGCGCCCACGTCGGCGATCGCGTGCAGCGCCCAGTCGAGGAGGGGGGCCAGCGGAGTGTCCTCGGCGGGGCTCTCGACGGGCTCGGGCTGCGGACCGTAGGGGATCTCGCAGCGCTCGGTGCGCAGTTCCGTGACGCGCTGTTCGAGCAGGTCCAGGAGTTGCGGTACGGGGACGGGACCCGCGGACAGCTGGAGGAAGGAGAGGACCTGGGGCATCGCGGAGACGACCTCGGCGACCGCGGCGGGCTCGCGTCCGTCGGGGCCGGGGTGGGCGATCGACCAGGCGTCGAAGAGGGCGACCCAGCCGCGCAGCACGGCGCTGTCGTCGCGGTTCCAGGCGCGCAGCCGCCAGCCGGGGCGCGCGATGCCGCCGTGCACCTCGACGAGGCCCGCGAGACGTGCGGTGTCCCAGTCCGCGCGGGCCTGAGCCGGGGTCAGGGCCAGATCGGTGGCGGCCCGTTGGGCGGTCGCGTCGGAGAGCGTGCCTGCGCCCTCGGGGGTGCCGCCTGAAGCGGTGCCTTCGCGGTCCTTGGCCGGGCTCAGGACGGCGTCGGCCCAGCGGGCGACGCGGGCCGCGCCGGCGAGCACGGAGCGCGCCATGCGGGCGAGTTCCGCGGGTGCCGGTGTGCCTTCCGGCGGGCGGGGGGCGGGTCGGCGCGTGGGCCTCTGGGTCATCGCCCGGGGGCTG
>NZ_LIQZ01000287.1 GCF_001418655.1 Streptomyces phaeochromogenes | reverse complement strand
GGGCGGCGGGGGCGAGGAAAGTTTGTCCCCTCGCCCCGGCAGGTCAGACGTAGCGCTTCAGTTCCCGGCGGGCCAGCGACCGCTGGTGGACCTCGTCCGGACCGTCGGCCAGTTTCAAGGTGCGCGCGCCTGCCCAGAGTTCGGCAAGAGGGAAGTCCTGACTGACTCCGCCGGCACCGTGGAGCTGGACTGCCTTGTCGATGATGTCGACGACCGTACGAGGCGTCGCGATCTTGATGGCCTGGATCTCGGCGTGAGCCCCCTTGTTGCCGACCGTGTCCATCATCCAGGCCGTCTTGAGGACGAGCAGACGCAACTGCTCGACCGCCACCCGCGCATCCGCGATCCAGTTGTGCACGACCCCCTGCTGGGCCAGCGACTTGCCGAAGGCCGTACGGGACACCGCCCGCCGGCACATCAACTCGATCGCCCGCTCGGCCATCCCGATCAGCCGCATGCAGTGGTGGATCCGGCCCGGACCCAGCCGCGCCTGCGCGATCGCGAAGCCGCCGCCCTCCTCGCCGATGAGGTTCGAGGCCGGAACCCGCGCCCCGTGGAAGACGACCTCCGCGTGGCCCCCGTGGGAGTGGTCCTCGTAGCCGTACACCTGCATCGCACGCCTGACCTCGACGCCCGGCGTGTCCCGCGGCACCAGCACCATCGACTGCTGGCGGCGGATGTCCGACCCGTCAGGATCCGTCTTGCCCATCACGATGAAGATCTTGCAGTCCGGGTTCATCGCCCCGGAGATGTACCACTTGCGGCCGGACACGACGTACTCGTCGCCGTCCCGCTCGATCAGCGTCGTGATGTTCGTGGCGTCGGACGAAGCCACCTCCGGCTCCGTCATCGCGAACGCCGAACGGATCTCACCGGCGAGCAGCGGCTCCAGCCACTGCTTCTTCTGCTGCTCGTCGCCGAACTGCGCGAGCACCTCCATGTTGCCCGTGTCCGGCGCCGCGCAGTTCAGCGCGGTCGGCGCCAACTGCGGGGAACGGCCCGTGATTTCGGCGAGTGGCGCGTACTGGAGGTTCGTCAGCCCCGCCCCGTACTCGGAGTCCGGGAGGAAGAGGTTCCACAGGCCCTGGCGGCGGGCCTCCGCCTTCAACTCCTCGACCACGGCCGGGGTGTCCCACGGCGAGGCCAGCTGCTGGCGCTGCTCGTGGGCGACCGCCTCCGCCGGATAGACGTACTCGTCCATGAAGGCGAGAAGCTTGGCGCGGAGCTCCTCGGTGCGTGCGTCGAATGCGAAGTCCATGGCCGGTCAGCCTTCCTGAAGAGTGGTCAGGCCGTGCTCGATGAAGACGGGGACCAGGTCGCCGATGCGGTCGAAGCCCGCGCCGACGGTCTGGCCGAGTGTGTAGCGGTAGTGGATGCCCTCCAGGATCACGGCGAGCTTGAACCACGCGAACGCCGTGTACCAGGCGACGGCGGACACGTCGCGCCCCGAGCGCGCGGCGTACCGCTCGATCAGCTCCGCCGGCGTCGGATGCCCGGCGGCCGTGGCCGTCGTGGAGACCGGCGAGTCGGGCATGCCGAGCGGGATGCTGTACATCACCAGCAGCCCCAGGTCGGTGAGCGGGTCGCCCAGCGTGGACATCTCCCAGTCGAGGATCGCCTTGATCTCGTCGTCCTCGCCGATCAGCACGTTGTCGAGGCGGTAGTCGCCGTGTACGACGGTGGCCGTGGGGGAGTTAGGCAGCTCGCGGCCCAGTGCTGCGTGCAGTTCGTCGATCCCCGCCAGGTCGCGGTTGCGGGAGGCGTCCAACTGCTTGCCCCAGCGCCTCAGTTGGCGGTCCAGGAAGCCCTCGGGGCGGCCGAAGTCGGCGAGGCCCACCTCGGCCGGGTCCACCGCGTGCAGCTCCACCAGCGTGTCCACCAGGCCGAGTACCGCGCCGCGCGTGCGCTCCGGGCCCAGCGGGGCCAGTTGCTCGGCGGTCCGGTAGGGCGTGCCCTCCACGAAGTCCATGACGTAGAACGGCGCGCCCAATACCTCCACGTCCTCGCACAGCAGGCGCGTGCGTGGCACGGGGACCGCTGTCGGGTGCAGCGCGCTGATCACCCGGTGCTCGCGCTTCATGTCGTGTGCGGTCGCCAGGACGTGGCCCAGTGGGGGGCGGCGTACGACCCACTTCGAGGTGCCGTCCGTCACCGCGTACGTGAGGTTCGACCGTCCGCCCTCGATCAGCCGGCCGGTCAACGGGCCGTCGACCAGTCCGGGCCGCTCGCTGTCGAGCAGGCCGCGCAGGCGGTCGAGATCGAGACCTGGCGGGTGGTCTGAACTCATCGTGTTTCCTCCGTACGCCGGGAAATGGGGCTCCCCTCACATGATGCCGACCGGTCGGTATGCAGTCCAGTGCAGGGGCGAAACGTGATTGGCGTCTCGGTCACGAAGAACCCCCCGAGTCGTCGTCGGCGACTCGGGGGGTTCCTGTTTTCGTGCCCGGCGGTCGCCTAGTGGTCGTCCCAGTGCCCGTCGTGCTGGGCGTGGCGATGACCGTCATGAACGTAGTCCACGTGGTCGCCGTGCGTCACGGCGGCGTGCCCGCAGTCCGCGCCGTGCTCGTGGCTGTGTGCCTCGTGGGCGGTGTGCCCGCCCGGCTCGCACTCGTCCCAGTGTCCCGAGTGCTGGCGGTGCAGATGCCCGTCGTGCGCGTAGTCGACGTGGTCGCCGTGCGGCACCTCGGCGTGCCCGCAGTCCGGGCCGTGGGCGTGCTCGTGGGCCGTGTGTTCCTGGTGGAGGGTGGTCATGGTGCTCGCCTTCGGAGGGGGTGCGGAGTGTGACGCCGGTCAGGCTAGCCAGATAAAAGCCGCATATCGGTCCAAGGTGGCGTGCGTGTTGTTCGGATGCCTCGGAGGGGCGAGCGGGTGGCGCCTCAGAGGATGAGGGCCACCGCGCATGCCGCCAGTGCGACCGTGCAGAGGGCGGCGGTGCCGGCGATCCTCGGGGTGAGCGTGGTTGGCTCGCCGCCCTCGGCCAGTACGCGGATCCTCTGGTGTGCAACGGCGAGGAATGCCAGCCAGAGCGCGCAGCAGAGTGCGGCCACTGTGATGCCCGGCGCGTCCGGTCCGCCGTTCAGTGCCGCTTTCACGGCCAGTACGGTCGCGACGGTTCCCGCCAGGGTCGTACGTCGCCATGCCAGCCGTGTACGTTCCGGCTGCAGGCCGGGGTCCCGGTCGTCCCCTGTGTTCTGGTGGGGCTCCATCACCCCTCCCATCCGAACAGCACGACCACGACCATGGCGACGGCCACGATGGCCACACCGATGCTCAGGAGTGCCGGGAACCGCGACACCGGCAGGTCCTCGCCGCGGCGCATCGCCTGCTCGCAGCGCACCCAGTGGTTCACGGCCCGGAGCGCGCACAGGACTCCGGCGCCGAGGAGGCCGAGCGCCAGGCCGGCTCGCCAGGCCCATCGCAGGTCCGGAAGGAACTGGTCCACGGCGAAGCCGCCGCCGATCAGTGCGAGCGAGGTTCGCAGCCAGGCCAGAAACGTCCGCTCGTTCGCGAGGGAGAAGCGGTAGTCCGGTGTGCGGCCGTCTTCCTTGATCCGCTCAGGTGCGAACCACAACTGGATGTTCCGCCTGAATTCGATCACCTGTAGGACCTTACCCATGGCTGGGGTGGCGCCTGTTGTCGGTGGGTGGGGCGGGGCCGTGCCGGTGTGTCACGTTCGCGACTGCTGGGCGTACGGCCCTGAGTTTCATTGGTGACCGCCCCCAGCGGGAGCCGTACGTCGCGAACGTTGACACACCGACACGGCCCCGCCCCAGTCACGCCGACACCTGCGGCCCGACGAAACCAGCCACCCTCAGCCCTCTCTCCCAGCCCCTCCCCCTCAGGGGCGCGAGGAACCGCGCACGCCAGCCACGACGAACCCGCACCAACACACCGCCTCCAACCCCACCCACCCCCTTCAGGGGCGCGAGGAACCGCGCACCTAGCCACGACGAACCCGCACAAAAACACCGACCTCAGCCCCCACCCACCCCCTCAGGGGCGCGAGGAACCGCGCACCTAGCCACGATGAACCCGCACAGACGCACCGACTCCAACCCCACCCACCCAGGGGCGCGGGGAACTGCGCAACCAGCACCACGGCCCCCAGGCGAAACTCAGCCCCGTTCCCGCAAAGCCCGCAGCCGCGAATACGCCGCCAAACCGTCCGGCACCCACTCCCACTCCGTCAAGCGCCGCCGCACCTCCACCTCCGGGAGGAAGCCATGCCAGGCGACCTCTTCGACCTGAGGCTTCACCGGCAGCTCGCAGAGCACCTCGTACACCGCCGACCACCAGGACTTCCCGGCCCCGTCGTCGTACAGGAACTTGAAGAGAAAGGTCGGTCGGGGGAGCCCGGAGACGCCGAGTTCCTCCTCGGCCTCCCGGAGTGCCGCTTCGTCGTACGTCTCGCCCGCGCCTACGACTCCGCCCACGAACATGTCGTAGAGGGAGGGGAACACCAGTTTGGTGGGGGTGCGGCGGTGGATGAACAGTCGGCCTTGTGCGTCTCTGACCTGGATGAAGGCGCAGCGGTGGCGCATTCCCTGTGTGTATACGTCCCCGCGTCTCGCCTGCCCGACTACCTCGTCGTTCGCGTCGACGACGTCGAGGATCTCGTCGGCGGAACTCATACCTGGACCCGGACTCGTTCCTTGGGTGCCGCACCGCTCGGCATCGCGGGATGCATGCCCAGCAGTACGACGCCGACCACGATCCCGGCCAGGCCCAGAGCCTCCCAGGTCAGGGCGCCCGCGTCGGTGCGGAGTCGGTCCCCGAGGAAGCCCACGCCGCAGGCGATGCCTGCGAGCGGCTGTGCGGCGGTGAGTGCGGGCAGTGACATTCGGAGGGGTGCCGTCTCGAAGGCGCTCTGGACCAGTACGAGTCCTGTGATGCCGAGTGCTATTACCCCGTAGACCTGCCAGCCCGTGGCCAGCGCGATCCAGCCGCCGTCGGAGAAGCGTTGGCCGCTCACGCGGGTGAGGGCGTCCTGGACGCCGTAGAGGAGTCCGGCTGCCGCGCCGAGGAGTACCGGTCCTGCGCTCAGCAGGGATCGCTTGGCGTAGGTGGTGAGGAGTAGGGCGAGGCCGAGTACTACGCCGATGATCAGCCACTGGCGGAACGGGTCCGTGCGGGCGTCGCCGCCCTGGGGCTGGCCCGCCACGATGAACGCCGTTACGCCGCCTGCGAGGAGGAGCAGCCCGGCCCAGCCCTGTCGGCCGAGCGGCTGTCGGGTCTGGCGGCGGGAGAGTACGAGTGCAAATACCAGGTTCGTCGCGAGCAGTGGTTCGACGAGGGAGATCTCGCCGTTCGAGAGGGCGATCGCGCCCAGCACCATGCCCACGACCATCAGTCCGATGCCGCCCAGCCAGCGAGGTACCCGCACCAGGTCGAGGAGCAGGCGGGGGGAGAGGAAGTCGCCCAGCGGAGCGTGCGAGGCGGCGTTCTGCTGGAGGACGAATCCGAATCCGAGACAGCAGGCCGCGCCGACGGAGAGGAGGAGAACCAGAACCGACACGCTGCGTACCTCGGGGATTTCGGACGGTGGCGGGGCGGGGTGCGGGTATCGACCGACTGTAGCCCGAGTCCGCGGAACCCGGCAGTTGACTGGGTCACTCCGTTGCCCAAGGATCTGACCGACCAGTAACAAGGCCGAGGAGGCACTGCTCATGGCGTACGACGCAGATGTGATCGTGATCGGGGCGGGCCTCGCCGGGCTCGCGGCGACCGCGGAGCTCGTCGACGCGGGGCGAAAGGTGATCCTTCTCGACCAGGAGCCGGAGCAGTCGATCGGCGGCCAGGCGCACTGGTCGTTCGGCGGGCTCTTCTTCGTGGACTCTCCCGAGCAGCGCCGGATGCGGATCAAGGACAGTCACGCGCTGGCCCTCCAGGACTGGATGGGCACCGCGGGCTTCGACCGCCCGGAGGACCACTGGCCCCGGAAGTGGGCCGAGGCGTACGTCGACTTCGCGGCCGGCGAGAAGCGGTCCTGGCTGCACAAGCAGGGCGTTCGGTGGTTTCCCGTGGTGGGGTGGGCCGAGCGGGGTGGTTATGACGCCAATGGGCATGGCAATTCCGTGCCTCGGTTCCACATCACTTGGGGTACGGGGCCCGGGCTTGTCGCGCCTTTCGAGCGGCGGGTGCGGGCGGGGGTTGCCCGGGGGCTCGTCCAGCTCAAGTTCCGGCATCGGGTCACCGGGCTGTCGCGGAGCGCGGGTGACATCGACACCGTGAGCGGTGAGGTGCTTGAGCCGTCGGACATCCTGCGGGGACAGGCCAGTGGGCGCGTTGTCGCCGGCGCCTTCGAGTTCAAGGCCCAGGCGGTGATCGTCACGTCCGGTGGTATTGGGGGCAATCATGATCTTGTGCGAGCCAACTGGCCCGCGCGGCTCGGTACTCCGCCCGAGCGGATGATCTCCGGGGTGCCTGCCCATGTGGATGGCGAGATGCTCGCGATCACGGAGGGTGCGGGTGCGCGTCTCATCAATCGCGACCGCATGTGGCACTACACCGAGGGCATCCAGAACTGGAACCCGATCTGGGAGAAGCACGGCATCCGCATCCTGCCCGGGCCTTCGTCGTTGTGGCTGGACGCGCGGGGCAAGCGGCTGCCGGTCCCGCTCTTCCCCGGCTTCGACACCCTCGGCACTCTCGAACACATCATGAAGACCGGGTACGACTACACATGGTTCGTGCTCGACCAGAAGATCATCGGCAAGGAGTTCGCGCTCTCGGGTTCCGAGCAGAACCCCGATCTGACGGGCAAGTCCGTCAAGGGCGTGTTCCAGCGGGCGCGGGCCGACGTGCCGGGGCCGGTGCAGGCGTTCATGGACAAGGGCGTCGATTTCGTGGTGGAGAAGGATCTTGGTGCGCTGGTGCGGGGTATGAACGCGCTCACCAAGGAGTCGCTCATCGATGAGGCGGTGCTTCGGCAGGAGATCACCGCGCGCGATCGGGAGATCGCCAATCCGTTCACCAAGGATCTGCAGGTCACGGCCATTCGCGGGGCCCGTGCCTATCTCGGTGACAAGCTGATCCGTACGGCCACTCCGCACCGCATCCTCGACCCCAAGGCCGGGCCTCTCATCGCCGTACGGCTGAACATTCTGACCCGTAAGACGCTCGGCGGTCTGGAGACCGACCTCTCGTCCCAGGTCCTCACCGAGGGCGGCGACCCGCTGTCCGGGGTGTACGCGGCGGGGGAGGCGGCCGGGTTCGGCGGCGGCGGAGTGCACGGATACCGGTCCCTGGAAGGGACGTTCCTCGGTGGATGTCTCTTTTCGGGGCGTGCGGCTGGGCGGGCCGCGGCGAAGGCTGTCGGCTGACGGTGGGGTTGCGGCGGCCTCAACTGGGGGCCGTCGACAGGTTGTTGACGCGTGTAAAGCACTGCCCGGGCTTGACGAGAACCATTGGCTGGGGGTTGGCTGTCCGTAATTGGCCCCTGACAGAATCCAACCTCCGGTAAATGTCAACCGGTTGCACAAAATGCCCACCGAATTACCGCGTCGTGTGAGGAAGTTCCGCGGTGTCTCCACCCCCACCACCCCTGGGACGCGGTCGCAAGCGTTCGGCCCAGGCCTTCGACGCCGCGCTCGACGACGCCGAACTCGTCGCCGCCCGCGCCGCGTTGGCCCAGGGCCGGTGGACAGCCGTACGCGCTCTGCTCGTCGCGACCGGCGACGACTGGGACCGCCGAGGTCATCGCGTCACCACCCTCGCGCAGGAGTCCAGCACCCAGGCCTGGGCCCGCGACTGGCTGGTCGCCGAGCCCGAGTCGGGCGACGCCTCCGTGCTGCTCGCCCTCGCCACCGTGCAGCGTGCCCTGAACGGCAAGGACAAGCCCGCCCGGGCTCGCGAGGCCTGTCGTGTCGCGGCCGGGCTGCTGCCCGCCGACCCCACGCCCTGGCTCGGGCTGCTGATGCTGGAGCGCGTGCTCGGCGGTGAGCAGGAGGTGGTCCAGCTCTTCGACGAGGTGCGGCACCGGTATGCCGACCACCACCACGCCCACCATCTGATGGTGGCCCGGCTCGCCGAGCGAAGACCTGACGCCGGGCAGGACCCCCTGCACGAGGTCTACGACTTCGCGACCTGGTCGGCCGAACAGGCGCCCGCCGACTCGCCGTTGGCCGTCCTTCCCGTCGTCGCGCACGCCGAGCGCTATCGCGTCCTGGCCGCCGCCGGAATCGAGCCCGCCGATCCCGTGGCCTCCGGCCACTGGGTCGGACGCCGCGCCCGCCAGGTGATGAAAGCCGCCTTCGACTGGTGGCTGGAGTGGGAGCGCGACGACCATCCCCGCAGCCAGATCGACCTCAACTTCCTTGCCCACGCCAAGTTCTGCGAGGGCCGGGGCGCCGAGGCCGCCGCCCTCTTCCATCGCATCGGGCCGTACGCCACCCCGGTGCCGTGGTCGTACCCCGACCGCGACCCCCACAAAGCCTTCCGTGCCGCACGCGACAGCGTGCTCGGCACGGTCTGAACAAGAGCTCCTGAACACCGTAGCCACCTAAGCGTCCGAAGCATCCGAAAGGACAACCCCGCCATGACGACGGGCAGTTCGCATACCTCAAGTGCGTCGAGCACGAGTAGACAGGCCGCCGCCGACAGCGGCATCAGTACATTCAAGGGCCAGGACCGTGCCCTGCGTTCCGACCGGCTCGGCACGGGGGGACTGCTGCTCTCCGTCCTCGCCGCGACCGCCCCCCTCATGGTGGTCGCGGGTGTCATGCCCACCACATTCGCGGTGATGGGCATCGTCGGCCAGCCACTGCTCTTCGTCCTTCTCGGCATCGTGCTCGTCCTCTTCAGCGTCGGCTACGCCGAGATGAGCCGCCACGTCCACAACGCGGGCGCCTTCTACGCGTACATCTCCCGAGGCCTCGGCGGCACCGCCGGCTCGGGTGCCGCCGCGGTCGCGCTCGTCGCGTACAACGCGCTGCAGATCGGCATCTACGGCATCTTCGGCTTCGAGGTGTCCGGCCTCTTCGCCACCTACCTCGAGGTCGAAGTCGCCTGGTGGATACCGGCGTTGGTGGCCGCCCTCGTCGTCGGCGCGCTCGGCTGGCTGAAGATCGACGTGAACGCGCGGGTGCTCGGCGTACTGCTGGTCATCGAGGTCGCCCTCGTTGTTATTTTTGACATCGCGGCCGTCGCCGACCCCGCCAAGGAAGGCCTGTCGCTGCACGCCTTCAACCCCGACACCCTCACCGGGGCCGGGCTCGGCACCGCCCTGTGCTTCTGCATCGCCGCGTTCCTCGGCTTCGAGCAGGCCCCCGTGTACGCGGAGGAGACCAGCCGCCCGCACATCCTGGTCCCGCGCGTGATGTTCCTCGCCATCGGCTTCGTCGCCGTCTTCTTCGCGATCAGCTCCTGGGCGCTGACCGTCGCCGCGGGGCCCTCCGCGATCGTCGGCACCTCCCAGAAGCAGAGCGCCGGACTGCTGTTCTTCCTCACCGACGAACGGCTCGGCGGGACGTTCACCGATGTGCTCCATGTGCTCTTCGTGACCGGCATGTTCGCGGCGATGCTCAGCTTCCACAACGTCGTCGCGCGGTACGCCTTCGCCATGGGACGTGAGGGCCTGCTGCCCTCGGTGTTCGGCAGGACCACGGGCGCGAGCGGCGCGCCCGGCACCGGATCGCTGCTGCAGACCGTCATCGCCGTGGTGGTCGTCGGGGCGTTCGCCGTCGCCGACGACAAGCCGACCGGTGACCCGACCGCGCCCGTGCTGCAGCTGTTCACCTGGATGGGCAACGTCGGCGCCCTCGGCGTCATCGTGCTGATGGCCGCGGCCTCGCTCTCCGTCGTCGTGTTCTTCGCCCGCCGGGGCGCCGCGGGAGCCCAGGCCTGGCGCCTCGTGGCCTCCGTGATCGCCGGTGTGTCGCTGCTCGTCATCGCCGTCTACACCGTCAAGGACTTCGACGTCCTCGTCGGCGCGGGACCCGGCTCCTCGCTGAGCTGGGTGCTGCCCGGCATCATCGTGCTGGCCGCCGTGGCGGGCATCCTCCAGGGCCTCTACCTGCAGGCCCGCAAGCCCGAGGCGCACGCCAGGATCGGGCTCGGCAACGAGGCGTTCCAGCTGGAGAAGGCGGCCGGGGCCGACGAGTGAGCGGCTCGGTCGCACGAGTGCCGCGCTTCTGAGAAACACGAGTGCCGCGCTTCTGAGAAAGCCGTAAGAAGTGATTACGGAACTCTGACGGACACCCTTGGCCCCTGGCTTCCGGGGACCAAGGGTGTTCGAATCAGTACGTGAAGATGGAACAACCGACTGCTTCGGATCCGGAGGGGAACGGCACCCCCGTGGGGCGGCGGCTCATGCTCGGGATGCTCGGGCTCGGCGCACTCGGCGTGGCCACCGCTCCCACACTCCAGCGCGGCCTGGAGTCCTTCCTCGGCGGTGCCGCGGACAAGGACCCGACCGGGCTGACCGGCCTGCTCCCCAACGGCGGCGGCTTCCGCTACTACTCGGTCACCTCGTCCGTCCCGCACAAGAACGAGGACACCTACCGCCTCAAGATCGACGGCCTGGTCGACCACCCCGCCACGTACACGCTGGCCGATCTGCGTGCCCTGCCGCAGACCCGCATGGTGCGTGACGTCCAGTGCGTCACGGGGTGGAGAGTGCCCGACACGCCCTTCGAAGGCGTACGACTGTCCCAGTTGCTGGATGCCGCGGGGGTGCGCTCCACGGCCGGGGCGGTTCGGTTCACCTGCTTCGACGGCGCGTACTCGGAGAGCCTGACCCTGGCCCAGGCCCGCCGTGCCGACGTCCTCGTGGCGCTGCGTATGCAGGACAAGGATCTGAACCATTCGCATGGTGGTCCTGTCCGTCTCTATGTCGCCCCCATGTACTTCTACAAGTCCGCGAAGTGGCTCTCCGGCATCACCCTCACGTCGGACGTCCGGCCCGGCTACTGGGAGGACCGGGGGTACGACGTGGACGCGTGGGTCGGCCGATCGAACGGACGGGACGATGACGCGACCTGAGGCCGAGGCGCCGGGGGCCGCCGACCGGGTGCCGAACACCGGGGAGCGCTTTGCGGGTGCGGTGCGGGTGCCGCGGTTCTCGCCCGCCGAGCGGTGGGTGCACCGGGTGACGGCCGTGTTGATGGGGGTGTGCGTGGCGACCGCGGCCTGTCTGTACCTGCCGCAGCTCGCCGAACTCGTCGGGCGGCGCGAGTTGGTCGTGCGGGTGCACGAGTGGTCCGGGCTGTTGTTGCCGGTGCCTGTCCTTGCCGGGCTCGTCTCGCGGGCCTTCCGGAAGGACCTGCGGTTGCTCAATCGGTTCGGGCCGCACGATGGCGTGTGGCTGCGGGCGGCGCTTCGGCGTGATGCCCGGCCCGAGTCGCGGCCTGCCGGGAAGTTCAACGCCGGGCAGAAGGTGTACGCGGCTTGGATCGCCGGGGCCGTTCTGGTCATGGTCGGGACCGGGTTGCTGATGTGGTTCACGCATCTCGCGCCGCTCGTGTGGCGCACGAGTGCGACCTTTGTGCATGACTGGCTGGCGCTGACCATTGGCCTTGTTCTTGCCGGGCACATCGGGATGGCCATGGCCCGTCCGGAGGCCCGGCGAGGGCTCCGGACGGGGTCCGTCAGCAAGGAGTGGGCCGAGGAGGAGCATCCGCTCTGGCGGCCGTAGGCCTCCGGCGGTTGGGCGGCCTGGTGACCGTCGTTTGGCAGGTGCGGGTCCGATGTGGCTGGGGGCGCAGTTCCCCGCGCCCCTAAAGGGCGCCCCCTCGGGCGAGTTGTCAGGGGCTAGGTGTTCCGAAGTCCAGGAGTACCTTGCAGGACTCCGCGCGGTCTGCCGCCAGGGTGAAAGCCGATTCCGCCTCGTCGAGGGGGACCACCGCGCTGACCAGGTTGTCGAAGCGGGGCTCTCGGGCGAGGAGTGCGAGTGCGTCGTCGAACTCCGCGTCGAAGCGGAAGGCTCCTCGGAGTTCGATCTCACGGCTGACGACGAGGTTGCCCGCGAAGGGGGACTGGCCCGGAGGCAGCATGCCGAGCTGGACCACGACCCCGCCACGGCGTACGAGACGGAGGCAGGTGTCGAGGCCCGCGGCGACGCCCGAGGCCTCGATGGCCGTGTCCACCTCGGAGGGCCAGGCGGGAGCGGACGGGTCGTCCGCGCGCAGGGCATCGTCCGCCCCTGCCGCGACCGCGTACTCCAGGGCGCGTGGGAGCAGGTCCGTGACCGTGACCCGTGCGGCACCCGCCGCCTTCGCCGCCGCTACTACCAGGCAGCCGATGGGGCCGGCACCGGTGATGAGTACGTGCTTCCCGGTCACGTCTCCGGCCCGTCGTACCGCGTGGAGTGCGACGGAGAGCGGCTCCGCCAACGCTGCCCGGCGGAGGGGGAGCCCGGCGGGGATCGTACGCAACTGCTCGGCGGGGACCACCACTTGGGCCGCGAAGCCGCCCTGGACGTGGGGCGTGCGGGCCGCGCTGCCGAGGTAGCGGGTGTCGCGGCACACGTTCCGGCGGCCGTCGGAGCACTCGGGGCACACCCCGCAGGGCGTCGCGGGGTGCACCGCAACCTGCGTACCGGGGACGGGGCCTGACGTGTTGTCACCGTAGAGGAGTACCGATCCGACCACCTCGTGGCCCAGGACCATCGGCTCGCGGAGGCGGAAGTCGCCCACGCCGCCGTGTCGCCAGTAGTGGAGGTCGGATCCGCACACTCCGCCGTACCGTACGGCGACGAGGGCCTCGCCGGGGCCGGGGGAGGGGACCGGGAGTTCGTCCACGCGCAGGTCGTCCTGGCCGTGGATCACGCAACCGAGCATCAGCACACACCCTTTCGGGGAACTTCAGACTTTCGGAGAGCTCATGTTCCGAGAGCTCACGTTCGGAGAACTCAGAGAACGCTGGTCATGCCGCCGTCGACGTACAGGATCTGTCCGCTGACGAAGTTCGCCGCCGGGGAGGCGAGGAACAGGACTCCGCCGACCAGGTCCTCCGTACGGCCCCAGCGGCCGGCCGGGGTCCTTCGGCGGACCCAGGCGCTGAACTCCGGGTCGTCGACGAGGGGTTGGGTCAGCTCGGTCTCGATGTAGCCGGGGCCCAGGCCGTTCACCTGGACGCCCTGCGGCCCCCAGTCGGCGCACATGCCCTTGGTCAGCATCTTCAGCGCGCCCTTTGTGGCGGCGTACGGCGCGATCCCGGGCCGTACCACCTCGCTCTGCAGCGAGCAGATGTTGACGATCTTGCCGTGTCCGCGCGCGGTCATGCCGCGGGCGGCCTCGCGGCCCACGAGGAAGGCGCTGGTGAGGTTGGTGTTGAGGATGCGGTGCCAGTCGGCGTCGGCGAACTCCAGGAGCGGGGCCCGCAGTTGCATCCCGGCGTTGTTGACGAGGATGTCCAGCGGGCCCACCCGCTCCTCGACGTCCGCTATCCCGGCCGCCACCGAGGGGCCGTCGGTCACGTCGAAGGCTGCGGTGTGGATCTCGCCCGGCAGTTCCGCGGCGGCCTTGGTGAGCCGGTCGGTGTCGCGGCCGTTGAGGACCACCGTGCAGCCCGCTTCGGCGAGGCCGCGGGCCAGTGCGAGGCCGATGCCCCGGCTGGACCCGGTCACCAGTGCCGTACTGCCGCTGATGTCGAAGAGAGGGTGAGTCATCGTCGTACAACTCCCGGGAGCGAGCTAGATCACTAGGGACAGGAGGAGGACCAGCGCGCCGGCGACCACCGAGATGATGGTCTCCATGACCGACCAGGTCTTGATGGTCTGGCCGACGCTGAGGCCGAAGTACTCCTTGACCAGCCAGAACCCGGCGTCGTTCACATGGGAGAAGAACAGTGAACCGGCGCCGATGGCCAGCACGAGCAGCGAGGCGTGCGCGGTCGACATGTCGGCCGCGAGCGGGGCCACGAGACCGGCCGCCGAGATGGTGGCGACGGTCGCGGAACCGGTCGCGAGCCGGATCGCCACCGCGATCAGCCAGGCGAGCAGCAGCGCGGGTATCGACCAGTCCTTGGATATGTCCAGGATCATCTGGCCCACGCCGGAGTCGATCAGCGTCTGCTTGAAGCCGCCGCCCGCGCCGACGATCAGCAGGATGCCCGCGATCGGGCCGAGGGACTTCTCGACGGTCGAGGAGATCCGGTCCTTGGTGAACCCGGCCGCCCGGCCGAGGGTGAAGATGGCGACGAGCACGGCCGCGAGCAGGGCGATCAGCGGCGAGCCGATCACGTCGAAGACGCGCTGCACCATGTTCTCGGGGTCGTCGATGACGATGTCCACCAGCGCCTTGGCCAGCATCAGCACGACCGGCAGCATCACGGTGGCGATGGTGACGCCGAAGCCGGGGCGCTTCTCCAGGTCCTCGGAGGCGCGCTGAGGGATCATCTTCTCCGGCGCCGGGACGTCCACCCAGCGGGCCGCGTACTTGGAGAAGACCGGGCCCGCGATGATCACGGTCGGGATGGCGACCAGGATGCCGAGGGCGAGGGTGACGCCGAGGTTCGCCTTGACCGCGTCGATCGCGACCAGCGGGCCGGGGTGCGGCGGGATCAGCCCGTGCATCACGGACAGACCCGCGAGCGCCGGGATGCCGATGCGCATCAGCGAGTAGTTGCCGCGCTTGGCGACCATCAGGACGACCGGGATGAGCAGCACGATGCCGACCTCGAAGAAGAGCGGCAGTCCGATCACCGAGGCGATCAGGACCATCGCCCACGGCATCGAGCGTCCGCCCGCCTTGGCGAGGATCGTGTCGACGATCTGGTCGGCGCCGCCGGAGTCCGCGAGCAGCTTGCCGAGGATCGCGCCGAGCGCGATCAGGACGCCCACACCGGCGACGGTCGAACCGAGGCCGGCCGAGAAGCTGGCTATCGCCTTGTCGAGGGGCGCTCCGGCGAAGGCGCCCAGCGCCAGCGACCCGATGGTCAGGGCGAGGAAGGCGTGGAGCCTGAACTTGGTGATGAGCAGGACGATGACGGCGATGCCCGCCAGTACTGCGATGCCCAGCTGAGCGTGGCCCGCCGAGGTGATCGGCTCGACGGGGTCCGCTGCCAGCATCTCGACGCTGAGTCTGGTCACGGTGGTGTTCCTTGGGGGAGAGGAAGTCTGTGGGG
>NZ_LIQZ01000286.1 GCF_001418655.1 Streptomyces phaeochromogenes | reverse complement strand
GGGGAGGGCGTGGGGGTGGGAGTCGGCGTCGTGCCCTGCCCACCGTGACCGTCATGGCCTCCGGTACCGGACTCCCCGCTCCCGCCGCCGGTCCCGTGCCCGGCATGGCCGCCGCCCCCGATCGGCACGACGCCGGTGCCGATCGGCAACTCGCCCGCCCCGACCGGGACTTGAGGCACGGGCGCGGCTCCCTCCGGCGCGTCCTCGCCCGGCGCCGGAGTCGTACTGGGCGGTGCCGTCGCCGCGGGCGGTGACGCGGGAGGCACGGCGGCCTGTGCCGACCCCGACGACGGCGGGGCGCCGATCCCCGAGGCGTAACCGAGCACGATCAGCACGGCGCCGACGAGCGCGCCCGCGACCACCTCGTCGCGGTGATCCCTCGGCCAATCCGCCCTGTTGAACAGGGGCATGATCACTCCTGGCATGGTCCGGTCATTCAGATCGGTGAATGCGGACCAGTGGAGTGGGAGCCGAATTCCGCGCGGCTACGCGTTGGTTAATCGCCTGTTGCCTGCCTCTCCTCCAGGGGTGCCCCTGCTGTGAGAACGGGCCACAACGGCGTCATTCCGTGCATTGCGACTGTGAAGAACTGGCATGCATGGCACGGCAATTCCACCACATTGCTCGAATGCGATTCGAACCAATTGGAGAGAAGAAGTGCAGGGCTGTGCCCGGCGAACAATAAGCCGTCAAGTCGCCGTGGCGGCTTGGGTACCGGCGACGGGTGAAGGGGGCCCCGGCGGCTCAGGCGGCCGGTCGGCCCATCGCCCGGTACGTCCAGCCTGCGGCCCGCCACACGGCGGGGTCGAGCGCGTTGCGGCCGTCCAGTACGACGCGGTCCGTCACGGCCTCGCCGAGCGCGGCCGGGTCCAGCTCGCGGAACTCGCTCCACTCGGTGAGGTGCAGGACGACATGGGCGCCGCGTACGGCCTCCGCTGCGGTGTCCGCGTACCCGAGTGTCGGGAAGAGCCGTCGCGCGTTGGCGAGGCCCTTGGGGTCGTAGACCGTGACCTGGCCGCCCTGCAGATGGATCTGCCCGGCGACGTTCAGCGCGGGTGAATCCCGGACATCGTCCGAATCCGGCTTGAACGTGGCGCCGAGCACCGCGATCCGCTTCCCGAGGAAGGAACCGCCGCCGAGTGCCTCACGCGTCATTTCCACCATCTGGCCGCGGCGCCGCATATTGATGGAGTCGATCTCGCGCAGGAAGGTGAGCGCCTGGTCGGCGCCCAGTTCACCGGCGCGTGCCATGAAGGCGCGAATGTCCTTGGGGAGGCAGCCGCCGCCGAAGCCGATCCCCGCGCGCAGGAACTTCTTGCCGATCCGGTCGTCGTAGCCGATCGCCTCGGCGAGCTTCACGACGTCGCCGCCGGCCGCCTCGCAGACCTCGGCCATCGCGTTGATGAAGGAGATCTTGGTGGCGAGGAAGGAGTTCGCGGCGGTCTTCACCAGCTCGGCGGTCGGGAAGTCGGTCACCACGAACGGCGAGCCCTCGGCCATCGGCGTCGCGTACACCTCGCGGAGCAGCTTCTCGGAGCGCTCGCTGCGGACGCCGACCACGATGCGGTCGGGGTGCAGGGTGTCCTGGACGGCGAGGCCCTCGCGCAGGAACTCGGGGTTCCAGGCCAGCTCCACTTCCTCGCCGGCGGGGGCGAGCTCGACCAGCGTGCGGCCCAGCCGCTCGGCCGACCCCACGGGCACGGTGGACTTGCCGACGACGAGGGCGGGGCCCGTGAGGTGGGGCGCGAGCGAGGCGAAGGCGGCGTCGACGTACGACATGTCGCACGCGTACTCGCCGTGCTTCTGCGGGGTGTTCACGCAGACGAAGTGGATGTCACCGAACTCCGCGACCTCGGCCCAGTCCATGGTGAACCGCAGCCGCCCGCTGGACCCCTCGATACCGGCGACGTGCTTGGCCAGCAGCTCTTCGAGACCCGGCTCGTACATCGGGACCTCGCCCCGCTGGAGCATCTCGATCTTCTCGGGTACGACATCGAGTCCCAGCACCTCGAACCCGAGCTCGGCCATGGCCGCGGCGTGCGTGGCGCCGAGGTAGCCGGTGCCGATCACGGTGATCTTGAGGGCCATGGATGCTCCAGTAGGTGTCCGTCAGGTATCCGTCAGATGTGCGCCCGCGGCGCGCGTCGAGTGCGCTGACCGAGCATAGTCGGGGCTTGTTCGAGCGCTTCACCGGGCAGCTTTCCCCTTGTCGCCAAGCTCACGTATCACTCCCGTGGGCGGGCCCCTAAAATTTGAGTTACTTAACGGTAATTAGCGTCAGCATCACAGCGTCTTTGGAGCGTGAGAGACCTTGGCCGGATCGGCTGATTTCGACCTGTACCGCCCGTCCGAGGAGCACGACATGCTCCGTGACGCGATCCGCTCACTGGCCGAGGCGAAGATCGCGCCGTACGCCGCCGTGGTGGACGAGGAAGCCCGGTTCCCCCGGGAGGCGCTGGACGCCCTGGTCTCCTCCGACCTGCACGCCGTGCACGTACCGGAGTCGTACGGCGGTGCGGGCGCGGACGCGCTGGCCACGGTCATCGTGATCGAGGAGGTGGCGCGGGTCTGTGCCAGCTCCTCCCTGATCCCCGCGGTGAACAAGCTGGGCTCGCTCCCGGTGATCCTCTCCGGCTCCGAGGACCTGAAGAAGAAGTACCTGGGCCCGCTGGCCAAGGGCGACGGCATGTTCTCGTACTGCCTCTCCGAGCCGGACGCGGGCTCGGACGCGGCGGGCATGAAGACGAAGGCGGTCCGCGACGGCGACTTCTACGTCCTGAACGGCGTGAAGCGCTGGATCACCAACGCGGGCGAGTCGGAGTACTACACGGTGATGGCCGTGACCGACCCCACGAAGCGCTCCAAGGGCATCTCGGCCTTCGTCGTCGAGAAGTCGGACGAGGGCGTCTCCTTCGGCGCCCCGGAGAAGAAGCTCGGCATCAAGGGCAGCCCGACGCGCGAGGTCTACCTCGACAACGTTCGCATCCCGGCCGACCGCATCATCGGCGAGGAGGGCACGGGCTTCGCCACCGCGATGAAGACCCTGGACCACACCCGCATCACGATCGCCGCCCAGGCCCTCGGCATCGCCCAGGGCGCCCTCGACTACGCCAAGGGCTACGTCCGGGAGCGCAAGCAGTTCGGCAAGCCGATCGCCGACTTCCAGGGCATCCAGTTCATGCTCGCCGACATGGCCATGAAGATCGAGGCCGCCCGAGCCCTGACGTACCAGGCCGCGGCGAAGTCCGAGCGCGGCGACAGCGACCTCACCTTCCAGGGCGCGGCGGCCAAGTGCTTCGCCTCCGACGTCGCCATGGAGGTCACCACGGACGCCGTCCAGCTCCTCGGCGGCTACGGCTACACCCGCGACTACCCGGTCGAGCGCATGATGCGCGACGCCAAGATCACCCAGATCTACGAGGGCACCAACCAGGTCCAGCGCATCGTGATGGCCCGCAACCTGCCGTAGGGCGCAGCCGTATTACAGCGATGGGCCCCCGGCGTCATGCCGGGGGCCCATCGTGTCTCGCCGAGGTACGGCTCGGGATCGGGTCAGTTCCCCGACACCGTCACCTTCTCGTCGTTCTTCAGCTGGTTCACCAGGGTCTTGACCTTGGCGGTGTCCCACTGGAGGTTGCCGTTGGCCGAGTTGCCGGAGATCGGCATGTTCATCGACTTGCCCTCGCCGCCGGTGATGCCCTTCATCGCCCAGAACATCGAGGCGAGGTCCCAGAGGGACATGTCCTTGTCGACGGTGAGGGTGTCGAGGCCGGCGCCCATGGTCGGGTAGAGCTTGAAGGGGTTGAGGACCGTGGACGGCGTCGCCGTCTGGCTCGCCAGGGCCGCGAGGAACTTCTGCTGGTTCTTCGTACGGTCCAGGTCGCTGCCCGCGAACGCGTACCGCGTACGGACGAAGGCCAGGGCCTGCTCGCCGTTCAGGGTCTGCTTGCCCGCCTTGAAGTCGGCGCCGGACTTGTCGTCCTTGAACGCCTTGGGGATGTCCATCTCGACACCGCCCACCGCGTCGACGATCTTCGCGAAGCCGCCGAAGCCGATCTCCGCGTAGTGGTCGATGCGCAGCCCGGTGTTGGCCTCGACGGTCCGCACGAGCAGCTCGGGCCCGTCCTCCGCGTACGCCGCGTTGAGCTTCACCTGGCGGCCGGTGCCCGGGAAGGTCTTGCCGGACTCGGAGCCCTTGAACGTGGGGATCGTCACGTTCGAGTCGCGCGGCAGCGAGATCATCGTGTTCCCGTTGTCGCCGACGTGCAGGATCATCATCGAGTCCGTGCGCTTGCCCTCGGCGGAGCCCGTGTGGAGCTTCTTCTTCTCCTCGGCGGACATGCCCTCGCGGCTGTCGGAGCCGACGATCAGGTAGTTGGTGCCCTCGCCCCCGTCGGGCCGGTCGATCACCTTCGACAGGTCGACCTCGCGCTTGAGCTTCGAGTCGGCCCAGAAGTACGTACCCACGGAGACCACGACCAGCACGGTGACCACCGTGATCGCGGTCCACTTGATCCGCTTGCGCCAGTTCGGCGCGGGCCGCGGACCCCGTCCACGGCCGCCCGGAGGCTCCTGCGGACCGCCTCCGCCCGGCGAGCCGTAGACCTGTCCGGTGTTGTAACCGTCGTAGGCGTCCTCGCCGTAGCCGTCCGTGTACGTCGGCTGGGGCGGGACTCCGCGCGACGGCGCCGAGGGGCGTGGACCGGCCCCCGAGCCGCGCTGCACCTGCCGCATCACACGGGCGCCCTCGGGCTCGGCGCCTGTGCTGCCGCGGCCGTGCCGGTCGCCGCCGTTGTGTCCCTGGGGCCAATCGCTCATGGGCCCAGTGTGCAGGGTCCCACTGTGTGCCATACAAGGGTCTTCGGAAAATCGCACCAGGGCTGTTGCAGACCTGATGCAAAGCAACCCTTGCGAGTGCCCGGCATAAGGTGGTCGGCATGACAGACCAGGCCCGTACCCCGGAATCCGATATTCCGGGCAAGCCGACTTCGGCGTCCCGAACCACCCTCAGCCACATCATGACCCACAACGACACCAACCTTCTGGGCACGGTGCACGGTGGCGTGATCATGAAACTGGTCGACGACGCGGCCGGCGCGGTGGCCGGGCGGCACTCCGGCGGGCCCGCCGTGACCGCCTCCATGGACGAGATGGCCTTCCTGGAACCCGTACGCGTAGGCGACCTCGTGCATGTGAAGGCACAGGTGAACTGGACGGGTCGTACGTCGATGGAGGTCGGCGTCCGCGTTCTCGCCGAGCGTTGGAACGAGTCCACGCCGCCTCAGCAGGTCGGCTCGGCCTACCTGGTGTTCGCCGCCGTGGATGCCGATGGCAAGCCTCGGCGGGTACCTCCGGTGCTGGCGGAGAGCGAGCGGGACCGGCGCCGCAATCAGGAGGCGCAGATCCGTCGTACGCATCGGCTTGCCCGGCGGCGGGCGATCGTGGAGTTGCGGGAGAAGCGGGCTTCTGAGGGGCTCGACGACTAGGGCGGGTGCGGGTTCGTTGGGGCTGAGGTCGCGCAGTTCCCCGCGCCCCTGAGGGGCGCGCCTGACCGGGCCGGAGAATGAAGGCTCGGCCGGGGGTTTGGGCGGCCACCGGGTATTCGGATGTGAACCCCCGCCGGATTGGTTCTCTACGGGCAGACCACCTGGTCGCCCGTCACCGTTTCGAATTCGCCCTGGGTCGGGTCCTCCGCCCGGACCTTGTGGACCTCCTTGAAGTCCGAGCCGGCGATCACCTTCATCAGGGGGCCCTGGCCGTTCACGGGGCGCAGCTCGCTGCCGGGCAGGGCCGTGGCGAGGGATTTCGCGGAGCGGTCCCAGCGGGGGTCGTACTGGATGATCGTGCGCCGGATCGAGCGGTCGGGGGCGTTCACGGGGGCCCGGGTCGTGCGGAAGCCGGTGGCCGACAGGCCGCTGTCGACGCGGCGGCCGAGGCCGGCGGTCATGGTGCCGTTCTCGACCTGGACCCGGATCTGCTGCGGGGCGACATCGACGCGCAGGGCCTTGGAGCGGACCCGGTGCGGGGCGAGCGGCTTGTCGTCGCGCAGGGTGCGGAAGAGCCGGTCCGCCTTCTGCTCGTCCCACTTCAGGGTCGAGCCGATGCCCTTCACGGCGTACCCCATCTTCCCGATCGGGACCGTCGTGAACTCCGAGGAGGACGGCGAGAAGGTCCGCATCGCCCGCCCCAGGTCGATGAGTTCGTCCGAGCCGAGTCCCTTGTCGGCGCGCACCGAGCCGAGCACGGCACCGGTCACCTCCCGGAACTTGATCGGGTTGAGCAGCACCCCGGAGGAGGTGGCCCGCTCGATCAGCGCGGCCAGGAAGCGCTGCTGGCGCTGCATCCGACCGAGGTCCGACGCCCCGTCGATGTGCCGCGAGCGCACGTACTGCAGTGCCTGCCCGCCGTTCAGATCGTGCACGCCGGTCGGCAGATCGAGCCCGGTGTAGGTGTCCTTCAGCGGCTTCACCGTGCAGATCCGGACCCCGCCGAGCACGTCCACGGTCTTGATGAAGCTGGTGAAGTCGACCTCCAGATAGTGGTCGATCTTCACATGGGTCATGTTCTCCACGGTCCGCACGGTCAGCTGCGGCCCGCCCTCCGCGTACGCGGCGTTCAGCTTGACCGGGTGCGGCTGGTGCCGTTGTCCGCTGGTGCGGTCGATGTGGGCGGGCGTCTCGGCGTACGAGTCGCGCGGCAGGCTCACGATGCTGGCCCGCTTACGGTCCTCGGAGAGGTGCACGATCATGATCGTGTCGGTGCAGTGGCAGGGGGCGCCGCCGAGCCGGTACTTCTCCTTCTCCTCCGGGGTGATCCGGTCGCGGCCGTCGGTGCCGACGAGGAGGACGTTCATGCCGTGGCCGTGCGCGGGCCGGTTCTTCATGTCCTTGAAGGGGTCGATCCGGTCGATGTCGGAGCCGAGACCGGTGAGCAGCGCGTGCCCGATGCCGGCCGCCGCGAGCACCGTCACGGAGACCGAGGTGGTCACCCGCATGGCCCAGCGAGGCCCCCTGCCCCGTACGGGCGGCCGGGCTGGGCC
>NZ_LIQZ01000285.1 GCF_001418655.1 Streptomyces phaeochromogenes | reverse complement strand
CAGCCCCGCGCCCCCGGGTGGGTGCGACCGGGGGACGCGCGCTGTCTGCGGGTCGTCCAGGGGTGCTCGCGTCCACGCGGCGCAGCCGCGAATCGGCACGGCGCCGCGCCTCTTTGGGACGTCTAGGTGCGGGACACGTTTCTCTCGTAGACCAGGCGGAGGCCGATCAGCGTCAGCCAGGGTTCGTGTTCGTCGATGACCGAGGACTCGCCCAGGACCATGGGAGCCAGGCCGCCGGTGGCGATGACCGTGACGTCGTCGGGGTCCTCGGAGAGTTCGCGGGCCATGCGGTTGACGACGCCGTCGACCTGGCCGGCGAAGCCGTAGATGATGCCCGACTGCATGGCCTCGACGGTGTTCTTGCCGATGACCGTGCGGGGGCGGGCGATCTCGATCTTGCGGAGCTGGGCGCCGCGGACGCCGAGTGCCTCGACGGAGATCTCGATGCCGGGGGCGATGACGCCGCCGGCGTACTCCCCGCGCGCGGAGACCGCGTCGAACGTCGTCGCCGTGCCGAAGTCGACGACGATGGCAGGTCCGCCGTAGAGCTCGACGGCCGCGACCGCGTTGATGATGCGGTCGGCGCCGACCTCCTTGGGGTTGTCCATCAGGATCGGGACGCCCGTCTTGATGCCCGGTTCGACGAGGACGGCCGGTACGTCGCCGTAGTAGCGGCGGGTCACCTCGCGCAGCTCGTGCAGGACCGAGGGGACGGTCGAGCAGATGGCGATGCCGTCGATGCCGTCGCCCAGCTCGTCGCCGAGGAGCGGGTGCATGCCCATCAGGCCCTGGAGGAGTACGGCCAGCTCGTCCGCGGTGCGGCGGGCGTCCGTGGAGATGCGCCAGTGCTCGACGATGTCCTCGCCGTCGAAGAGGCCGAGGACGGTGTGCGTGTTGCCTACGTCGATCGTGAGCAGCATGCCTACTCAGCCTCGCTCGTCGTCGACGCGTCGGAGGCCTTGGACGTCTCGGAGACCTGGGACGTCTCGTCGGCCTCGCGCAGGTCGAGGCCGATGTCGAGGATGGGCGAGGAGTGCGTGAGGGCGCCCACCGCGAGGAAGTCGACGCCCGTCTTCGCGTACGTCGGGGCGGTGTCCAGGGTGAGGCGGCCCGAGGCCTCCAGGAGTGCGCGGCCGTCCACGACGGCCACTGCCTCCGCGCACTCGCCGGGTGTGAAGTTGTCCAGGAGGATCAGGTCGGCGCCCGCGTCCACGACCTCGCGGAGCTGCTCCAGGGTGTCGACCTCGACCTCGATCGGCACGTCCGGGAAGGTCTCCCGTACGGCCTTGAAGGCCTGGGAGACGCCGCCCGCGGCGACCACGTGGTTGTCCTTGACGAGGGCCGCGTCCGAGAGGGACATGCGGTGGTTGACTCCGCCGCCCATGCGGACGGCGAACTTCTCCAGGGAGCGCAGTCCCGGCGTCGTCTTGCGGGTGTCACGCACGCGCGTGCCGGTGCCCTCCAGAACGTCGGCCCACGCGCGCGTGGCCGTCGCGATGCCGGAGAGACGGCACAGGAGGTTCAGGGCGCTGCGCTCGGCCGTCAGCAGGTCGCGGGTGCGGGTCGTGACGCTCAGGAGCTTCTGGCCTGCCTCGACGCGGTCGCCGTCGTCGACGTGCCGCTCGACCTCGAACTCGTCCGTGCAGACCACGGAGACGACCGCCTCGGCGACCCTGAGGCCCGCGACGACACCGCCCTCCCGGGCGGTGAAGTCGGCGGTGGAGACGGCCTCTTCGGGGATGGTCGCGACGGTGGTCACGTCCACGCCGTGGTCGAGGTCCTCCTCGATGGCCAGATGCGCGATGTCCTCGATCTCTACGGGGTCGAGCCCGGCGTCGGCGAGGAGCTGCGCGAGGGCGGGGTCGAGCCCGCACTCGGCGTACTCCAGGGGATCGACGTCGTACTCCCCTGCGGCGCCGCAGCCGCAGCCGTCGCCGCAGCCACCGCCTGTGAGGAGGGGAAGGTCGGGGGTGCTCACTTCTGTCACTGCTCCTGGGGACGGGACTGCTGTGTCGGGGGGAAGTCTGGGGTGTCGGTGGTGTGTACGGCGAGTGTGCGGTCGGGATTCAGCCGCACGACGATGTGGCGCCGCCAGTTCGTGTCGTCCCGTTCACCTTTGTCCTCGCGCCAGTGGCAGCCGCGGGTCTCCTCGCGCAGCCGGGCGGCGGAGACGAGGACGCGGGCCACGCACAGGAGGTTGGTGGCCTCCCAGGTGTCGACGCCGGGCTCGGCCGTCTTGCCGTGGACGTCGAGGGCGTCGCGGGCTTCGGTGTGCAGCTGCTGGATGCGCTCGGCCGCGGTCTCCAGGGAGGCGGCCGAGCGCAGGACCCCGGCGCCGTCGGTCATGATCCGCTGGATCGCGAAGCGTGCCTCGGGGGCGAGCAGCGGATGGGCGGGCTTCTCCGGATAAGCGACCGGTGCGGGCACGCGCGCGTGGAGGCTGTTCTCCTCGTGGCCGCCGACGATGTCGGCGGCGATGCGCTCGGCGTAGACCAGGCCCTCCAGGAGGGAGTTGGAGGCGAGCCGGTTGGCGCCGTGGACACCGGTGCAGGCGACCTCGCCGCACGCGTACAGACCGGGGACGGTCGTACGGCCCCGGGAGTCCGTGCGGACGCCTCCGGAGGCGTAGTGGGCGGCCGGGGCGACCGGGACGGGCTGGGTGACCGGGTCGATGCCGTGGGCGCGGCAGGCGGCGAGGATCGTCGGGAAGCGGTGCTCCCACATGTGGGCGCCGAAGTGCCGGGCGTCCAGGTACATGTGCTCGGCGTCCTGCTCCTGCATGCGCCGCATGATGCCCTTGGCGACGATGTCGCGGGGGGCGAGCTCGGCCAGTTCGTGCTGGCCGGTCATGAAGCGCACGCCGCCCGCGTCGACCAGGTGGGCGCCCTCGCCGCGGACCGCCTCCGAGACGAGCGGCTGCTGGCCCTCGGCGTCCGCGCCGAGGAACAGCACGGTCGGGTGGAACTGGACGAATTCGAGGTCGCTGACCTCGGCGCCGGCGCGCAGCGCGAGCGCCACGCCGTCGCCGGTGGAGACGGAGGGGTTGGTGGTCGCCGAGAAGACCTGGCCCATGCCGCCGGTCGCGAGGACCACGGCGGGGGCGTGGACGGCTCCCACGCCGTCGTGCTGGCCCTCTCCCATGACGTGCAGGGTCACGCCGGCGGTGCGTCCGTCGGTGTCCGTGAGGAGGTCCAGGACGAGCGCGTTCTCGACCGTGCGCAGGCCACGCGCGCGTACCGCCTCGACCAGGGCACGGGAGATCTCGGCGCCGGTGGCGTCGCCGCCCGCATGGGCGATGCGGCGGCGGTGGTGGCCGCCCTCGCGGGTCAGCTCCAGGCCGCCCTCTTCGGACTCGTCGAAGTGGGCGCCGGTCTCGATGAGCCGGCGTACGGCGTCGGGTCCCTCGGTGACGAGGATGCGCACGGCGTCCTCGTCGCACAGGCCCGCGCCCGCCACCAGGGTGTCGTCGAGGTGCTGCTCGGGAGTGTCGCCCTCGCCCAGGGCCGCGGCTATCCCGCCCTGGGCCCAGCGGGTGGAGCCGTCGTCGAGGCGGGCCTTGGTGACGACGACGGTGCGCAGCCCGGCGGCGTCGCAGCGCAGGGCGGCGGTGAGTCCGGCGACTCCGGAGCCGACGACCACGACGTCGGCGGTGACGGACCAGCCGGGTGCGGGCGCGTGCAGACGTATGCCTGTGCTGGTGCCTGTGCTGGTCACGAGGCGGCTCCGAAGGTCAGAGGAATGTTGTCGATCAGCCGGGTCGTCCCGACCCGGGCGGCGACGGCGAGGACCGCCTCGCCGGTGTGGTCGTCCGGGATCTCGGTGAAGTCGGACGGATCGACCAGCGCGAGGTAGTCGAGCGCGAGCGGCGGGTTGAGGCGGGCCGCGTCGTCGAGGATCAGGCGGGCGGCGGCGCGGACCGCGGCGGGGCCGCCGGGGGCCGCCTTGGCGACGGCGTGCGTGTCGGCCGCGGCGCGGGACTCGCCGATGGCGCTGAGGGCCTCGGCACGCGCGTGCGTGGCAGGCACCTCACGGGCACGCGCGCGCAGCGCCTCCTGGGCGGCGTGCCGGTCGCTGCCCGCGAACAGGGCCTGGGAGAGGGCGAGCGCGGTGCGGCGCTCGGTGGCCGACAGATAGCGGTTGCGGCTGGAGAGGGCCAGGCCGTCCGCCTCGCGCACCGTCGGGACGCCGACGATCTCCATGCCGAAGTTCAGGTCGCGCACCATGCGGCGGATCAGGGCGAGCTGCTGGGCGTCCTTCTGCCCGAACAGCGCCACGTCGGGGCGGGTGAGGTGCAGCAGCTTGGCGACGACGGTGAGCATGCCGTCGAAGTGCCCGGGTCGCGTCGAGCCCTCCAGGCGCCCGCCCATGGGGCCGGCGCTGATGCGGACCTGGGGTTCGCCGCCCGGGTAGACCTCGTCCACGGCAGGGGCGAACACGACGTCCGCGCCCGCCAGTCCGGCGATCTTGACGTCGGCGTCCAGGGTGCGCGGGTAGCGGTCCAGGTCCTCGCCCGCGCCGAACTGGAGGGGGTTCACGAAGACGGTGACGACGACCTCGCCGTCGCCAGCGATCTCACGGGCGGTGCGGATCAGCGTCGCGTGACCCTCGTGCAGGGCGCCCATGGTCATCACGACGGCACGGCGGCCGGTGCGCACGCGCGCATGGAGCTCGTCGGCGGTGCGCAGCACGGTGGTGGTCATCGGGTGGCTCCGTTCTCGGCACCTGCGCGCGTCATCGGGCGTCTCCTTCGGGCCCGCCGGGTCCGTTCGCTCCGTCGGTGCCACTCGGGCCGTTCGGTCCGCCCGGCCCGGCGGTCCCGGCCGTCCCGTTGGCGAGTACGCCGAGGAGGTCCTCGGCGAGTTCCGGCTTGAGCAGGCCGTGGGCGAGGGCCCGGTCGGCGGTCGCGCGGGCCATCGCCAGATAGCCGGCGACGGTCTGGGGCGCGTGCTTGCGCAACTCGGCGACGTGCGCGGCGACCGTGCCCGCGTCACCGCGCGCCACCGGTCCCGTGAGGGCCGCGTCGCCCGACCTCAGCGCGTTGTCCAGGGCCGCGCCCAGCAGGGGGCCCAGCATCCGGTCCGGGGCCTCGACGCCCGCCGCGCGCAGCAGCTCCATGGACTCGGCGACCAGCGTCACCAGGTGGTTGGCGCCGAGCGCGAGGGCCGCGTGGTAGAGCGGCCGGGATGCCTCGGCGATCCACTCGGGCTCGCCGCCCATCTCGATGACCAGGGCCTCGGCGGCCAGACGCAGCTCCTCGGGCGCGGTGACCCCGAAGGAGCACCCGGCGAGGCGCTGCACGTCCACGGGGGTGCCGGTGAACGTCATCGCGGGGTGCAGCGCGAGCGGCAGCGCACCGGCGCGCAGCATGGGGTCCAGGACCCTCGTGCCGTACCGCCCGGAGGTGTGCACGATGAGCTGTCCCGGCCGTACGGCACCGGTCTCGGCGAGGCCCTCCGCCAGTCCCGGCAGGGCGTCGTCCGGGACGGTCAGGAGCACCAGGTCGGCCCTCCCCAGGACCTGCTCGGGGGTCACCAGCGGCACGTCGGGCAGCAGCTCCGCCGCTCGTCGCCGGGAGGCGTCGGAGACCCCGGAGGCGGCCACCGGGCGGTGTCCTGCGAGCTGGAGCGACGCGGCCAGGGCGGGGCCCACACGACCGGTGCCGACCACACCGACGGTGAGCCGCGCGGGGCGGTCCTTGGGGTCTGGCTGGGGGAATGTACTCACTCGACGGCGGCCTTCCGTTCCAGTCCGCTCCGGGTACCGGACGATTTCTCGTCATGTTAACGCGATTGGTCCGAGGGCCGTTTTTTTGTCCACAGGCTGTGGGGAATTCATATGACCGGTCGCCGTGGTGTCCTGCATGATCCGGGCATGGGCGATACGGCGGAGCAGGCGGTGGGGCAGGCAGTGGAACAGGCGGCGGAGCAGGTGCCGGACGGTTCGGCGGAACAGGCGGCGGACGGTTCGGCGGGGCAGGCCGCGGAAGAGGCGGCCGGGCAGCGGCGCGAGCGGCGCAGGGTCGCCTGGCGAGGGGCGCGGCGGGTGCTGTGGCGGCCCGGTTTCCACGCCACGGTCGGCGAGCGGCTGGCCCGGCTGACGGACGCGGGACCCGACGTGTACGACCTGGACAAGCCGGTGGACATGTACGGCGACGGGATCGTCGAGACCCTGGAGGAGCGGGTCGCGGCTCTGCTCGGCAAGGAGGCCGCCGCCTTCTTCCCCTCGGGCACCATGGCCCAGCAGGTCGCGCTGCGCTGCTGGGCGGGCCGTACGGGCAGTACGACGGTGGCGATGCATCCCCTCTCCCACCCGGAGGTCCACGAACGGCATTCACTCAGCACGGTCGGCAACCTGCGGACCGTGCATCCGACACGCGAGCCGCGGATGCCCTCGGCCGAGGAAGTACGCGACCTGGAGGAGCCCTTCGGGACGCTCTTCCTCGAACTGCCCCTCCGGGAGGCCGGTTTCGTCCTGCCCTCCTGGGAGGAACTGGTCGCCGTCACGGACGCGGCACGCGAACGCGACGCCGTGGTGCACCTCGACGGGGCCCGCCTGTGGGAGTGCACCACCCGCCTCGGCCACTCCCTGGACGAGATCGCGGACCTCGCGGACAGCGTCTACGTGTCCTTCTACAAGTCGCTCGACGGATTCGGCGGCGCCGCCCTCGCGGGCCCGAAGACACTCGTCGACGAGGCGAAGGCCTGGCGCCACCGCTACGGCGGGCAGATCCTCCAGCAGTTCCCCACCGCCCTGTCCGCGCTGATCGGCCTGGAGAAGGAGCTGCCCCGGCTCCCGGAGTACGTGGCCCACGCGCGCGTGGTCGCCGCGGCGCTGCGCGAGGGGTTCGCCGGGGCCGGGGTGCCCTGGGTCCGGGTGCACCCCGAGGAGCCGCACACCCACCAGTTCCAGGTCTGGCTGCCGTACGACGCCGACGCCCTCACCGACGCGGGGACGCTGCAGGCCGAGGAGACGAAGACCGGCCTGTTCCCGCAGGTCTGGGAGCGGGGTGGACCCGGTCTGGCGTTCACCGAGGTCACGGTGGCCGCGCCGGGGCTGGAGTGGACCGCTGAGGACGTCCGCGCGGCGGTCGCCGACTTCGTGGCGCGGCTGCCGCGCTGACCGCCCGGACCGGTGCCTGAAAGGTCGGCCCCTCAGCGCCCGCGCAGCCGCGCCAGCGCCGCCCGTATCCGGCCCCGACCCCGGCCCCGGCCCCGGGCCGGACGGCCGGTCAGGGCCGCGCGGAAACGGCGGTGGTCGGCCAGTTCGCGCATGACCTGCCAGTCGTGGGTGCCGGGGGCCGGCGGGGTCGGGTCGCCGTGCTGCCGGGCGCGATAGGTGTCGATGAGGTACTGCTGGGTGATGCTCATGGCGGATCGCCTCTTCGGGACTGGGTACGGACGTGAACTCCGTGGGCCCCGCGGTTGCCCCGGTCTGTGATCCCAGCTTGCGCACGCCCCGGCCGGGGCGTCGCGTCGATTGACCGGCGTCGTCAATCGACGGCCGCGTTGTCAGTGGCGGGGTGCACCATGAGGTCATGAGCGTGACCATCGACATTTCCGGGCTCCGCAGGGAGCGGGTGGCCGTCGTGCCCTCGCCCCTCGCCGAGCTCTGCATGGCGCTGCACGCGCTGGCCGAGCCGGGGCACCACCCCGGGCTGCAGGGCTGGGCGACCGGGGTGACCGCGCGCCTCGACCCGCATCTGGCGGACCGGATGTGCGAGGCCGACTTCCTGTGGCGTACGACCTTCTCGGACCTGTTCCTGCCGTATGCGGGGGTGGGCGGCGGCACCGCGCTCCCCGGCGCCACCCTCGCCGAGGACCTGGACCTGCTCGACAAGCTGACGGACGACCAGTTCGTGGACGCGGCCCTCGAATTCACCTGCGCCCTGCCGTACGACGCACAGGGCGCGGGCGCGCTCACCAACGCCGGGGCCCGTCGGCGCGCGCTGGAGCTGGCCGCCGCGCGCGGACCCCGGCCGGCGGAGTTCACCGCGCGGCTGCTGGAGGACCCGCCCAGGATCCGCGCCTGGCTGCGCCAGTTCCTGGAGGACTGCGACGAGGCCTTCTTCGCCGAGACCTGGTCCCGGCTGCGCCACCAGCTCGCCGCGGACGCCCGCCACAAGACGGATCTGCTCAGACGCAAGGGTCTGGCCGAGGCGCTGGCCTCGGTGTCACCCGCGGTGGCGCTGGACGAGGCGGCCGGCCGCGTCACCGTCGACAAGCTGGGCAGCGGCCACACCACGGTCCGGGACAGCAGCCTGCTGCTGGTGCCGACAAGCCTCGGCTGGCCCCACCTCATGGTGCTGCACCGGTACGGCTGGCAGCCGGTGCTGCACTACCCGGTCGGCTCCCCCGAGCTGGCGGCCCCGCCCTCCGTCGAGCAGCTGACCCTGCGGATGACGGCCCTGTCCCACCCGGTGCGGATGCGCCTGTGCCGCAGCCTGGCCCGCAGCGCCTTCACCACGAGCGAGCTGGCCCAGACGCACGGCATGACGCCGCCCGAGATATCCCGGCACCTGAGTGTCCTGAAGAAGGCGGGCCTGCTCACCACCCGCCGCCGCGGACGGTACGTCCTGCACCAGCTGGACGTCACGATGCTGGCCCGCCTGGGCAGCGACTTCCTGGAGGGCATCCTGCGCTGAGCGCGCCCCGCTTTCCGGCGCCACCCCCGCTGCGACCGACTGCGGATGCGGCAGCGGAAGCGGCTCAGTCGAAGCGGATGTGCCTGGCGCTCGTCCAGGACCGCCGCAGCCGCCCCCGCAGGGCCCCGTCCTTGTTCGGTGCGAGGGTCAGGCCGGCCAGGACGGCGATGCGGTCGGCCGTCCTGGCGACCGTGGTGTGGTCGGTCCACAGGTGCTCGGCGAACTCCGGTTCGCGCAGCCGCTCCAGGCAGTGGTCGAGCTGCTCGACCGCCCAACTCTCCCTGCGCAGCGGGGCGTCCTTGCCGGCGACGTACTGGAGGAGATGGCCGAAGCCGCGCTCGCGCAGCCGCTTCAGGACGGTCTCGCGCTCGGCGAGGAGCGTGAAGTGGCGTACGTCGTGGCCCTTTTCGCGCAGCAGCCCGACGGTCTCGTCGAAGTAGCCGAAGTCGGTGACCGTCATGGGCGCGACGACGACTCCGTCGTGCTTGGTGAGGGCGAGGTCGAGCACCTCGACCACGCCCTGCCGCCAGGAGGCCAAGTCCTGGAAGTTCCCGCGCAGTTCGGGCGGCAGCATGCGGCGCAGACCGAAGCCGGCGTGCTCGGGATCGCAGACGACGCTGCCGGGCAGCCGCCGCTGGAGCTCGTACGCCGTCTGCGTCTTTCCGCCGCCGAAAGGGCCGTTGATCCACAGAAGCATGCGCAGACCCTAGTGGCCGCCGATCACGCCCCGGTCACGCACGGCACGGCCCCCGGACGGTGGTCGGCCCGGCCCCCGGACGGTGGTCAGCCCTGTCCCCCGCTACCGCCCCCGGCCCGCACCAGACCCGTCTCGTACGCGAGGACGACAACCTGGACGCGGTCGCGCAGGCCCAGCTTCGTGAGGATGCGGCCCACATGGGTCTTGACCGTCGCCTCGGAGAGGACGAGCCGGGCCGCGATCTCGCCGTTCGACAGCCCCTGCGCGACGAGGATCATCACCTCGCGCTCGCGCCCGGTGAGCCGCTCCAGCTCCTTGTGCTGGGGCTCCTTGCCGGCGCTGGGCAGCATCGGCGCGAACCGGTCGAGCAGGCGCCGGGTGGTGGAGGGCGCGACCACCGCGTCGCCGCTGTGCACGGAGCGGATCGCGGTGAGGAGCTCGCCCGGCGGCACGTCCTTGAGCATGAAGCCGGAGGCACCGGCCTTGAGCCCCGAGAAGGCGTACTCGTCGAGGTCGAAGGTGGTCAGGATCAGCACCTTCGGCGGGTTCTCGTCCTGGCAGATGCGGCGGGTGGTCTCCACGCCGTCGAGCTTCGGCATGCGTACGTCCATGAGCACCACGTCGACCTCGGTCGCGCGCAGCACCTGGAGGGCCTCGACGCCGTCGCCCGCCTCCGCCACGACCTCCATGTCCGGCTGGGCGGCGAGCACCATCCGGAACCCGGTGCGCAGCAGCACCTGGTCGTCGACGAGCATCACGCGGATCGGCATGGGAAGGTCCTCCGGTCGGTTCGTGGAGCTGAAGCGTGCACGTGTCAGTGGGCCGGCTTGAGGGGAAGCAGGGCGCTGATGCGAAAACCGCCGCCGGGCCGCGGTCCGGCGTCCAGGGTGCCGCCGACCATACCGACGCGCTCGCGCATCCCGATCAGGCCGTGGCCCCGGCCGTCGGCGCCGCCCTCCTCGTACAGCTCGTGCGGGGCGCCCTTGCCGTCGTCCTCGACGAGCAGGCCGAGGCCGTCGTCGAAGTAGACCAGGCGCACACTCGCCCCCGTGTTCGGCCCCCCGTGCTTACGGGTGTTGGTGAGGGCCTCCTGCACGATGCGGTACGCCGTGAGCTCCACGCCGCTGGGCAGGGGGCGCGGGGTCCCCTCGATCTTGAAGTCGACGGGGAGGCCGGAGCTGCGGCACTGCTCGACGAGGTCGTCGAGCTGCTCCACGTCGGGCTGCGGCACGTACTCGCCGGACTCCTGGTGTTCGCCGGTGCGCAGGACACCGAGGAGGCGGCGCATCTCGGCGAGGGCCTGCCGGCCCGTCCCGGAGATGGTCTCCAGGGCCTTCTTGGCCTGGTCGGGAGCGGAGTCGAGGACGTATGCCGCGCCGTCGGCCTGGACCACCATCACCGAGACGTTGTGCGCGACGACGTCGTGCAGCTCGCGGGCGATCCGGGCGCGCTCGGCGGCGACGGCGACCTTGGCCTGCGCCTCGCGCTCCTTCTCCAGACGGGCGGCCCGCTCCTCCAGCTGCGCGAAGTAGGCGCGGCGGGTGCGCAGGGAGTCGCCGAGCACCCAGGCGAGGGCGAACGGGACCATCTGGAAGACCACTATCGCGACATGGCCCGCGCCGCTCGTGTTCCCGTCCGGCCAGCGCAGCTGCGAGAGGGGCGCCGCGAACAGGCCTGCGGTCAGGGCCAGCCGGGAGGCCCAGCGCGTGCCGTTCGACGCCACGGTGTAGGTGATCACCAGCAGCGCGAAGTCGGCCGGCACCACCGACACGTCCAGTGCCAGCTGTGCCACGCCGACGGCGACGGCCAGCAGCAGCATCTTCTCGGGCAGGCGCCTGCGCAGCGCGATCACCAGGCAGAGGAGCAGGGTGACCGGGATGACGATGGCCGGGAGGTCGGTCCCGGCGGCCTCCTGGTTCGCGGTTCCGCCCACGACAGAGATCCCGAGGAGGAAGACGGCCCAGAAGCCGTCGACCCACATCGGGTGCCTGCGGAGAAAGTCATAGAGGCGCTGCACGTAACCCAGCGTAGGGAAGCGTGCTGTGTGCAGGGGTCAACCGGAGGGTCGATCCGTAACCGGTGCTCGTACTCCCCAAGGTGGAGGCCCTACTCGACTCGGCGCTTAACCTGACGCGGTGGAAGCGGTCGGGAGCAGTGGTGAGCGCAGTGCAGCGTGAGAGCGCGGGCGGGGTGCGCGGGTGGCGCCCGGCGACCGAGGAGGCGCTGTACGGGCCCTCCGGTTTCTATCGCCGCCCCGAGGGTCCCGCGGGCCATTTCCGCACCTCGGTTCACGCGTCACCGCTGTTCGCGGGGGCCGTGGCCCGGCTCCTGTGCCTCGTCGACGAGGCGCTGGCCCACCCCGCCGAACTCGCCTTCGTCGACATGGGCGCGGGCCGCGGCGAGCTGGTGACCGGCGTCCTGGAGGCCCTCCCCGCCGAAGTGGCCTCCCGCGCGCGTGGGTACGCCGTGGAACGGGCCGCCCGCCCCGCCGGACTCGATCACCGGATCGAGTGGCTCCCGGCGCCCCCGCCGGACGTCACGGGCCTCCTGTTCGCCAACGAGTGGCTCGACAACGTGCCCCTGGACGTGGCCGAGGCGGACGCGGAGGGCACGGCACGGCTCGTTCTCGTACGGGAGGACGGGACGGAGGTCCTCGGGGAACCGGTGGCCGGGGCGGAGGCGGAGTGGCTGGAGAAGTGGTGGCCGCTCACGGCAACCCCGGACGGCCCGCTGCCGCCCCCTGAAGCTCCGGACGGGCCGCCTCCGCCCGAGGGCGTCCGCCTGTCCGCAGCGGGCCTCCAGGGCCCTGCTCAGGGCCTTCACGGCCCCTACGACCCTCATGCCGCCGAAGGACTCCGCGCCGAGATCGGGCTCCCCAGGGACGCCGCCTGGGCCGCCGCCGTGGCCTCCCTCGGCCGGGGTCTCGCCGTGGCCGTGGACTACGCGCACTTCGCGGGAGCGCGCCCGCCCTTCGGAACACTGACCGGGTTCAAGGACGGCCGGGAGACCGCACCCGTGCCCGACGGCTCCTGTGACATCACCGCGCATGTGGCGCTGGACGCGTGCGCCCTGCCCGGGGCGCGGCTGCTGAGCCAGCGGGAGGCACTGGGCGCGCTCGGGGTGAGCGGGGAGCGGCCGTCCCTGGCCCTGGCCTCCACGGACCCGACGGCGTACGTACGGGCCCTCGCGGGCGCGGGCGAGGCCGCCGAGCTGACCGCCCGGGGCGGACTCGGCGACTTCGGGTGGCTGCTCCAGCCGGTTGGAATTCCGGACCCGCTCCCCGACGGAGAACGGCCCTCTACGTAGAGCGCGGTTTTCCCGGAGACCCGGCCGCGATCCGACCTCCGTCACCGGCCTACTTGTCGATGTCCCCGACCACGAAGAACAGCGACCCCAGGATCGCCACCATGTCCGCGACCAGCGTGCCCGGGAGCAGCTCCGCCAGCGCCTGGATGTTGTTGTACGAGGCCGAGCGGAGCTTCAGCCGGTACGGGGTCTTCTCGCCCTTGCTGACGAGGTAGTAGCCGTTGATGCCGAGGGGGTTCTCGGTCCAGGCGTACGTGTGGCCCTCGGGGGCCTTCAGGACCTTCGGGAGCCGCTGGTTGATGGGCCCCGGGGGCAGCTCGGCGAGCCGGTCCAGACAGGCGTCGGCGAGGTCGAGCGCGACGTGGGTCTGCTCCAGGAGGCACTCGAAGCGGGCCAGGCAGTCGCCCTCCTGGCGCGTGACGACCTTCAGGGTGTCCTGGAGCTCCCCGTAGGCGAGATACGGCTCGTCCCGGCGCAGGTCGAAGTCGACTCCGGAGGCGCGGGCGATGGGACCGCTCACTCCGTAGGCGTGCACGGCCTCCGGGGAGAGGACGCCGACACCCCTCGTACGACCGCGGAAGATCTCGTTGCCGAGCACCAGGTCGTCGAAACGGTCCATACGGGAGCGCACTCCGGAAACGGACGCACGCGCGCGGGCGGTCCATCCGGCGGGCATGTCCTCCTTGAGGCCGCCGACCCGGTTGAACATGTAGTGCATGCGCCCGCCGGAGATCTCCTCCATGACGTGCTGGAGTTCCTCGCGCTCGGTGAAGGCGTAGAAGATCGGCGTGATCCCGCCCAGCTCCAGGGGGTACGAGCCCAGGAACATCAGGTGGTTCAGGACCCGGTTCAGCTCCGCGAGCAGCGTGCGCGTCCACACCGCGCGCTCGGGGACCTCCATGCCGAGCATGCGCTCCACACCGAGGACCACGCCCAGCTCGTTCGAGAAGGCGGAGAGCCAGTCGTGGCGGTTGGCCAGCATGATGATCTGGCGGTAGTCGCGCGCCTCGAAGAGCTTCTCCGCGCCGCGGTGCATATAGCCGATCACCGGCTCCGCGTGCTGGATCCGCTCGCCGTCGAGGACGAGCCGCAGCCGCAGCACCCCATGGGTGGACGGGTGCTGGGGCCCGATGTTGAGCACCATGTCGGTGCTCTCGGCGCCGCCGCCGATACCGACCATGGTCTCCGTGGGACCCGTCGTAGGAGTCATGGGAACAGTGTCGCGTACGTACGCTTGCGGCATGGAGACGGGGACCTCGGAAAACGCGGGGCAGACAGCGGGGCAGGCGGCGGGCGAGCCGGTGTGGATCGGACTCCCGCCGGGGCTGCTGAGAATGCGACGGCTGTTGCTGGTGGTGTGGCTGGGTCTGCTGACCGTCGGTACGGGCCTGCTGCTCGGTCTGCTCGCCGGGCCCGGCTGGGCGGCCTTCGCCCTGCTGCCGCTCGCGGTGCTGCTGTGGGGCTGGCCGATGCTGGGCCGCAACTGGCGGTCCTGGCGGTACGCCGAGCGCGCGGACGACCTGCTGATCAGCCGGGGTGTGCTGTGGCAGGAGGAGACCGTCGTGCCGTACGGGCGCATGCAGCTGGTCGAGGTCACCTCCGGCCCCGTCGAGCGGCACTTCGGGCTGTCGAGCGTGCAGCTGCACACGGCCGCCGCGGCGACGGACGCCCGCATTCCGGGACTGGACCCGGCCGAGGCGGAACGACTGCGCGACCGGCTCACCGAGCTGGGCGAGGCCCGATCGGCGGGGCTGTGACGACGCCGGGCGCCTCCAAGGACGTAGAGGACATGGAGGCTGTGAAGGACGTACGGGACGAGCCCGGGCCCGTAGCGGAAGAGGCATCCGCGCCGGAGGCGGCGCCCGTACCGGGCGAAGTGTCCGAGGTCGCGGCCGGGCCGACCGAGCGGCGGCTGCACCCCGTGACGCCGCTGCGGCGCGCGTGGGCGCCGGTCGCCGTGATCGCCGGCTGGGCCGTGCACGACCCCGACCAGGCGCAGCGGCAGCTGACGCGGCTCACCACGATGACGCTGACGGCCGTCCTGGTCGCGGCCGTCCTGGGAGCCGCCCTCTACGGCTTTCTGAGCTGGTGGTTCACCCACTTCGCGGTGACCGACACCGAACTGCGCATCCGTACGGGCCTGGTGTTCCGGCGCACCGCGCACATCCGGCTCGAACGGCTCCAGGCGGTCGACGTCACCCAGCCGCTGCTGGCCCGCGTGGCCGGGGTCGCCAAACTCAAACTCGACGTCGTCGGGACCGACAAGAAGGACGAGCTGGCCTATCTGGGCCAGGAGGAGGCCCGGGTGCTGCGGGCCGAACTGCTCGCCCGGGCCGCCGGTTTCGCGCCCGAGACGGCGCACGAGGTGGGCGAGGCGCCGGTGCAGCGGCTGCTCCACGTGCCCGCCGGTGTCCTCGCCGTGTCGCTCGTCCTGACCGGCGCCACCTGGGGAACGCTGGCCGCCGCCCTCGTCGTACCGCCGCTCCTGTGGTTCGCCACCCACAGCGTGTGGACGGTCCTCGCGACGGCCCTTCCGCTGCTCGGCGCGGCGGGCGCGAGCAGCGTGGGACGGTTCGTCGGCGAGTACGACTGGACGGTGGGCGAGTCCCCGGACGGGCTCCGCATCGACCACGGGCTCCTCGACCGTACGCACGAGACGGTGCCGCCCGGGCGCGTCCAGACCGTACGCATCGTCGAGCCGCTGCTCTGGCGGCGGCGCGGGTGGGTCCGGGTCGAGCTGGACGTGGCGGGCTCTTCCAACTCCGTGCTCGTGCCGGTCGCTCCGCGCGAGGTCGCCGACGCGGTCATCGCGCGCGTGCTGCCGGGCGTGACCGTGCCCACCTCACTGGCACGGCCGCCGCGCCGGGCGGGCTGGTGCGTGCCGTTCTGGTGGCGGGGTTACGGGCTCGCCGTGACCGACACCGTCTTCGTGGCCCGGCACGGGCTGCTGCGCCGCAGCATCGCGCTCGTGCCGCACGCCAAGGTGCAGAGCGTGCGCCTGGAGCAGGGGCCGTGGCAGCGCCACAAGGGACTTGCCGACGTCCGCGTGGACACCGGCGCCAACAAGACCGTGACGGCCCGGCTCCGGGACGCCACCGAGGCGGCGGAACTGCTCTACGGACAGGCGGACCGCTCCCGCACGGGACGGCGGGAGGCCCGGCCGGACCGGTGGATGGCCTGAGAGCCGCGAACGGCGTGAGGGCAGTGGCGGGTTGCCACTGCCCTCATCACGTACGGGTCCTTCGGTTCTACGAGACCGCGCTGCGCAGTTCCGCCAGGTCGATCTGTTCCGTCTCGTCGTGTGCGGTCAGGTCGATGACCTGGCCGACACCGCGGGACTCCTCGCTCACAGGCTTGAACGCGGACTCCGACTCGGCCTTGTGGAGCGCGAGCGCCTCCTGGCCGACCACGTCGGCGAGGTCCTCGTTCTGTACGGCCTCCAGCGCCTCGTCGCCCTTCTGCGTACCGAAGAAGTCGAACCCGCCCTCCACGGAGGGGCGTCGCGCGGGCGAGGCCGGCGCGACCGCGACGGCCGTGGGCACGGTGAAGTGTCCGGCGGGCCGCGCGGCGGGGGTGAGGGCCGCCGCGCTCGTCGGGGAGTGGGTCGTCGCTCCGGTCTCGGGCCGCCGCCGCACACGGGCCACTTCGGACGGCGTGGGCCGCGCGAGGTCGGTGCCCGGCGACGGCTCGGGGGCGGGCGCCGTGCGGGTCGCCGTGGACTGAAGAGGCGTCACGTCGATCGCCGCGGACCGCTTGGGGGCCGTGGTCGTGTCGGTCGCCGTGGACCGCTGGGGGCTCACGTCGGTCGCGGTGGCCTGCGCGTGCGGCCGTACGGTCTCCGCGGGTTGCGGGGCCTTCGCGGGCCTCGCGGACAGCGGTGCGGTCGCGGCGGCCGTGCGCTCATGGCCGCCGACCGCCTCGGGCTTCCCCCGGGCCTCGCCCTCCTGCCCGGCGTCACCCTTGGCGGGGGCACCCGTCACGGTGCTGCCTGCCGCGGACGCGCCCTTGGCGGAGCCGTTCGGGGAACCGTTCGGCCGGGGCGCCCGCTTGCCGGGGCCTCCCGGCGAGGGCGAACCCTTGGGGCCGCCGCCCTTCGTCGTGGTCCGCTTGACCGGGCCGGCCTTCGCGGAGGAGCTCGGGGCCGGAGCGTCCTGGCCGGAGCCGTCCGCCGCCGTGTCGTCCTGAGCCGAACCGTCCCCGGCGGAGGCGGAGTCGGCCGTCTCGGGGGCGGTGCCCTCGGTCTCGGCACCGGCACCGGCACCGGCCTCGGCCTCGATCGCAGTCTCGGTCGCAGAGGAGCCGTCCGTCGCCGGATCCGTCGTGGAGTCGGCCGTCGTGGAGTCGACCGTCGCCGAACCGTCCTCCGCCGTCACGTCCTCGGCGGACGCGCCGTCCTCGGCCGCGTCCTCCGCGGAGTCGCCCGCCGAACCGGCACCTTCGGTCGCACCGGCCGCATCGGCCGTAGCGACGACTACGCCCTTCGCGAGCCGGTCCAGCGCAGCGTTGGCCTTCACGTAGAGGACCGAGGCCGCCGCGGACGCCGCGAGGGCGGCCTGGACCGTCGCCGCGGTCGCCTCCGGCACCGCGTCCTGGGCGGAGTCGGAGGCCGTCTCGTCCGTATCCGGCGATATCGAAGCCGCGGCGGGCAATGCCCTGGCCGGGGCCGTCGCTTCTATCTCAAGGAGCCGGCGGCCCTCCAGCGCGGTGGCTCGCTCGGTCTCCGCCGTGGCGTATCGCCGCAGCAGCGCGGCGTGTTCGTTGCGCAGCCCCTGCAGCTCGGCGCGCTTCGAGCGGAGCCGCTGCTCCAGCTTGGTGCGCAGCTCGCGCGACTCGTCGAGGTCGGTCTCGAGTTCGGCGGCCCGCTCCTCGTGACGCCACTCGTCGCTCGCCCGCGCGCGCGTGAGGTCCGCGACCCGTTTGCCCGCCGCCGCGTCCCAGCGGCGCATGACGACCGCGCCCGCGACAGCCGTCGCCGCGGCACCCGCGGCGAGCCCTCGGAGCACCAGCGTTTCGGAGAACAGCCATGGCCCCGCGGCGCAGACGGCGGAGACGCCTGCGATCGCCGAGGGGGGCAACAGCCGGTGCAGAGGTGGGGAATGGCGGTGACGTCCTCGTGGCATGGCCAGAAACTTACCGCGCGTAGGCGAATCGTGGTGCCCCGCGGGGCAAAAACACAGCCACACCGAGACCTTCTCACCGCACCATCACCGGGCAATCTCCGCACCGGCCGCTCAAAGACCACGCCTTCGGTCCCTCATCGGCCGCCCCAACTGCCACTGCAGGGCCGCTGTTTCTTGATCGCCGCTTCTCCCGAATCGACCCTTCTTCTGCGGATCTTCTGCGGATTACGGAATTCCGAGTGGGAAAGAACGTCGGCCGGGAAAAGACCGTCAGCGGTCACTCACCGGTCGCTCAGCCGTCCGCTGATCCACTGCAGGGTCGCCGGGATCTCGCGCCGCCAGGTGTTGAAGTTGTGACCTCCGCTGTCGAGGATGATCGACGAGATCCGGGTCGGCTTCTTCGCCTGCACCAGGTCGATGAACCGCAGCGTCTCCTGGTAGTTGCTCTCGCCGTTCCTGCTGCTGCTGACGAGCAGTGAGGTGTCGGGCGCGGGCCTGTGCTTCAGGTACCACATCAGATCGGCGCGGTTCTTCAACTCCTCGTTCCCATGGAAGAGATCGCCCGTCGTGGGGTCGCTCGGCGCCCTGTAGTAGGGGGAAAGGCCCGCCCCAGCGGCGTATGTCTCCGGGTGGTGGATCGCGAGCTTCAGCGCACAGTATCCGCCCGTCGAATCGCCGACGATTCCCCAGCTCCCGGGCTTTTTGCCCACCCTGTAGTGGTGCGATACCGCGTCGGGCAGGTCCTTGGCGAAGAACGACTCGGTCTTCGGGCCGCCGGGAACGTCCACGCATTCCGTGTCGCGCGGCGGCGCGACGGTCGGCCGCATCATGACCAGGATCATCGGCTGCATCGTGCCGTTCTTCGCCAGCCGGTGGGCGGTCTGCGGATAGTGCAGGCCCTTGATGAGCGCCTCGGCGGTGCCCGGATAGCCGGTCAGTACGACAGTCGCCGGGAACGTACGGGTGCGGTACTGCGGCTGGAAGTACTCCGGCGGCAGATAGACGTACGCGGGAGACGCGATATGGGTCCGTCGGCCCACGATGTCGACCTTCTGGATCTGTCCGCCGATCTGCGGTCGCGTTCCGCCGGAGACGTTCACCTGTCGCGTGTCGACCACCTGGAGCGGGCCGTTCGCGCCTCCGGCGTCATGGTCGACCACGATGCCCTGGCCCGACTCCTGGCCGAACAGGTCGGCCCAGCTGGCGTAGAACCCGAAAGCCTGATTGGCGCCGAGGCCGATCGACGCGAAGATCGCGACCTGGGTGGCCAGCAGCAGACCGATCCGCCCCGACACGGCTCGCCAGTTGCGACGCGCGAGCCGCGGCCACCACCACACCGTGCCGACGAACAGCAGCACCGCGAAGAGGACCGCGAATGCCAGCACCTTGTTGCTCGTGAGACCCATGGGCTGTTCCTGCCTGCGCTTTCCGGCCGGTGACGGGCGCCGCTTCCTTCACGGCGCCTTGCCCCGGTCTTTCCTTGCCCTTTGAAACGGTTTTCCGATGGGGAGTGAACCTGTCTCCCCAAGACACCGTCCTAGAGGGCGCAATGTCGCCGGATGCCGGATTGGCACCGGATTCAAGGTCTCTCGCAGAACTACGGGATGCGATGTCTGTCAGGATAGATGGGGAAATGTCGGGTGAGGTTCCGGCTCGAACGGGCCGACTGCGGGGCGTACTCCGCGGTCCGCGCCCCGAGGCCGTTCCCGCCCTGGTCGCCAGGGCCTGCACGCTCGTAGGGCTTCTGGACATCGCGGCGGGTGTCTTCCCGCGCTTCCGCAACAGCCGTATGCACACGCTCGCCGAGGTGCTGCCGGGCGCGTTCGGTCCGTTCGCCGCCGCCCTGTCCCTCAGCGCGGGCGTCCTGCTGCTGCTCCTCGCCCACGGTCTGCGCCGGCGCAAGCGGCGGGCGTGGCGGGCCGCCGTGATCCTGCTTCCGCTGGGCGCCCTCGCCCAGTTCACCTACCGGCACTCGCTCATCGGGGTCCTCATCTCGCTGGCGCTGCTCGCCCCGCTGCTGCGCCACCGGAGTGAGTTCGAGGCGCTGCCCGACCCGCGCAGCCGCTGGCGGGCCCTCGCCAACTTCGTCCTCATGGGGGCGGGTTCACTCCTGCTCGGCCTGGTCATCGTCAGCGTCCACCCCAACCGGATGGTCGGCAATCCGAGCCTCGCGGACCGCATCAGCCATGTGCTGTACGGGCTGTTCGGCTTCGAGGGGCCGGTCGACTACCAGGGCACCACGTCCTGGACGGTGGCCTTCTCACTCGGCGCGCTCGGCCTGCTGACCGCCGTGACCACCGTCTACCTGGCCTTCCGCCCCGAACACCCGGCCGCACGCCTGACGGAGGACGACGAGACACGCCTGCGTGCCCTCCTGGACAAGCACGGTGGCCGCGACTCCCTAGGCCACTTCGCACTCCGCCGCGACAAGGCGGTCGTCTTCTCGCCGAGCGGCAAGGCCGCGGTGACGTACCGCGTCGTCTCCGGGGTGATGCTCGCCAGCGGCGACCCGATCGGCGACGTCGAGGCCTGGCCCGGCGCGATCGAACGCTTCATGGACGAGGCGAAGGCCCACTCCTGGACGCCCGCCGTCATGGGCTGCTCCGAGACGGGCGGCGAGGTCTGGACCCGCGAGACCGGCCTGGACGCCCTCGAACTGGGCGACGAGGCGGTGGTGAGGGTCGCGGATTTCTCCCTGGCCGGACGCGCGATGCGGAACGTACGCCAGATGGTGAAGCGCATCGAGCGAGCCGGTTACGAGACCCGCGTACGGCGCATCCGTGACCTGAGCGAGGGCGAGCTGGACCGGATCCGGCGCGCCGCGGAGGCCTGGCGCGGCACGGACACCGAGCGCGGCTTCTCCATGGCGCTCGGCCGCATCGGCGACCCTGAGGACGGCGACTGTCTCATCGCGACGGCCCACAAGGAAGACACCGTTCCGGGCCCGTACGGCGACCTGAAGGCCGTGCTCCACTTCGTCCCCTGGGGCACGGACGGGGTCTCCCTGGACCTCATGCGCCGCGACCGCTCGGCGGACCCCGGCATGAACGAGCTCCTCATCGTGGCGGCCCTCCAGGCGGCCCCCCGCCTGGGCGTCGCCCGGGTCTCCCTGAACTTCGCGATGTTCCGCTCGGCCCTGGCCCGTGGCGAGAAGATCGGCGCGGGCCCCGTCCTGCGGGCCTGGCGCGGGCTGCTGGTGTTTCTCTCCCGCTGGTTCCAGATCGAGTCGCTGTACAAGTTCAACGCGAAGTTCCGCCCCTACTGGGAGCCCCGTTTCGTCGTCTACCGCTCCTCCCGCGACCTCCCCCGCATCGGCTTCGCCGCCATGCAGGCCGAGGGCTTCGTGAACCTCGCCCTCC
>NZ_LIQZ01000284.1 GCF_001418655.1 Streptomyces phaeochromogenes | reverse complement strand
CCCCACCTCGGCCTCGGCCCCGCCACCGCCACCAGGCGTGCCCGTCACCGCCCCTGGCCATACCCCTCAAGGCGTTCCGCGACCTCCGTCACCTGTTCCGGGGTCAGCAGTGCGGGCGTGTGGCCGGGGAGGGACGAGGCGGTCAGCCAGAGGCGGCACATCCACTCCAGTTGGGCCGTGCGGTCGTAGGCCTGGGGAAGAGTGGCTCCGTATGTGAGGGTGCCGTGGTTCTGGAGGAGGCAGGCTGTGCGGTTCCGGAGGGCCCGGAGCATGTTCTCGGCCAACTTTTCCGTGCCGTAGGTGGCGTAGGGGGCCACGCGGACGGGACCGCCGAGCGCGGCGGCCATGTAGTGGATGAGCGGCAACTCGGTGACGAGGGTCGAGACGGCCGTGGCGTGCACCGCGTGGGTGTGGACGACGGCCCGCGCGTCAGTGGCTCGGTAGACCGCCAGATGCATGGGCACTTCGCTTGTCGGAACGAGCGAACCGAGCACCTGCCGGCCGTCGAGCGAGACCCCGCAGAGGTCCTCGGGGGCCAGCCGGTCGTACGGGACTCCGCTCGGCGTGACCAGGACGGTGTCGCCCACGCGCGCCGAGACGTTGCCCGAGGTGCCGACGACCAGACCCTCGGCCGCCGTCCGGCGGGCCGTCGCCACGAGCTCGTCCCACGCCCGCTCCAGCGCCTCCCGCGCCGGGGGCGCGTCCCGCTCCCCCGCGCCCCGCCCGTCCCCTGTGTCCCGCCGCTGTTCAGCCATGCCGCGATCCTGCCAGCCGCGCAGCTCAACCCCGGGGCGGGCGGGGCACTTTAGGACGCGACCGACGCATCCGAAAGGGCGCACAAGGGCATGAATCGCCTGCCGGGAACGAATGACCGGCATGCGACGGGCTTTCAGGGATCTTCCAGTAGCCTCTGGGAGATTTTTCGTGCACGTCGCCATTCCGGGGGAAGCATGGCTCGTGATCGCAAACCGTCCCGTCAGCGCGCCCGATTCGTCGCCGCCTCAGTGGCGACGCTGGCGCTCGGCGGCACCGCTCTCGCCGAGGTGCCGGCCTCGGCGGCTGCCAAGCCCAAGGGCCACGACGTGTCCTCGCACCAGAAGGACGTCAACTGGTCGAGCGCGAAGAGCAAAGGCGCCAAGTTCGTCTATGTGAAGGCCACCGAGTCGCACACGTACCGCAATCCGTACTACAACCAGCAGTACAACGGGGCACGCGGTGCGGGCATCATCCGCGGGGCGTACCACTTCGCTCTGCCGCACAAGTCCTCGGGGACGACACAGGCCGCGTACTTCGTGCGCAACGGCGGCGGCTGGCGGGCGGACGGCTGGACGCTGCCGCCCGCGCTGGACATCGAGTACAACCCGTACGGCAGGAAGAAGTGCTACGGCCTGAGCAAGAGCAGGATGGTCAGCTGGATCAAGGCCTTCAGCAACGAGGTGAGGCGGCAGACCGGCCGGCGGCCGGTGATCTACACCAACTACAACTGGTGGAAGATGTGCACGGGCAACAGCGCCGCGTTCGCCGCGAACCATCCCCTGTGGCTGGCCCGCTACAGCTCGACGGCGGGGTCACTGCCGTCCGGCTGGAACTTCTGGACCTTCTGGCAGTACGACAACGGCGGCAGCCTGCCGGGTGACCAGAATCTCTTCAACGGATCCCTGAATCAGCTCAGGGCGTTCGCGAGGGGACAGCAGGGGTAGCGGACCCCTGAATTCCGCCTCTGTTCGAGACCTCTCGCCGCCACTCCGACACAAGCGGAATGGTGGCACCTCTATCGCGCCACCCCACTGCCCCCCTCAGTTCATCTTCCGTTCATCCAGGTTGCCTACGGTCCCTGTGCCACTGACGTCCAAGAGAAGCCTGGGTAAATGGAACACATCACGCTCCTCCTCGGAATCGTGATCGTTACCGCTCTCGTGTTCGATTTCACGAACGGTTTCCACGACACAGCCAACGCGATGGCGACGACCATCTCGACAGGTGCCCTGAAGCCCAAGACGGCGGTGGCCATGTCCGCCGTGCTGAACCTCGTCGGTGCGTTCCTCTCCGTGGAGGTCGCCAAGACGATCTCCGGCGGCCTCATCAACGAAGAGGGCATCCGCACCGAAGTGATCTTCGCGGCGCTCGTCGGCGCCATCCTGTGGAATCTGCTGACCTGGCTCCTGGGTCTGCCCTCCAGCTCCTCCCACGCACTGTTCGGCGGCCTGATCGGCGCCGCGGTCATGTCGGCCGGCTGGTCGTCGGTGAACGGTTCGACCGTCGTCACCAAGGTCCTGCTCCCCGCGATCGCCGCGCCGCTGGTGGCCGGCCTCGCCGCGATGCTCGCCACCCGGCTGACGTACCGGATCAGCAAGAAGGCCGGTGAGCAGGCGACCTCCAAGGGCTACCGCGCCGGTCAGATCACCTCCGCGGGCCTGGTCTCGCTGGCCCACGGCACGAACGACGCGCAGAAAACCATGGGCATCATCACGCTCGCCCTGGTCACCGGCGGTGTGATCGCGCCCGGGTCGAACCCTCCCCTGTGGGTCATCGTCTCGGCCGGTATCGCCATCGCGCTCGGCACCTACCTGGGCGGCTGGCGCATCATCCGCACCATGGGCAAGGGCCTCACCGACCTCGCTCCGCCGCAGGGTTTCGCCGCCCAGACCAGCGCCGCGACGGTCATCCTGGCCTCCTCGCACCTCGGCTTCTCGCTCTCCACCACCCAGTCCTGCTCCGGCGCCGTGATGGGTTCGGGCCTCGGCCGCAAGGGCGGCGTCGTCCGCTGGTCGACCGCGACCCGTATGTTCGTCGCCTGGGGCCTCACGCTTCCCGCCGCCGGTCTGGTCGGCGCGGGCGCCGAGTTCCTCACCAAGCAGGGCACCTGGGGCATCATCCTCACCGGCGCGCTGCTGATCGCGGGCTCGGCGGTCATCTGGACGCTCTCCCGCCGCCAGCCCGTCACCGTCGACAACGTGAACGACGTCGGCGGCGAGCCCGCGGGCGTCGTGACCACCGCCATCGCCGCCGTCACCCCGCCGCCGGCGGGCACGGTCGCCGCGGCCGACGAACTCAAGACCACCATCCCGGGCCCGGACGCCACCGAGCCCGCCCGCCCGGCCACGGTGTAAGGAACCCACAGCATGAAGATCGACTGGGCAGCCCTCGGCTCCGTCTTCGGAGTCAGCCTCATCGTCACCGTCGCCCTCGTGGGCCTCTTCACCCTCGGCATCGTCGGCCTCTCCAAGCGCGAGTCGGCCTCCGCCCAGGGCGACACCGCGACCCTCGCGGTCACGGGCGCGTACGCCTGCTTCGCCGCGTGCGCGGCGGCGGTGGCGTACGGGATCTATCTGATCGTCGCCTGACGCGTACGGCACCTCCGTCACGCACGACTCCGCCCCGTCGACCCCACGGTCGGCGGGGCGGAGTCGTGTCCGTGTGTGGGCCTCAGCACACTCTCCCGTCGCAGGTCAACGGCAAGTTGACGGGTGTTCGTGGGCGTGGTGGACTGCCGGAGCCATGTACGGCGGCAGGAGAGGAAGCCGGTGCGAATCCGGCGCGGTCCCGCCACTGTTACCGGGGAATCGATCCCCCGGGAGCCAGGAACTCTCGCCGTCGGTCTCGTCGAACCAGGGCGTGGACACCCTGAGTGAGGACAAATCGCCATGCGCGGCTGCCCAAGTGCCTTTCGAGCGACGGTTGTGCCCGATCTGACGGTCGGCTGAACCGATGCGTGCCGATCGCGTCTTCGCGTACGGCGCCGCCGCCGGCCTCCTCGGTGACCTGCTGCTCGGCGATCCTCGCCGGGGGCATCCGGTCGCCGCGTTCGGGCGGGCCGCGGGCGCCGTGGAGCGGGTGCTGTGGCGGGACCACCGGGGGTGGGGCGCGCTGCACACCGCCGTGTGTGTGGGTGGCGCTGTGTCCCTCGCCGCCGTCGCCGACCGTTCCGTACGGACCTCTCGCATCGCGTCCGTCGCGTTGACCGCCGCCGCCACCTGGTCCGTCGTCGGCGGGACTTCGCTCGGACGGGAGGCCCGGGCCATCGGCGGGGCGCTCGCCGCCGGGGACGTCGAAGTGGCCCGGGAGCGGCTGCCCCACCTGTGCGGGCGGGATCCGCAGGCGCTGGACGCCGACGGGATCGCCCGGGCCGTCGTGGAGTCCGTCGCCGAGAACACCTCCGACGCCGTCGTGGGCGCCCTCGTGTGGGGCGCCGCGGCCGGTGTGCCGGGGCTCGTCGGATTCCGTGCCGTGAACACGCTCGACGCCATGGTCGGGCACAGGTCCGCCAAGTACCGGCGGTACGGGTGGGCTTCCGCGCGGCTCGACGACGTCGCGGGCTGGCCGGGGGCGCGGCTCACCGCCGTCCTCGCGGCCGTCGCGGGCAGCGATCCGCGCGGGGCCGTACGCGCCTGGCGTGTCGACGCCGTCAAGCACCCGAGCCCCAACGCCGGGCCCGTCGAGGCCTCGTTCGCGGGGGCGCTCGGCGTGCGGCTGGGCGGGACGCTCTCGTATGCCGGAAGGGTCGAGCACCGGCCCGTACTCAATGGTGGTGGCCAGGCCGTGGAGGTCGGGGACATCGAGCGGGCCGTACGGCTCTCGCGGCGCGTGGGCCTGCTCGCGCTCGGCGTGAGTGTCGCCGGGCGGCTCCTCGTCAACGGCCTTCGCGCGAAGGGGCGTACGTCATGAGTCGGGGCACGAGTGGGGGAACGGGTGGCGGGCTGCTCGTCGCCGGCACCACCTCCGACGCGGGCAAGAGCGTCGTGACGGCCGGGATCTGCCGGTGGCTGGTGCGGCAGGGAGTCAAGGTCGCGCCCTTCAAGGCGCAGAACATGTCGCTCAATTCGTTCGTCACGCGGGAGGGCGCCGAGATCGGGCGGGCGCAGGCCATGCAGGCGCAGGCCGCGCGCGTGGAGCCCACCGCGCTCATGAATCCCGTGCTGCTCAAGCCCGGCAGCGACCGGAGCAGTCAGGTCGTCCTCATGGGCAAGCCCGTCGGGGAGATGAGCGCCCGGGGCTATCACGGCGGGCGGCAGGAACAGCTCCTCGGGACCGTGCTGGAGTGCCTCGCCGAGTTGCGGGGCACGTATGACGCGGTGATCTGTGAGGGGGCGGGCAGTCCCGCCGAGATCAATCTGCGGCGGACGGACATCGTGAACATGGGGATCGCGCGCAACGCGCGGCTGCCCGTGCTCGTCGTCGGCGACATCGACCGCGGGGGTGTCTTCGCCTCCTTCTTCGGGACCGTGGCGCTGCTCTCGCCCGAGGACCAGGAGTTCGTCGCCGGGTTCCTCGTCAACAAGTTCCGCGGGGACGTGTCCCTGCTGGAGCCCGGCCTCGACATGCTCGAGAACCTCACCGGGCGTCGTACGTACGGGGTCCTGCCCTTCCAGCACGGTCTCGGCATCGACGAGGAGGACGGACTGAGGGTCTCTCTGAGAGGCTCGGTCCGGGAGTCCGAGGTCTCCTCCCCCGTCGGCGAGGACATTCTGCGGGTCGCCGTCTGCGCGATACCGCTGATGTCCAACTTCACGGACGTGGACGCGCTGGCCGCCGAACCGGGCGTCGTCGTGCGGTTCGTGGACCGGGCGGAGGAACTCGTCGACGCCGACCTGGTCGTCGTGCCCGGCACTCGGGGCACGGTCAGGGCCCTGGAGTGGCTGCGGGAGCGCGGCCTCGCGGACGCCCTCGCCAGAAGGGCCGCGCAGGGGCGTCCCGTGCTCGGAATCTGCGGCGGCTTCCAGATCCTCGGCGAGCACATCGAGGACGAGGTCGAGTCGCGTGCAGGCCGGGTGGACGGGCTCGGACTCCTTCCCGTGCGGGTGCGGTTCGCGCGGGAGAAGACCCTCACCCGGCCCGTCGGCGAGGCGCTCGGCGAGCCCGTCGAGGGGTACGAGATCCATCACGGGGTCGCCCAGGTCACCGGCGGCACACCCTTCCTCGACGGCTGCCGGGTCGGCGAGGTCTGGGGCACCCACTGGCACGGCTCGCTGGAGTCGGACGGCTTCCGCCGGGCCTTCCTTCGCGAGGTGGCCGCCGCCGCGGGGCGCCGCTTCGTACCGGCCGCCGACACGTCGTTCGGGTCGCTGCGCGAGGAGCAGCTGGACCGGCTCGGCGATCTGATCGAGGAACACGCGGACACGGACGCGCTGTGGCGGCTCATCGAGTCCGGCGCGCCGACAGGACTGCCTTTCATTCCACCGGGAGCACCCGCATGAGCACAGTGTTGTTGTTGTCGACCGCCGACACGGATCTGCTGGCGGCGCGTGCCGCCGACGCCGCGTACCGGATCGGCAATCCCACCCGCGTGGATGTCGCGGAGGAGCTTCCGGCGCTGGTCCGGGGCGCGGACGTCGCCGTCGTACGGCTGCTGGGCGGCAAGCGTGCCTGGGAGGACGGGCTCGCCGCGCTCAAGGCGTCCGGCATCCCGACCGTGCTGCTCGGCGGGGAGTCCGTCCCCGACGCGGAGCTGATGGCCGAGTCGTCCGTGCCCGCCGGTGTCGTCGCGGAGGCGCTGCGCTATCTCGTCGAGGGCGGCCCGGAGAACCTGACCGAGCTGGCCCGCTTCCTCTCCGACACCGTGCTGCTGACGGGCGAGGGCTTCGAAGAGCCGCGGAAGATGCCCGAGTTCGGGGTCCACGGCGAGCGCGCGCACGTCGAGGGCCGTCCGACCGTGGGCGTGCTCTTCTACCGGGCCCACCAACTGAGCGGCAACACCGCCTTCGTGGACACCCTGTGCGACGCGATCGAGGCCCGGGGCGCCAACGCCCTTGCCGTGTACTGCGGTTCGCTGCGCGACGCCGACGCGGGCCTCTACGAGATCCTCGGCAAGGCCGACGCGCTGGTCGCCACGGTCCTCGCCGCAGGTGGCACGCACGCCTCGCAGGCGTCCGCGGGCGGTGACGAGGAGGCGTGGGACATCGGCGCGCTCGCCGACCTCAACGTTCCTGTCCTGCAAGGGCTCTGCCTCACCTCGTCGCGGGCGGCCTGGGCCGGGTCCGACGCCGCCCTCTCCCCCATGGACGCGGCGATGCAGGTCGCGATCCCGGAGTTCGACGGACGTCTCATCACGGTCCCGTTCTCGTTCAAGGAACAGGGTCCCGACGACGTCCCGGTGTACGTGGCCGACCCCGAGCGGGCCGCCCGGGTCGCCGGAATCGCCGTGCGCCACGCCCGGTTGAAGCACAAGCCGAACGCGGAGAAGAAGCTCGCGCTCGTCTTCACCGCCTATCCGACCAAGCACTCCCGGGTCGGCAACGCGGTCGGTCTCGACACCCCCGCCTCGGCGGTACGAGTTCTCGACGCGCTGCGGGACGCCGGGTACGCCCTGACCGAATACCCGGACAACGGCGACGAGTTGATCCACCGGCTCATCGCGGCCGGCGGCCACGACGTCGAGTGGCTGACCGAGGAGCAGCTCGCCTCGGCCCCCGCACGCGTGCCGCTGGCCGACTACCGGGCCTGGTTCGACAAGCTCGACCCCGACCTGCGCGACGGGATGCTGGAGGCGTGGGGCGAGCCGCCGGGCAACCTGTACGTGGACGGCGACGACATCGTGCTGGCCTCCCTCCAGTTCGGGAACGTCGTCGTGATGATCCAGCCGCCGCGCGGTTTCGGCGAGAACCCGATCGCGATCTACCACGACCCGGACATGCCGCCGTCGCACCACTACATGGCCGCGTACCGCTGGCTGGACAACAGCTTCGGCGCCGACGCCGTGGTGCACATGGGCAAGCACGGCACGATGGAATGGCTGCCGGGCAAGGGACTTGGGCTCAGCGGCGGCTGCGCGCCCGACGCCGTCCTCGGTGAACTCCCCCTCGTCTACCCCTTCATCGTCAACGACCCCGGCGAGGGCACCCAGGCCAAGCGCCGCGGCCACGCCACGGTGGTCGACCACCTCGTGCCGCCGATGGCGCGCGCGGACACGTACGGCGATCTGGCGAAGCTGGAGCAACTCCTCGACGAGTACGCGCTCGTGTCCGACCTGGACCCGACGAAGGCCCCGGCCGTGCGGGCCCAGATCTGGACGCTGGTCAAGGCGGCCGAGCTGCACCACGACCTGCATGTGGACGACCAGCCGGACGACGACGCCTTCGACTCGTTCGTCATGCACATCGACGGCTATCTGTGCGAGATCAAGGACGTGCAGATCCGCGACGGCCTGCACATTCTCGGCGGCGGCCCGGAGGCCGAGCCGCGTGTGAACCTCGTACTGGCCGTGCTGCGGGCCTCTCAGGTGTGGGGCGGGGCGGCGAACGCGCTGCCGGGTCTGCGGGCCTGCCTCGCCGAGCATTTCGGCCTGGTCGAGAAGGAGTTGCTGGGCGAGCCCGGTGCGCCGCTGAAGGTGCCGGTCGAGCTGAGCGATCTGGTCTCTGGCCCCTCGCGGTCGGCGGCCGACGCGATCGACCTCCTTGAGCAGCTGTGCCGCCGGTTCGCGGAGGGCATGGAGGAGCGCGCCTGGGACGCCGCAGCCGTGCCCGCTCTCGTACGCGAGGTCCTGGGCACCGAACTCCCGGACGCCGTCGCGGTGTTGGAGTTCGCGTGCCGGGAGGTGGTGCCGCGTCTGGCCCGTACGACGGACGAGATCGACCACATCCTCCTTGCCCTGGACGGCGGTTACGTCCCGGCGGGCCCCTCGGGTTCACCGACCCGCGGACTCGTGAACGTCCTGCCGACCGGCCGCAACTTCTACTCGGTCGACCCCAAGGCGATCCCGTCCAGGCTGAGTTGGGAGGTCGGGCAGGCGCTCGCCGACTCGCTCGTGCAGCGGTATCTGCAGGACACCGGCGACTACCCGAAGTCCGTCGGTCTGACGGTCTGGGGCACCTCCGCGATGCGCACCCAGGGTGACGACATCGCGGAGATCCTGGCGCTGCTGGGCTGCCGGCCGGTGTGGGACGACGCCTCGCGGCGCGTCACCGGCTTCGAGGTCGTCGGCCTGGAGGAGCTGGGCCGCCCGCGTATCGACGTCACGGTGCGCATCTCCGGCTTCTTCCGGGACGCGTTCCCGCATGTGATCGGGCTGATCGACGACGCGGTACGGGCGGTGGCCGACCTGGACGAGCCCGCCGACCGGAACTACGTCCGCGCGCACGCCGACGAGGACACCGCCGAGCACGGCGACCGACGGCGCGCGACCTCCCGCATCTTCGGCTCGAAGCCCGGCGCGTACGGTGCCGGTCTGCTCCCCCTCATCGACGCGCGCAACTGGCGCTCCGACGCCGACCTCGCCGAGGTGTACGCCGTGTGGGGCGGCTACGCGTACGGGCGCGGGCTCGACGGGCGGGCGGCGCGCGGGGACATGGAGACCGCGTTCAAGCGGATCGCCGTGGCCGCGAAGAACGTCGACACCCGCGAGCACGACCTCGTCGACGCGGACGACTACTTCCAGTACCACGGCGGCATGGTCGCCATGGTGCGCCACCTGACGGGCGCGAGCCCCGAGGCGTACGTCGGCGACTCCGCCACCCCCGACCAGGTGAAGACCCGCACCCTCGGCGAGGAGACCCACCGGGTCTTCCGCGCCCGCGTCGTCAACCCGCGCTGGATGGCGGCCATGCGGCGCCACGGCTACAAGGGCGCCTTCGAGATGGCGGCGACCGTCGACTACCTCTTCGGGTACGACGCCACGGCCGGGGTCGTGGACGACTGGATGTACGAGAAGCTCAGCGCGGAGTACGTCTTCGACGCGGAGAACCGGGACTTCATGAAGAAGTCCAACCCCTGGGCCCTGCGCGGCATCACGGAGCGGCTCCTCGAAGCGGCGGACCGCGGGCTGTGGGCCGAGCCGGACGCCGAGACGCTGGAGCGGCTGCGCGCCACGTACCTGGAGCTCGAAGGCGACTTGGAGGGCGACGACCAGTGAGTACCCCCTTTCCGTTCACGGCTGTCGTCGGACAGGACGACCTGCGGCTCGCGCTGCTCCTGAACGCCGTGTCACCCGCGGTCGGCGGTGTGCTCGTACGCGGCGAGAAGGGCACCGCCAAGTCGACGGCCGTGCGCGCGCTCTCGGCACTCATGCCCGAGGTGGACGTCGTCGCCGGCTGCCGGTTCTCGTGCGCTCCCGCCGCTCCCGACCCGGCGTGCCCGGACGGGCCGCACGAGGTGGGGCCCGGAGTCCAACGGCCCGCGCGCATGGTCGAGTTGCCGGTCGGCGCCTCCGAGGACCGGCTCGTCGGCGCGCTGGACATCGAGCGGGCGCTGGCCGAGGGCGTGAAGGCCTTCGAGCCGGGCCTGCTGGCCGACGCGCACCGCGGGATCCTGTACGTGGACGAGGTCAACCTCCTCCACGACCACCTGGTCGACCTGCTGTTGGACGCGGCGGCGATGGGTGCCTCGTACGTGGAGCGCGAAGGTGTCTCCGTACGGCATGCGGCCCGGTTCCTGCTGGTTGGGACCATGAACCCCGAAGAGGGCGAACTGCGGCCGCAGTTGCTCGACCGGTTCGGGCTGACGGTCGAGGTGGCCGCCTCGCGCGAGCCCGACCAGCGGGTCGAGGTCGTGCGGCGGCGGCTCGCGTACGACGACGATCCGGACGGCTTCGCCGGGCGCTGGGCCGACAAGGAGACCGCGGTACGCGCCCGGATCGTGGCCGCGCGGAAGCTGTTGCCGTCGGTCGTGCTCGGCGACGGGCCGCTGCGGCAGATCGCGGCGACCTGCGCGGCCTTCGAGGTGGACGGCATGCGCGCCGACATCGTGATGGCCCGGACCGCCACCACCCTGGCCGCCTGGGCCGGGCGCACGGAGGTGCTCGCCGAGGACGTACGGCAGGCCGCGCTCCTCGCACTGCCGCACCGACGGCGGCGAAATCCCTTCGACGCGCCGGGACTTGACGAGGACAAGCTCGACGAGACGTTGGAGGAGTTCGGGGGCGGGGACGGCTCCAACGGCTCGGGGGGTTCCGACAGTTCCGATGGTTCGGACGACTCCGGCGACGAGGATCCGGATCCGGACGGGCCCGACGGAGGCGGCGGGCAGCCGCCTCAGGAAGGGCCCGACGGCGGCAACGACGACGGCAGCGGTGAGAGCTCCGGTGAGGTGCCCGCGCAGGGCGAGCCCTCCGAGAGCGGGCAGGCGCCGTCGCCGGGGGCGGGCGAGCAGGCTCCCGTACGGGCCGCCGAACCCTTCCGTACGAAGGTCCTGAGCGTGCCCGGCCTCGGCGAGGGCGCCGCCGGGCGGCGGTCGCGGGCGCGGACCGAACACGGGCGGACCACCGGGGCGCGTCGGCCCCAAGGAGCCCTCACGAAGCTGCACTTGGCGGCCACCGTGCAGGCCGCGGCACCCCATCAGCGGGCGCGCGGCCGGTCCGGGCCGGGTCTCGTGGTCCGGCGTGACGATCTGCGGCAGGCCACGCGGGAGGGGCGCGAGGGGAACCTCGTGCTGTTCGTCGTGGACGCCTCCGGTTCGATGGCGGCCCGACAGCGGATGAGCGCCGTCAAGGGGGCGGTGCTGTCGCTGCTCCTCGACGCCTATCAGCGGCGGGACAAGGTGGGGCTCGTGACCTTCCGCGGGTCGACGGGCGAGGTGGCGCTGCCGCCCACGTCCTCGGTGGACGCGGCGGCGGTCCGGCTGGAGTCGCTGCCCACCGGTGGGCGTACCCCGCTCGCCGCCGGGTTGCTTCGGGCGCACGACGTGCTGCGGGTGGAGCGGTTGCGGGATCCGGCCCGGCGGGCGTTGGTGGTCCTGGTGACCGATGGACGGGCCACAGGCGGGCCGGAGCCCGTCGCGCTCGCCGGGCGGGCCGCTCGGCTGTTCGCCGCCGACGGGGTCGCCTCCGTGGTCGTCGACTGCGAGTCCGGGCCCGTACGGCTCGGGCTCGCCGGGCAGCTCGCGGGTGAACTCGGCGGTACGGCCGTGACGTTGGACGAGCTGCGGGCCGACTCGATCGCCGGGCTCGTCAGGGATGTTCAGGGCAACAGCAGGAGGGCCGCGTAATGCCGCAGGGACAGCCGAGTGTGGTGCCCGACGACGGGCTGACGACTCGTCAGCGGCGGAACCGGCCGCTCGTGGTCGTGCACACCGGAATCGGGAAGGGCAAGTCCACCGCCGCCTTCGGGCTCGCGCTGCGCGCCTGGAATCAGGGCTGGCCCATCGGGGTCTTCCAGTTCGTCAAGTCGGCGAAGTGGAAGGTCGGCGAGGAGAACGCGCTTCGGGTGCTGGGAGCATCCGATGAAGGCGGGGCCGTCGACTGGCACAAGATGGGTGAGGGGTGGTCCTGGGTACAGCGGGACGCCCAGATGGACAACGAGGAGAAGGCTCGGGAGGGCTGGGAGCAGGTCAAGCGGGATCTGGCCGCCGAGACGTACAAGCTGTACGTGCTCGACGAGTTCGCCTATCCCATGCACTGGGGGTGGATCGACGTCGACGAAGTCGTCTCCGTGCTGCGGGACCGGCCCGGGACCCAGCATGTCGTGATCACCGGACGCAACGCCCCCGAGAAGCTTGTCGAACTCGCCGACCTCGTGACCGACATGTCCAAGGTCAAGCACCCCATGGACGCCGGCCAGAAGGGGCAGAGGGGCATCGAGTGGTGAGTTCTTCCGTCCCTCGGCTGGTCATTGCCGCGCCCTCCTCGGGCAGCGGCAAGACCACCGTCGCCACGGGGTTGATGGCCGCGTTCGCCTCGCGGGGGCTTGCCGTGTCCCCGCACAAGGTGGGGCCCGACTACATCGATCCCGGGTATCACGCGCTCGCCACCGGGCGGGTGGGGCGGAATCTCGACGCGTATCTGTGCGGGGCGGAGTTGGTCGCGCCGCTGTTCGCCCATGGGGCGCGGGGGTGTGATCTCGCTGTCGTCGAGGGTGTGATGGGGCTGTTCGACGGGGCCGCGGGGGAAGGGGAGTTGGCCTCCACCGCTCATGTGGCGAAGTTGCTGCGGGCGCCTGTGGTGCTGGTCGTGGATGCCTCTTCTCAGTCGCGGTCCGTGGCCGCGCTTGTGCATGGGTTTGCCTCCTGGGATCCGGAGGTGCGGATCGGTGGGGTGATCCTGAACAAGGTGGGGTCCGAGCGGCACGAGGGGATGCTGCGGGAGGCGTTGGACGCGTCCGGGGTGCCTGTGTTGGGTGTTCTGCGGCGGGTTGAGCAGGTGGGTACTCCCTCTCGGCATCTTGGGCTGGTGCCTGTTGCCGAGCGGCGGGCTGAGGCGGTTGCTGCTGTTGCGGCGATGGGTTCGCAGGTGCGGGAGGGGTGCGATCTGGACGCACTGTTCGCGCTGGCGCGTGGGGCCGGGGCGTTGCCCGGTGACACGTGGGATGCGGCTGAGGCCTTGGCTTTCTCGCCCCCGCCGCCCC
>NZ_LIQZ01000283.1 GCF_001418655.1 Streptomyces phaeochromogenes | reverse complement strand
CCCTCGAGAAACCCCTCACCGCGCCCCCCGCCCCGGGGTGAGAGCAACGTTCCCGGGCGGTCACCCGTCGCCACAGGCCGGAAACGAGTCGTCCCTACCTTCGGGTGGACCAGCCGGAGAAATCGTGGAGGCGTGAGATGACAGCCCCGAGCAGCAGCATCGCACCGCGCAAGGGGGGCCGCTGGATCGAGCAGTGGGACCCGGAGGACGAGACGTTCTGGAAGGAGACGGGGGAGAAGGTCGCCAGGCGCAATCTGTTCTTCTCCGTTCTTTCCGAGCACATCGGGTTCTCGATCTGGACCCTGTGGTCCGTGATGGTGCTCTTCATGGGGCCCGAGTACGGGCTCACCCCGGCCGACAAGTTCTTCATCATCTCCATGGCCACCCTGGTCGGCGCCATCGTGCGGGTGCCGTACACCTTCGCGGTCGCGCGCTTCGGTGGCCGGAACTGGACCATCGTCTCGGCGAGCATGCTGCTCATCCCGACGATCGCGGCGTTCATCGTGATGGAGCCGGGGACGTCCTTCGGGACCTTCCTCGTGTGCGCCATGCTCGCCGGTGTGGGAGGCGGGAACTTCGCCTCCTCCATGACCAACATCAATTCGTTCTTCCCGTTGCGGAAGAAGGGGTGGGCTCTTGGGCTCAATGCCGGGGGCGGCAACATCGGCGTGCCCGTCGTCCAGCTCGTCGCGCTCGCCGTCATCGGGGCCAGCGGCGGTCCGCGGGTGCTGCTCGGGATCTACATTCCGCTGATCGTCGTCGCCGCCGTTCTCGGCGCCTTCTACATGGACAACATCACGTCCGTGAAGAACGACACCGGTGCCGCCAAGGAGGCGGTGAAGGACCCGCACACCTGGATCATGTCCTTCCTCTACATCGGGACGTTCGGGTCGTTCATCGGATACAGCTTCGCCTTCGGGCTCGTACTGCAGACGCAGTTCGGGCGTACGCCGCTGGAGTCCGCGTACGTCACCTTCATCGGGCCGCTGCTCGGCTCGCTGATCCGGCCGGTGGGCGGCTGGCTCGCCGACAAGTACGGTGGCGCGAAGATCACTCTGTGGAACTTCGTCGGCATGGGCGCCGCCACCGCCGTCATCGTGGTCGCCTCCATGGAGAAGTCCCTGCCCCTGTTCACCACGGCGTTCATCGTGCTGTTCGTGCTGACCGGGCTCGGCAACGGCTCCACGTTCAAGATGATCCCCGGCATCTTCCACGCCAAGGCCACCGCCATGGGACTCACCGGGGAGGAAGCCGCGTCCTACGGGCGGCGGCTGTCCGGTGCCTCGATGGGGCTCATCGGGGCCGTGGGCGCGCTCGGCGGTCTCGGCATCAACCTCGCCTTCCGGCAGTCGTTCCTGAGCGTGGGGTCGGGCACCGGGGCCTTCGTCGCCTTCCTCGCCTTCTACGCGGTCTGCTTCGGGGTCACCTGGGCCGTATACCTTCGCCGCCCGGCGGCGGCCGAGTCCCCGACGGTGACCGCTTCCGAGGCGAAGCCACAGCTCAGCTACGCGGAAGTGTGACGTAACACGGACGACATCAAGCGGAACCGAGCCTGTCACGCATGATTGACAGGCTCGGTCATCCGCCATGATGCGGGCAAATAGGGCGTGCGGCAGGCGCCCCGGAGCAGGACGCACCGGCCCTGGGACCGGGCGCCCCACCACGGAGGCTCCACGCGAGACGCCCCAACCCAGCGGGTGACGCAGGACGAACACCACTCGAGCGGGACGAGAGCCATGTACGAAGAGCAGCGGCAGCGACCGGAGCAACGCCCCGAGCAATCAACCGAGCAGAACCCCGAGCGACGACCCGAGCGACGATCCGAGCAGCCGGCCGGACAGCGATCCGAGCTGCGAGCCGACCGGCCCGATCACGGCCCCCTCGCCGGCTTCACCGTCGGCGTCACCGCCGCCCGCCGTGCCGACGAGCTCGGAGCCCTGCTCCAGCGGCGCGGCGCCGTCGTCATGCACGCGCCCGCCCTGCGCATCGTGCCCCTCTCCGACGACAGCGAGCTGCTCGCGGCTACCAAGCAACTGCTCCACGAGGCCCCGGACATCGTGGTCGCGACCACCGCGATCGGGTTCCGCGGGTGGGTCGAGGCCGCCGACGGGTGGGGGCTGGGAG
>NZ_LIQZ01000282.1 GCF_001418655.1 Streptomyces phaeochromogenes | reverse complement strand
TCCCGTCCCTTTTCGGGGGCCGGCCCCCGAAAAGGGACGGGAATGGGTAGGGGCGGGGGCGAGGAACGTCGGACTCAGTCGTCCTTCGACAGGCGGGTGATGCCCGCCACGCGGTACGCGTCCGCCTCATCCAGCGTCTCGTTCTCCAGGAGCGCCGCCGCGAGGGCGTCGAGCTGGGAGCGGTGGGTGCGGAGCTTCTCGCACGCCTCCTCGTAGCACTCGTCCACGATCCGCCGCATCTCGTGCTCGATCGTGTCGAGGGTCTCCGGCGCGGCGGAGAGCCCGTACGCCTGCTGGGCGTCGCCCGGAAGGGCGGAGAGGCGGCCGACGCGTTCGCTCATGCCCCAGCGCGCGACCATGCCACGGGCGATGTTGGTGACCTGCTCCAGGTCGTTCTCGGCACCGGTCGTGACCACGTCGAAGACGACATGCTCCGCCGCCATGCCACCCAGGGCCCCGATGATCCGCCCGCGGAGGTACCCCTCCGTGTACGCGTACCGGTCGGCGTCGGGGGTGGAGAGCGTGACCCCCAGCGCCCTCCCGCGCGGCACGATGGTGACCTTGCGGACCGGATCGGCGCCGGGCTGCAGCATGCCGAGGAGGGCGTGCCCGCTCTCGTGGTAGGCCGTGCGCCGCCGCTCCTCCTCCGGCATGACCAGCGGCCGTTCCGCACCCAGCTGCACCTTCTCCAGCGCCTCGGAGAGGTCGCTCCGGGTGACCTGGGACTGCTTGCGCTTCACCGCAAGCAGCGCCCCCTCGTTCGCGAGGTTGGCCAGCTCCGCACCGGTCATGCCCGGCGTCGTACGGGCGATCTGGCCGAGGTCGACGTCCGGCGCGAGCGGGATCTCCCGGGTGTGGATCTCCAGGATCGCCTCGCGGCCGGCCCGGTCGGGAGGCGAGACGTTGACGACCCGGTCGAAGCGGCCGGGCCGGGTCAGCGCGGGGTCCAGGACATCGGCCCGGTTGGTCGCCGCGACGACGATCACGCCCTCGGAGCCGGAGAAGCCGTCCATCTCGGTGAGGATCTGGTTCAGCGTCTGCTCGCGCTCGTCGTGGCCGCCCATGCCGGAACCGCCGGCCCGGGCCCGCCCGATCGTGTCGATCTCGTCGATGAAGATGATCGACGGAGCCACCTTGCGGGCCTCCGCGAACAACTCCCGTACGCGCGAGGCGCCCACGCCCACGATCATCTCGATGAACTCCGACGCGGAGGCCGAGAAGAACGGCACGCCCGCCTCCCCGGCGACCGCCCGCGCGAGCAGCGTCTTGCCCGTACCTGGCGCACCCGCGAGCAGCACCCCGCGCGGCATCTTCGCGCCCATCCTGCGGTAGGCGTCAGGGTTCTTCAGGAAGTCGACCACGTCGTTGAGCTCACCCTCGACCTCGTCGATACCGGCCACGTCCGCGAACGTCGTGCGCTCGGCGCCGGGCTGCAGTTCGACCGGCTTGGGTGGCGCCTTGCGGCCGAGCATGCCGCCCGCGCCGCCGAGTCCCCCGCGCATCCGCCGGGCGATGAAGATCCACAGAACGACCAGCAGCAGCATCGGCGCCAGCGAGATCAGCAGATTCGCCAGGAGGCTGCGCTGCTGGACCACCGGCACGGCCGTCACGGTGACGTCGTGCTTGTCCAGCTGTTCCCACAGCTCGTCGTCCGCGAAGACCGGGCGCTGGGTCTTGAACTTGGTGTACTTCCCGTCGTCCCCGGGTTTGTCCTGCGCCTTCTTGAGCTGGCCCTGGATCGCGTCGCCCTTGGAGTAGATCTTGCTGACGTTGCCGTCGTCGACCTGCTTGCTGAACTCCGTGTACGAGATCGTCGGCTCGTCGCCCTCGTTGAAGAAGGACAGCCCGAGGTAGGCGATGAGGAAGACGAGCAGGGCGGTGAGGGCCAGGCCCCACCAGCCGCCGCGCATCCGCCTCCCACCACCGGGCGACGGCTTCGGCGGCTCCTCCTCCGGAGTGCCCTCGGAGCGCCACGGCCGGTCGGGGGCCTTGCGCGGCGGCACAGGGTTGCTCATATCCGGACGTTACGATACGAAGGCCGCACCAGCATGTGCACAGAGGGCGGCACCGACACCCAAGGCCCGGCACCCCGCCCCCATCACCCATCACCCATCACAAACGAGGCTGGGGGCGCCCTTCCAAAGAAGGGCGCCCCCAGCCTCGTACAGAAGAGTCGTCAGCCCATGAACTTCTTGAACTCGTCCGGGAGCTCGAAGTCCTGCGGCTGCTGGCCGCCCGGGAGGCCGAAGGCGCCACCGGCCTGGCCCGCGGCGTCGCGGCGCGCGGCGGCCTCTTCCTCCTGCTGCTTGCGCTTCATCGGGTTGCCGGAGCGCTGCTTGCCCTTGGCCTTCTTGGGCTGCTTCTTCGTCCGGCCAGGGCCGCCACCCATGCCCGGCATCCCGGGCATTCCCGGCATGCCGCCGCCCTGGGCCATGCGGGACATCATCTTGCGGGCCTCGAAGAACCGCTCGACCAGGCCCTTGACCGCGCTGACCTCGACACCGGAACCCTTGGCGATACGGGCACGGCGCGAGCCGTTGATGATCGTCGGCTCCTGGCGCTCGCCCGGGGTCATCGACTTGATGATCGCGGCCGTGCGGTCGACGTCACGCTCGTCGAGGTTGTTGATCTGGTCCTTGATCTGGCCCATGCCGGGGAGCATGCCGAGCAGCTTGGAGATGGAGCCCATCTTCCTGACCTGCTCCATCTGGGCCAGGAAGTCGTCGAGCGTGAAGTCCTGGCCCTTCTTGGAGGCCAGCTTCTCGGCCATCTGCTCGGCCTCTTGCTGCGAGAAGGTCTGCTCGGCCTTCTCGATCAGCGTGAGCATGTCGCCCATGCCGAGGATGCGGGACGCCATGCGGTCCGGGTGGAACGCGTCGAAGTCGTCCAGCTTCTCGCCGTTCGAGGCGAACATGACCTGGCGGCCGGTGACGTGCGCGATGGAGAGCGCGGCACCACCGCGGGCGTCGCCGTCGAGCTTGGAGAGGACCACGCCGTCGAAGCCGACGCCGTCACGGAAGGCCTCGGCGGTGTTGACCGCGTCCTGACCGACCATCGCGTCGACGACGAAGAGGATCTCGTCCGGCGAGACCGCGTCGCGGATGTCCGCGGCCTGCTGCATCAGCTCCTGGTCGATGCCGAGGCGGCCGGCGGTGTCGACGATGACGACGTCGTGCTGCTTCTGCTTCGCGTACTCGATGGAGTCCTTGGCGACCTGGACCGGGTCACCGACGCCGTTGCCCGGCTGGGGGGCGTAGACGCCGACCCCGGCGCGCTCGGCGACGACGCTCAACTGGGTCACCGCGTTCGGGCGCTGGAGGTCGCAGGCGACGAGCAGCGGGGCGTGCCCCTGGCCCTGGAGCCACTTGCCGAGCTTTCCGGCCAGCGTGGTCTTACCGGCACCCTGCAGACCCGCGAGCATGATCACGGTCGGCGGCTGCTTGGCGAAGCGCAGCCGACGGGTCTCGCCGCCGAGGATGCCGACGAGCTCCTCGTTGACGATCTTGATGACCTGCTGGGCGGGGTTCAGTGCCTGCGACACCTCGGCCCCGAGGGCCCTCTCCTTGACCTGCTTGATGAAGGCCCGCACGACCGGCAGCGCGACATCCGCTTCCAGCAGGGCGATACGGATCTCGCGCGCGGTGGCGTCGATGTCCGCCTCGGACAGGCGCCCCTTGCCGCGAAGGTTCTTGAATGTCGCTGCGAGGCGATCGGAGAGAGTGTCGAACACGGCGGTCGCGAATCCTCAAGTAGGGGGCAGGGGGGCAGGTCCGCCCTCCAGGGTATCTGTCCGCGCCAGGAAGGGTCTCCACCCCGTCACAGGGTTCCGGACACAGAGCCCCTTCAGGGGTGCGGGGCCGTGGCATCGTGCGGCTCCGCCGCGTGGGCGCGACCAGCCACGGCCGACCCGCAGCCATCGAACCACCCGCCACCGGAACACTCACTCCCGCAACGTGTCCTCCAGCGCCCGGGCGACCGAAGCCGCCTGCTCCCCCGGCAACGGCGACCCGTCGGGCCCCGTCACATAGAAGGCGTCCACCGCGTTCGCGCCCAGCGTGGAGACATGCGCACTGCGGACGCGTACATGCGCGTTCTCGAGGGCCCGCCCGATCCGGTGCAGCAGCCCGGGGGCGTCATGCGCACGCACCTCGATGACCGTGGCGAGCCGGGACGCGGCGGCGGCCACGGACACCCGGGCGGGCGGCGCCACGATCCCCCGCCGGCGCGGATACGCGGCGTCCCGCTCGGCGAGGCGTCCCGTGATGTCGAGGGAGCCGTCGAGGGCGCGTACGAGATCGGCGCGCAGGCGGGCGGCCTGCGGCAGTGAGCCGTACTCGGCGGCGACCCGCCAGTTGAGGAGCAGCACGGATCCTGAGACGCCGTCGGGCAGGTCGAGAGCCCGCAGCTCCGCCGTCCGCACCGTGAGCCGGTGCATGGCGAGGACGCCCGCGACGGCCGGCAGGACGCCTTCCTGGTCCGGTACCGCGATGAGCAGTTCCACACCGAGGGGCTCCGGGTCGCCGGACGGCTCCTCGGCGGGCGGCTCGGTCGGCGGTTCGGTCTGGGCGCGCAGCGCGAGTACGGGTCCGCCGGTGCGGGCCGCCTCGATGGCGAGCCGCTCCTGCTCGGCGGTGGGCGCGGCGGCCTCGGGCTCCTCGGGGATGTCCCCGGCGAGCACGGCGGCGACCCGCTTGACCAGGTCGGCGACGAGGGAGGCGCGCCACGAGGACCAGGCGGCGGGCCCGGTGGCCAGCGCGTCCGCCTCGGTCAGCGCGTGCAGCAGTTCCAGCGTGCCCTGCGAGCCGACCGCCTCGGCGACCGAGCGCACGGTCGCCGGGTCCTCCAGGTCGCGCCGGGTCGCCGTCTCGACGAGCAGCAGGTGATGGCGTACGAGCGTGGCGAGCACGGCGACGTCCGTGCGGTCGAAGCCGATCCGGGCGGCCACGTCCTTCGCGATGATCTCGCCGGCCACGGAGTGGTCGCCGGGCCAGCCCTTGCCGATGTCGTGCAGCAGGGCGGAGACCAGCAGCAGGTCGGGGCGGTGGACGCGGCGGGTGAACTCCGCGGCGCGGACGGCCGTCTCGATCAGGTGGCGGTCGACGGTCCAGATGTGGACGGCGTTGCGCTGCGGGCGGCAGCGGACGCGCTCCCAGTCGGGCAGCAGCCGGGTGATCAGGCCCTCGGCCTCCAGGGCCTCCCAGACCTCGATGGTCGAGGGGCCCGAGCCGAGCAGCGTGACGAGCTGTTCGCGGGCCTCGGCGGGCCAGGGCGTGGGCAGCGGGCGGACCCCGGCGGCCATGCGGCGCACGGCGTGCAGGGAGAGGGGCAGGCCCGCCTGGGCAGCCGCGGCGGCGGCACGCAGGGGAAGTACGGGGTCGCGGTCGGGGCGGGCGGCGCGGGCGAGGACGACCTCGCCGTCCTGCTCGACGACGCCCTCGGCCAGCGGTGAGCGCTCGGCGGTCGGCTTGCCGCCGCCCAGCATGGCGCGCAGCCGAGGCCGTACGGCGCGCGACCGCAGCACGCGCCCCACCTCGCGCCAGGTGACATCGCTGGCGTACGAGACGACGCGGGCGGCCTCGTACACCTGGCGCAGGAGTGTGTCGGCGTCGAGCAGGCCGAGTTCGGCGGCGACCTGGTCCTGCTCCTGGAGGGAGAGGCGGTCGGTGGCGCGGCCGGTGGTGAGGTGCAGGGCGTCACGGACGTCGAGGAGGCGCCTGCGGGCGTCGGCGAGGCCCTCGCGCGGGGCGTCGGCGAGCCAGGAGGCGGCGACGGCGCGCAGCGCGGTGGCGTCACGCAGGCCGCCGCGGGCCTCCTTGAGGTCGGGTTCGAGGAGGAACTGCAGCTCGCCCTGGCGCTCGGCGCGCTCGGCGCACAGTTCCTGGAGTTCGGGGAGACGTTTCGGCGCCTGGTTCCGCCAGTCGGCGAGGACGGCTGTGCGCAGTCCGGCGGTGAGGCCGAGGTCGCCGGCGAGGTGCCGGGCGTCCAGCAGCCCGAGCTGGACCTTGAGGTCCTCGCCCGCGGTCTTGCGTGCCTCGGCGGGCGTACGGACGGAGTGGTCGAGGTCGAGGCCGAGGTCCCAGATCGGATACCAGATGCGGTCGGCGAGGGAGGCCACCGCGCCGGGGTCGGCGCTGCCGTCGTGCAGGAGCAGCAGGTCGAGGTCGCTGCGCGGGGAGAGCTCACCGCGGCCGTAGCCGCCGACGGCGACGAGCGAGATGCCGCGCAGTTTGTCGGCGCCCGCGTCGAACAGACCGGACAGCCAGTCGTCGGTCAGTTCGGCGAGGGCCGCACGGCGCGGCGGCCCGGACCGCGCCCCCTCCTGGAGGAGGCGCAGCCGGGCCGCCGCATAGCCGCTGGGTCCCGAGTCCTCTGCTTCCGTACGCACGTCCGTACTCGTCACCCAGTGGCTCCTGTTCTTGTTCTGCCTACAGCGCGTCGGGTCCGCGCTCGCCGGTCCGGACCCGGACCGCCGTCTCGACCGGGACGGACCAGACCTTGCCGTCGCCGATCTTGCCGGTACGGGCCGCCTTCACGATGACGTCGAGCAGCTGCTCGGCGTCGTCGTCCTCGACCAGCACCTCGATGCGGATCTTGGGGACGAGGTCGACGGTGTACTCGGCACCGCGGTAGACCTCGGTGTGACCCCGCTGACGACCGTAGCCGCTCGCCTCGGTGACCGTCAGACCGTGAACGCCGAAGGCCTGGAGGGCCTCCTTGATCTCGTCGAGCCGGTGGGGCTTCACAACGGCGGTGATGAGCTTCATGCGTCCACCTTCTTTGCCGGGGTGCCCTGGGCCGGGGAGGGTGCGGAGCTGAAGGCCGCACCGCCGCCGCCACCGCTGAAGTCGTATGCGGTCTCGGCGTGCTCGGCCTGGTCGATGCCCGCGATCTCGTCGTCCTCGGAGACGCGCATCCCGATCGTCTTGTCGATCAGGAAGGCGAGCACCGCGGAGGCCACGAGGGAGTAGGCGAGGACCGCGAAGACACCGGCGCACTGCTTCCAGAACTGGTCGAGGCCGCCGCCGTAGAAGAGGCCCGCGACGTCGGACTGGCCACCGCCGGTGGCGAGGAAGCCGATCAGCAGGGAGCCGACGACACCGCCGACGAGGTGGACACCGACGACGTCGAGCGAGTCGTCGTAGCCGAACTTGTACTTGAGGCCGACGGCCATGGCGCAGAGCAGACCGGCGACGACACCGACGGCGATCGCGCCGAGCGGGGACACGGCACCACCCGACGGGGTGATGGCGACCAGACCGGCGACCGCGCCGGAGGCGGCACCCAGCGTGGTGAACGCGCCGTGGCGGATCTTCTCGTAGGCGAGCCAGGCCAGCATGGCCGCGGCGGTGGCGATCTGCGTGTTGATGAACATCAGCGCGCCGACGCCGTCATCGTTGCCGAGCCAGGAGCCGGCGTTGAATCCGAACCAGCCGAACCACAGCAGACCGGCGCCGAGCATGACCAGCGGCAGGCTGTGCGGGCGCATCGGGTCCCTCTTGAAGCCGACGCGCTTGCCGATGACGAGGATCACGCCGAGCGCCGCGGCGCCCGCGTTGATGTGGACCGCCGTACCACCGGCGAAGTCGATGACGCCGAGCTCGAAGGCCCAGCCGCCCGCGCCCCAGACCCAGTGCGCGACCGGGAAGTAGACGACCGTGGCCCACAGGGCGACGAAGAGCGCCCAGCCCGTGAACTTCACACGGTCCGCGACCGCGCCGCTGATCAGGGCGGGCGTGATGATCGCGAACATCAGCTGGAAGACGGCGAAGACGTAGATCGGGATGGTGTAGCCGTCCCAGAGCTGCGTGATGCCGATCCCACTGAGGCCCACGTAGTCCGAGGACCAGCCGATGATGCTGCCCGAGTCGGTGCCGAAGGCGAGCGAGAAGCCGTAGAGCACCCACAGGATGGTGACGATCCCCATGCTGATGAAGCTCATCATCAACATGTTCAGGGTGCTCTTGACCCGGACCATGCCTCCGTAGAAGAAGGCGAGTCCGGGAGTCATGATCAGCACCAGGGCGGAACAGATGAGCATGAACCCGGTGTTGGCGGCAGACAGCGTGGGAGCGTCTGCGGCAAGCGTGATGGCTGGTGCCATCGGCGTCTCCTCGTCGTTTGGTACGGCCCCGTGCGGGCGAAGCCATGAGCGGTTATGAGGGGTGGGCCGGTTATGCGCCAGAGATTGGCGCAGCGCGGTTTCGACCGGCACCCCTCGATGTTTCGCCGCAGTGACGAAGAGGTCCTGTGTGTTACGCGTCGATGAACTGGCTGATGTCGGTCCGCGCGATCGTTATCGTGGCGCAACCTTCACCGAAGGTATGGAACCGGCCGCGGTCGGCCGTCCGATGACCTGGCATGGGGGAGCCGAGTCGGGCTGTTAAGGACGGCGGCCGCGGCCGGGGTACTGGGGGTCAGACCGCCTCGGCGGTCTCGGGCAGATCGATGGCGAGCTGCTCGGTCAGGTCCACCACGGCGGCGAGATCCCCGAAATCGCGTACAGCCGTGTCGACGGTTTTTCGGATACGAGTGTTGACCCTCTCGGAGCGCACCTTCTTGGCGACCCTGAGGGCCTCGCGCACCAGGACCGTGCTCTGCTCGGGCTCCCGCCTCAGAAGGTGCACGGTGCCCATTCCGACGAGGTTGAGTGCGTACGAACGCTGGTGCTCGGCGTCCTTCTCGAAGAGGTCGACGGCCTTCTGCATGACGGGCTCGGCCAGCGAGGCGTAGGTGGGGCTGCGACCCGCGACGTAGGCGAGGTCGCGGAAGGAGTGGGAGTTCTCGCCGTGCAGCTCGGCCTCGGAGAAGAAGCGGATCCAGTCGGGGTCGGGCTCGTCGAACTCGACCGCGTCACCGAACGTGTCCTCGGCCATCCGGACGGCTCGCTTGCACTTTCCGGGCTGCCCCATGTTGGCGTAGGCCCGGGCCTCCATCGCATACAGCATGGACTGGGTCCGGGGGCTCGCGCAGTCGCGGCTTCCGTACTGCGCGAGGTGGATCAGTTCCAGAGCGTCGTCGGGCCGGCCGAGGTGGATCATCTGACGGCTCATGCTGGACAGGACGTACGAGCCGAGCGGCTTGTCGGCGGCCTCCTTGGCGGCGTGCAGGGCGAGGACGAAGTACTTCTGGGCGGTCGGCTGGAGCCCGACGTCGTAGCTCATCCAGCCCGCCAGCTCGGCCAGCTCGGCGGCGACCTTGAACAGGCGCCTGGTGGTGGCCTCGGGCTGGGGCTCCTGGAGGAGGTCGGTCACCTCGTGCAGCTGGCCGACGACCGCCTTGCGGCGCAGACCGCCGCCGCACTGGGCGTCCCACTGGCGGAACATGACCGTGGTGGATTCGAGGAGGTCCAGCTCGGGCTGGGAGAGTCGGCCGGGGCGGCGCGAGGCGGCGGCGGACTCGGGCTGCTCACGGGGAGTGACCGGGCTGGGCACCAGCCAGCGCTGCATGGGCTCGATCAGCGAGGGGCCGGCGGAGAGCGCCAGTGACGTGCCGAGGAACCCGCGCCGCGCCAGCATCAGGTCGCTGCGCGAGAACTCACCGATCAGGGCGACGGTCTGCGGACCGGTCCAGGGCAGGTCGACGCCGGACACGGACGGTGACTGGTGTGCGGCACGCAGACCCAGGTCCTCGACGGCGACGACACAGCCGAAGCGCTCGGAGAACAGCTCGGAGAGGATGCGCGGGATGGGCTCGCGGGGGTTCTCGCCGTCCAGCCAGCGGCGGACGCGCGAGGTGTCCGTCGAGATGTGGTTGGCTCCCAACTGGCGCGCTCTGCGGTTCACTTGACGCGCCAGCTCACCCTTGGACCAACCGCTGCGCACGAACCACGAGCCCAACAGCTCATTGGGGCGCTTGTCAGCAGTCGTCCCGCCTCCGCCGTTGCCGCCCACTGGAACGCCCCCATCCCTGAACCCACTTGTGCGCTGTGTGCGCCAAGCCCTACCAGAATGCCGGTACATATGGTCGTCCGTCCGGTGGTTCTCACCCATCGAACGAGAACCCGAGTTGCCTCCGGCATACCCGCGAGTGCATGCGTCCCCAGGACCCGTGCACTCACGGTAATCCTACGATCACCCCTCCAGCCATGGCGATCCGGGAAACGCCACCATTCGCCACCCCTTCGAATGAACTCCCGGCGGGCTGTACGCGATTCACTTGACACATGACGGCCGGGAGTGGGCGGAGCGATGCACATCGGGGCGCGCGAAGCCGGACGCACCACCCGTGACACCACCGGGCGCCGCATGAACCGCACAGCGTTGGGAACGCAGAGTTACGGTTCCGTTCCGTCACGTAACCACCTGCGCGCTGGACCCGTTGGAGGGGGCATGGGCTTCACGATCGGCGGCATCCGCGAAATCCGGTCCGGCTCTCGTCGCCGCGGCCGCTCCTCGGAGTGCACGGCCGTGGCCGAGTTCACCGGGCTGTGGGGCTGGGACGTGGCGCCCGGCGCACGGACCGCCGCGGGGACCTGCTCGTGCGGCCGGGCCGACTGCCCGGCGCCGGGCGCGCATCCCCTGGACTTCGCCCCCGTCGTCCCGGCCGGTGCCACCCTCGACGAAGTGACGCAGGCCTGGGGCGAGTTCCCCGGCGCCGCGGTGATGCTTCCCGTGGGCCGCGCCTTCGACATCATCGAGGTCGCCGAGCCGGCCGGCCGCCGCGCCCTGGTCCGGCTCGAACGCATGGGGCTCCCGGTGGGCCCCGTGGCCGCCACCCCGGACGGCCGCGCCCACTTCTTCGTCACCCCCGGCGCCGCGGCCGAACTGCCCGAGCTGCTCTACCGCATGGGCTGGGACGACGCCGCGCTCGACCTGCACGGCCTGGGCCCCGGCACGTACATCACGGCCCCGCCCTCCGACCGCGCCGGCCTCGGCCCGGTGCACTGGCTCCGCTCCCCCGCCCTCGACTCGGCCACGAAGCCGCCCGCGGCACGGCTGTTGCTGGGGACACTGGCGTACGTGGCGCATCGCTCGCGCGCATAGCCCTGCCGACACAGACCTGCCGACAGAGGCCTGCCGATATAGAGCCACCGAAACAGACCTACCGAAACGGAAGGGCCCCATCGCATCTGCACCATGCGGTGGGGCCCTTCCTCGCGTACGCACCTCTCGTACGGGACGTCACTCTCCGATAAGGGCATCCACGAACGCCTCCGGCTCGAACGGGGCCAGGTCGTCCGCGCCCTCGCCGAGGCCGACGAGCTTGACGGGGACGCCCAGTTCGCGCTGGACGGCGATGACGATGCCGCCCTTGGCCGTGCCGTCGAGCTTGGTCAGGACGATGCCGGTGATGTCGACGACCTCGGCGAAGACCCGGGCCTGGACCAGGCCGTTCTGGCCGGTGGTGGCGTCCAGGACGAGCAGCACCTCGTCCAGCGGGGCGTGCTTCTCGACGACGCGCTTGACCTTGCCGAGCTCGTCCATGAGACCGGTCTTGGTGTGCAGCCGGCCCGCGGTGTCGATGAGTACGACGTCCGCGCCCTCCTGGATGCCCTCCTTGACGGCATCGAAGGCGATGGACGCGGGGTCGCCGCCCTCGGGGCCGCGCACGGTGCGGGCGCCGACGCGCTCGCCCCAGGTCTGCAGCTGGTCGGCGGCGGCGGCACGGAAGGTGTCGGCCGCGCCGAGCACGACGTGCTTGCCGTCGGCGACGAGCACGCGCGCGAGCTTGCCGGTGGTGGTGGTCTTGCCGGTGCCGTTGACCCCGACGACCATCACGATGCCCGGGGTGTCCAGACCGGACTCGGTGTTCACCGTGCGGTCGAAGTCGGGCACGAGGAGCGTGAGCAGTTCCTCGCGCAGCAGGGACCGCAGCTCGTCGGGAGTGCGCGTGCCGAGCACCCGCACGCGCTCGCGCAGCCGCTCGACCAGCTCCTGGGTGGGCTGCACCCCGACATCGGCGGTGAGCAGCGTGTCCTCGATCTCCTCCCAGGTGTCCTCGTCGAGGTGCTCGCGCGAGAGGAGCGTGAGCAGCCCCTTGCCGAGCGCGTTCTGTGAGCGGGAGAGGCGGGCGCGCAGGCGGACCAGGCGGCCCGCGGTCGGCTCCGGGACCTCGACCGGGGGCGCTTCGGCCACCGGCGCGGGCTCGTCGACGACGACCGGTGCGGCCGTCGAGGCGTCCGGAAGATCCACCTCCTCTATCGTGCGGCGCGGTTCGTCGCGCGGCGTCTCGGCCTCGTCGCCGATATGCGGCTCGGCCGGCGGAGCGGTGATCTCGGGGGCGGCTGGGGGCGACGGGGGCAGCTGCTTGCGCCTGCGGCTGCCGATGACGAGCCCGCCGAGCGCGCCGATCACGACCACGGCGATGACTACAGCAAGGATGACGATTTCCATAACGCGTCCAGTATCGGCCATGGGCTCCTGACGGCTACTGCTTGTACTTTCCTCCGAAGGACATGAGCCGCTCAAGGCAGAGATTCGAACGAACATTCGATGACCGTCCGCCCCTCCACGGTGCGGAGCCCGCCCGAGCCGGAGCCGGACAACAGGCCCACCACTCTGGCTGTCTGACGATCCGTCAACTACCGTCCCCCTGCACCGACATCACCGGCACCCCACCCGGCTCGGCGAAGGGGGACTTTCCCATGCCCGCAACGGTCGTACGTTTCAACCTCGTTGAGCCCGGCGCCACACCCGCCTCGCTCAGCGCCCGCTACAAGGCCGCGCTGGAGATGGCGGCCTACGCCGACGACCGCGGGATGACCACCGTGCAGACCGAGGAGCACCACGGCGTCGCCAACAACTGGCTGCCCTCGCCGTTCACCTTCGCGGGCGCGGTCTTCGGCGCGACCCGGCGCATAGCGGTCACCGTCTCGGCGATCATCGGCCCGCTGCACGACCCCCTGCGCCTGGCCGAGGACATCGCCGTACTCGACCTGCTGAGCGGCGGCCGGCTGATCACGGTCGCGGGGATCGGCTACCGCCCCGAGGAGTACGCGATCTTCGACGTGGAGTGGAAGCGGCGCGGCCGTCTCCAGGACGAGCTCCTGGAGACGCTACTGAAGGCGTGGACCGGCGAGGAGTTCGAGTACCAGGGCCGTACGGTACGGGTCACTCCGCGCCCCTTCTCGGATCCGCACCCTCTGCTGCTGGTCGGCGGCTCCTCCAAGGCGGCGGCCCGGCGCGCGGCCCGGCTCGGACTGCCGTTCTTCCCGAGCGCGCATCTGCCGGAGCTGGAGGCCTACTACAAGGAGCGGCTGGTCGAGTACGGCAAGGAGGGCTGGACCATGATGCCCTCGGCCGTCACCCCACTCCTGCACCTCGCCGAGGACCCCGACCGTGTGTGGGCCGAGCAGGGCGAGCACTTCCTGCACGAGGCGAGGACGTACGCCTCCTGGCAGTCCTCCGACATCCGCTCGGCGGTGCGGTCGGCGGCCACGACGGTCGACGAGCTGCGCGCCGAGGGTGTCTACCGGATCGTTACGCCGGACGAGTGTCTGGCGCAGGGCCTCGACAGCTACGTACTGCATCCGCTGTCCGGCGGGATGCCGGTCGACGAGGGCTGGCGCAGCATGCACCTGTTCTGCGAGAACGTACTGCCCCGGCTCAAGGGCCTGTAGATCCTGGGGCGGATCCTCGGAGGCCGAGCCGGGGCAGTACGCCTTACGGGTACGGGGAGAGGGGCAGCGGGGACTTGGCCCATCTCCCCGAGTTCGGGGACCGGCGAGGACTCGCGGCTCGCGGCTCGCGGAAGCCTCGCCGGCGGACGGGCTAGCCCATCTCCTCCAGGGTCTTGCCCTTCGTCTCCGTCACGAACTTGAGCACGAACGGGATGGAGAGCGCGGCGAAGACCGTGTAGATCACGTAGGTCATGGAGAGGTTCCAGTCGGCCAGCGACGGGAAGCTCGCGGTGATGGCCCAGTTGGCGATCCACTGCGCGGAGGCGGCGACGCCGAGAGCGGCGGCGCGGATCTTGTTCGGGAACATCTCGCCGAGGAAGACCCAGACGACGACACCCCAGGAGAGGGCGAAGAAGAGCACGAACACATGGGCTGCGATCAGGGCGACCCAGCCCTGGGTGGCCGGCAGCTTGCCGTCGACGAGGTCGAAGGAGAAGGCCCAGGCCTCCAGGCCGAGCCCGATGACCATGCCCACGGAGCCGATGAGGGCGAGCGGCTTACGGCCGATCCGGTCGACGAAGATCATGGCGATCACGGTGCCGACGATGTTGATGATCGACGTCGTGAACGAGTAGAAGAACGACTCGGACGGGTCGACGCCGACCGACTGCCACAGCGTCGAGGAGTAGTAGAACGCGACGTTGATGCCGACGAACTGCTGGAAGACCGAGAGGCCGATGCCGACCCAGACGATCGGCTTGAAGAAGAAGGTCCCGCCGAGCAGGTCCTTGAAGACCGACTTGTGCTCGCTCTTCATGGCGTGCTCGATCTCGGCGACGCGGGCGTCCAGGTCGACGTTGTCGCCCTCGACCTCGCGCAGCACCTCACGGGCGCGCACGTCCTTGCCCGCGGAGATCAGGAAGCGCGGCGACTCGGGGATCGCGAAGGAGAGCAGACCGTAGAGGACGGCCGGGATGACCATCACGCCGAGCATGACCTGCCAGGCTTCGAGCCCCATGAGCTTGCCGCGCTGGTCGCCGCCCGCGGCGTTCAGGATGCCCCAGTTGACCAGCTGCGAGATGGCGATGCCGATGACGATCGCGGCCTGCTGGAAGGAGCCGAGCCGTCCGCGGTACGCGGCGGGGGCGACCTCGGCGATGTAGGCCGGGCCGATGACCGAGGCCATACCGATGGCGAATCCGCCGATGACCCGCCAGAAGGCCAGGTCGTAGAGGGCGAAGGGCAGCGCGGAGCCGACGGCGCTGACGGTGAACAGCACGGCCGAGATCTGCATGCAGCGGATACGACCGATGCGGTCGGCGATCCGGCCCGCGGTGGCGGCGCCGATCGCACAGCCGATCAGGGCGATGGCGATGACCTGGGCCAGGGCCGCCGAGCCGATGTCGTAGCGGTCCCGGATGGCCTCGACGGCGCCGTTGATCACGGCACTGTCGTAGCCGAAGAGGAAACCGCCCATCGCGGCCGCCGCCGCGATGAAGATGACGTGCCCGAGATGTTCGGGATGAGCCGCTCGGGCTCCTGACGGGGGTGGCTGCGCTGTGCTGGTCACGTGTGACTCCTCGGGCCACCGGCCTCACTGCCGGGGGTGGGGGCGAGCCCTTCAGGACGGTGTTTCCAGTGGCGCACACGTTTACGCCGCCCACCACCTGAAGGTAAAAGCAACGCCGTCGACCCTATGCCTTCAAGTTCCGAAGTCAACAGGCGGGTAGCTGTGACTTTCAAGGCAGCGTGTGACGCAGTTGTGTTCAACTCTTAAAGAAAGAGAAACGGCCTCTTAAAGGCGCCTGGCCAGGGGCGCGGGGCTGTGACATGCGCGGCTCCGCCGCGCGGGCGTGACAAGCCACAAGTCACAACGAACCCTTACCGGCACCAGCACGACGAGCCCGGCCGACGATCCGGCCGAAGGTCAGCGCAGCCTCTGGCTGATCACCTTCGACACGCCATCCCCCTGCATGGACACGCCGTACAACGCGTCGGCGACTTCCATCGTCCGCTTCTGGTGCGTGATCACGATCAACTGCGAAGCCTCCTGCAGCTCCTGCATGATCCGGATCAACCGCTGGAGATTCGTGTCGTCCAGCGCCGCCTCGACCTCGTCCATCACATAGAACGGACTGGGCCGCGCCTTGAAGATCGACACGAGCATGGCCACGGCGGTCAGCGACCGCTCCCCGCCGGACAGCAAAGACAGCCGCTTGACCTTCTTCCCCGGCGGCCGTGCCTCCACATCGACGCCCGTGGTGAGCATGTTGTCGGGATCCGTGAGGATCAGCCGCCCGTCCCCACCCGGGAACAGCCGGCTGAAGACCCCTTCGAACTCCCGCGCCGTGTCCCAGAACGCCTGGGTGAAGACCTGCTCGACCCGCTCGTCGACCTCCTTCACCACCTGAAGAAGATCGGCACGCGTCTTCTTCAGGTCCTCCAGCTGCTCGCTGAGGAACTTGTGGCGCTCCTCCAGCGCGGAGAACTCCTCCAGGGCAAGCGGATTGACCTTGCCCAGCTGCTGATAGGCCCGTTCGGCGGACTTGAGCCGCTTCTCCTGCTCGGCACGGTGGAAGCGCCGGGGCTGGTTGCGCGGATGCTCCGGATCCTCCGGCAGCTCCTCGCCCTCGGCGGGCAGGGACGGCGGTACGAGCTGGTCGGGCCCGAAGTCCGCGATCAGTCCGGCCGGTTCGACCCCCAGCTCCTCCAGCGCCTTGGCCTCCAGCTGCTCGATCCGCATCCGCTTCTCGGCCCCCAGGACCTCGCCGCGGTGCACCGAGTCCGTGAGCTTGTCGAGCTCGTCCTTGAGGTCGCGGCCCTCGTTGCGGGCGACGACGAGGTCCTGCTCCCGCCGCGCCTTCGCGCGCTCCGCGGCCGTACGCTCCTCGTCCGCCCGGGCGAGCGAGACCTCGACGTGCGCGAGCAGCTGCCGCGCGCCGGAGGCGACGGCCCCGGCGACGGCGGCCTCGTGCCGCAGCCGTGCCTTGCGCTGCTCGGCACGCGCGCGTGCCTCACGTTCGGCCCGCGCGGCCCGGTCCAGCGAATCGGCCCGCCCGGCAAGCCCCTTGACCCGCTCCTCGTGCGTACGCGTCTGGAGCCGGGCCTCCATCTCGGTCTGCCGGGCGTTGGCCCCGTCGGCCGCGAGCCGGTCCCGTACGGAGGTGTCGGGTTCCTCCTCGAACGGCATCTCCTCGGCGACGGCGAGCCGTTCGGCCAGCTCCTCCGCCTCCTGGACGGCCCGTTCGAGGGCTTCCTGTGCGCGGGCAGCCGCCGCGGTGCTCCGCTCGGCCTCTCCCGCGGCGCCCCGCGCCTGACCTGCCAACCGCCCGAGCTGCTGGGCGACCTGGGACTTCTCCCGCTCACCGGCCCGCCGACGCTCGCCCAACTCCTCGACGAGAGCGGTCCGTTCCCTGCGCAGCTCGGCGGCCCGGTGCTGCTGCTCGGTCAACTCCTCGCACAGCACGGCCAGTTCTTCCAGCTCGGCCGCCGCCTCGTCGACGGAGGCCTGTACTTCGAGCAGGCTCGGCGCCCCGGCGGAACCGCCCTGGGCGAAGTGCGCCCCGAGCAGGTCCCCCTCCGCGGTCACCGCGGTCAGCTCGGGCCGGGAGTAGACGAGATCCTCGGCGTCCTCCAGCGTCCCGACCACGACGATGCCCCGCAGCAGCCGCCGTACGGCAGGCATGAGATCGGAGGGCCCTCGGACGAGATCGGCGGCGAACGTCGGACCACCGCGCTCGCCATCTCCCCCGGAGGACGTCCCACCGACGCCCACGCCGGACTGCCCGACCACGCCGGATGGCCCGCCCACGCCCGACTGCCCGGACGGTCCGCCGGTTACGTCGCCGGTGTTGCGGAACGCTCTCCCGGCCGCGGCAGCGTCCGGCGCCCCCGCGAGCAACAGCGCCGCCCGTCCCCCGTCCTGCTTGCGCAGCAGGCGGATGGCGTCAGCCGCCGCGGACGGGCTGGTCACCGCGATGGCGTCCGCCGCCGTGCCGAAGGCAGCCGCGACCGGGACCTCGTGGCCGGGTGTGACGGAGAGCAGTTCCGCCGCCGGACCCAGCAGACCCGTCAGCCGGTCCTTCGCCACGAGCAGCGCCCCCGTGCCGTCCTTCCGGCGCAGCCCCAGGGACAGGGCCTCGTGGCGGGCCTGCGTGGCGGCGCGCTTGCGTTCGGCCGCGGTGGCCGCCTCGCGGGCCTCGGTCAGGGCGGACTCGGCGTCGGCGAGGGCGCGCTTGGCCGTCTCGTGCCGCTCGGAGAGCTCCTCGTCGCCCGCGTCCAGGCCGTCGACCTCGGCCTTGAGCTGCTCGTACTCCTCCTGGGCGGCGACGGCCCGCTCCTGGGCCTCGTCGCGGGCGGAGGCGAGCCGGTCGATCTCCGCCTGGGCGGAGGCGGCGCGCGAACGGGCCGCGTTGACCTGCCCGTTCAGCCGGGCCAGACCTTCGCGGCGGTCCGCGATGGCGCGGGCCACGTCCTTCAGGCGCCGCTCCTCCACCGCCAGTTCGCGCTCCAGGTCGGCCCGGTGGGAGACGGTGTCCTCCAGGGCCCGCTCGGCCGCTTCCAGGGCCGCTTCGAGCTCGGCCTCCTGCTCACGGATCCGGGCGGCCTCGCGCTCCATGTCCTCGGGGTCGCGCCCGCGCCGCTCCTCCGGCGGCTGGGCGGTCGCGCTCTTGATCCGCGCGTCCGCCAGGGAGACCGTGCCGCGCACCCGCTCGGCCAGCTGCGAGAGCTCGTACCAGGTCTGCTGCGCCCGCTGCAGACGCGGGGTGAGCCGCCGCACCTCGTCCTCCAGCATCGCCTCGCGCTGGAGCGCCTTCTTCAGCTCGGCCTCGGCCGACTCCTTGCGTTCCTTGAGCGCGGCCTCGTCGGCGACCTCGGCCTGGAGCGCGCCCCGGAGCCGTACGAGATCGTCGGCGAGCAGCCGGAGGCGGGCGTCGCGGAGGTCGGCCTGGATCACGGCGGCCCGGCGGGCGACGGCGGCCTGCCGGCCCAGCGGCTTCAACTGGCGCCGCAGTTCGTCGGTGAGGTCCTGCACGCGCGCGAGGTTGGCCTGCATCGCGTCCAGCTTCCGCAGCGCCTTCTCCTTGCGCTTGCGGTGCTTGAGGACGCCCGCGGCCTCCTCGATGAAGGCGCGGCGGCCCATCGGATCGGCGTGCAGGACGGAGTCGAGCTGGCCCTGTCCGACGATGACGTGCATCTCGCGGCCGATGCCGGAGTCGGAGAGCAGTTCCTGGATGTCCAGCAGACGGCAGGTGTCGCCGTTGATCTGGTACTCGCTGCCGCCGTTGCGGAACATGATCCGCGTGATGGTGACCTCGGCGTACTCGATGGGCAGCGCGCCGTCGGAGTTGTCGATGGTCAGGGACACCTCGGCGCGGCCGAGCGGGGGCCGCCCGGTGGTGCCGGCGAAGATGACGTCCTCCATCTTGCCGCCGCGCAGGGACTTGGCGCCCTGCTCACCCATGACCCAGCTGAGGGCGTCCACGACATTGGACTTGCCCGAACCATTGGGGCCCACGACACAGGTGATGCCCGGCTCGAACCGCAGCGTGGTCGCCGAGGCGAACGATTTGAACCCGCGCAGGGTCAGGGCCTTGAGGTGCACGCAGCCGGACTCTACCTTCCGGGTCGGTCTCTCTCCATGAACGCGCGGTTTCACCCTTGAACGTGCAGGGCACACCAAACGTTAAAGACAGTGAAAGAGTGCGCGGGGGCAAGAAAGAAGGGACGCCGAAGCGTCCCTTGCAACTCTGTCAGCGGCTGACACGGGCAGCCTGTTCACTGGTGGCGACGATGCGATTCAGTGATCAGGTGAGCGCAGGCTCCGCCTGGGGTACGTCGATGCTGTCGAAGTCGTGAGAAGCGGCAGCCGCGAGCGCGTCGTTCTCGGCCTGGATCCGTCCGAGCTCGGATTCCAGATCCTGGACGCGCTGCTGGAGCCGTCGCATCTCGGCAATGAGTCGCGGGTCGGAACCGCCGACGTAACCGAGAAGCGCCTTTGCCATGATGGATGGTCCTCCACACTGAGTGACCGACCGAAGCGGTGTGGGTCGTGAGGGAATCGCACCCGCGATGCTTGGCACTGACGAGTTTTTACTGCCGCTCTTACATGCCAAACAGCTAAGGTGCGCGGGGACTTTCAGCGTCTCACCAAAAAGTTTGACGGTCAACACGATCACGCCCCGTATTGGGGGCCAACCCGGGGCGCGCGGCTTGAGAACGGGCGGCGCGGCCACTGTTTCGGGGCCCTGGGGGCGTGGAGATCATCCTTACTCGCGGGAGCCTGCCACGACAAGCGATTCTTGGCAACCACCAGGCGCTTTCTGCCTGTGGCAGGTGCCCGGCGCACGCCCCGCGCCCGCTGCCAGGGGTCTTGCAACCGGTGGAGCGGAGTGGATCTCACCGGATGGCGAAGCCGTCGTAGCCGCCGCGGGGCGTGTCCCAAATCTCAGTGACTCCGTCGACGCGGCCCGGCGTGTCGTCCCCCTGGAGCCAGTCGAGGAGTCGCTGGCATCCGGCCCGAGGGCCTTCGGAGACCACCTGGACCCGTCCGTCCCCCAAATTGAGAGCAAAACCACTCAGGCCGCCGATCTCCAACGCCTTAGCCCGTGTGTACCAGCGGAAACCCACGCCTTGGACCCGTCCGCGTACCCACGCGACCAGCCTTACATGCTCGCTCATGGCTGCACGCTAACCGGCCAAATGCTCTCGGAGCACTTCCTCCCCTTGCGCCATGGGGTACCGTCCCGACCCAATGAGCCTCACTCGTTCGGGTGAGGAACGTTGACCGCAAGGATGAGGAAGGCCAGGAGATGGGACGCCACCGACGCTCCGCCGCCGGCCGCGCCGCCACAGGCCGCGCCACCGGGGTCACACAAACGTACGATACATACGCGGGCGGTTACGCGGCGGCAGACTCGGGTGATTACGCGGGTGAGGGCGACTACGCGACCGAGGGTGACCACCTGACCGCCGGGGACTACCTGAACGGCAGCCCCTACGCGACCGCGGGCATGTACGACTCGCCTGGCGGCATACACGAGACCGGCGACTTCTACTCGAAGAGCGACACCTACCTCTTCGCCGCGGATCCCGCCAGCCACGCCACGACCGGCTACGCGCCGGACGGCGGCTCCGGGCGCGGCCACCGCCGCCGCAAGAAGAACGTGACGCCCGTACGCACCGGTCTGCTCGGTGTCTCGGCCGCCGTCGCGATGGGTGCCGTCGCGGTCGCCTCCGGGATGATCCCGGGCAGCGACAGCCTCTCGATCGGCGGCGGCAACGCGGACAAGGTCCGCGCCCAGGACTCGCCGAGCGACGTGCAGACCCAGGGCGGCACGGACGGCACCACGGACGACCGCGAGGACTCGGGCACGAGCCGTGACCTGGAGCGCTCCGCGTCTCCGACGGTCTCGCCGACGAAGGCCCCGGAGAAGACCGAGCCGAAGACTCCCTCCGCGAAGCCGTCGACGAAGGCTCCCGCCAAGGAGGAGCCGAAGACCGAGCCGACCACGAAGGCGCCGGAGAAGAAGGCACCCGAGAAGGCTCCGTCGAAGTCGGTGTCCACCGCGTCCAAGGCCGAGGCCGAGGTGTTGTCGCTGGTCAACGAGGAGCGGGCGAAGGCCGGCTGCAGCCCGGTGACCGCGTCCAGCACGCTGGCGGCGCTGGCCGAGTCCTTCAGCGAGGACATGGCCGCCCGGGGCTTCTTCGACCACACGGACCCGAGCGGGGCCTCCCCCTGGGACCGCGCGGAGAAGCTCGGCATCGCCAACCTCGGCGGGGAGAACATCGCCCGCGGCCAGGCCGACGCCGCCGCGGTGATGGAGGCCTGGATGAACAGCCCCGGCCACCGCGCCAACATCCTGAACTGCGACTTCAAGACCCTGGGCGTCGGCGCGCACTTCGCGTCGGGCGGCCCCTGGTGGACGCAGGACTTCGGCTACTAGCCGCGCACGACCAGAGAGGAACACAGAAGGACACCAGAGGGGACGCTAGCGAAAAGTTAGCGCCCCCTCTTCGGTTTGCGCTGTGCCGAGTATTCTGGGCGCATGGACCTGACGGAGCGACCGGACTTCGAGTTCGACGTGTTCTCCAAGAAGTGCCCGTCCCGGGGCACGCTGGAGCACGTCACGGGGCGCTGGGGCACGCTCACGCTGGGGGCGCTGTACGAGGGCTCGTTCCGTTTCAACGAACTGCGCCGGCGCGTGGACGGCGTCAGCGAGAAGATGCTGTCCCAGACCCTGCAGGCGCTGGAGCGCGACGGCCTGGTGCACCGCGAGGCCCAGCCGACGAACCCGCCGCGGGTGGACTACGAACTGACACCGCTGGGCCGCGAGGTCGCCGAGCGGCTGCTGTCCCTCATCCACTTCGTGCAGGGGCGCATGGACGACGTACTGGAAGCGCGCGAGCGTTACGACACGGCGCGCGGGGGCCGCTGACAGCGCGGGCAGAAGTAGCTGGACCGGTTCATCCAGGGCCTGCGCCGCATCAGGGTGCCGCACCGCCGGCACGGCTCGCCCTCCCTGCCGTACGCGTCGAGCGAGCGGTCGAAGTAGCCCGACTCCCCGTTCACGTTGACGTAGAGGCTGTCGAAGCTGGTGCCGCCGACGGCGAGGGCGGCGTTCATCACATCCCGTACGTGGCCCAGGAGTTCGGCCGTGCGCGGGCGCGTGAACCCGGTGGTGGGGCGCTCGTAGTGCAGCCGCGCACGCCAAAGCGCCTCGTCCGCATAGATGTTGCCGACGCCGCTGATCAACGACTGGTCCAGCAGGGCGCGTTTGACGGTCGTACGCCGACGCCGCAGCGCCTCGTGGAACGCGTCGTCGTCGAACAGCGGGTCCAGCGGGTCGCGGGCGATGTGCGCGATGACGTCGGGCAGCCCGTCGGGAGTGGTCTCGTGCAACGACAGCCCGCCGAAGGTCCGTTGGTCGACGAAGCGGAGTTCGGTGTGGAGGGCGTCCTCGAACCCGACGCGGATGCGCAGATGCTTCTCGTCGGCCGCGTCCTGCGGCTGGACGAGGAGCTGTCCGCTCATCCCGAGGTGCGCGAGAACGGCACTCGGGGAGTCCGCGAGCGGCAGCCAGAGGTACTTGCCGCGACGCTGGGGCAGCCCGATCCGGTGCCCCTTGAGCCGGGCCCCGAAGTCCTCGCCGCCCGCGATGTGCCGGCGCACCGCACGCGGGTGCAGCACCTGGACGTCGGCGACGATCCGTCCACTGACCCAGCGTTCGAGGCCCCGTCGTACGACCTCGACCTCGGGCAGTTCGGGCACGGCTTCTCCTCCGGATGCGTGGGCCGATGACTCGGGCGCCCCGGACTCGGGCCGCGCGCCCGCAGCGTACCGCCGGCGCCCCCGAACACGATCGCCCGCCCCCTCGAACGGGGGACGGGCGATCGGTCACAGCACTGAACTGCGGTTCGGTCAGGCGGAAGCGGTGTCGGACGCCGACGTCGAGGGGGCCTCGACGGCCTCCTCGGCCGCTGCGGCCCCATCAGCCTCAGCCGAAGCTTCGGCTGCCGCGACAGCCTCGGCCTCCACGGATGCCTTGGCCGCTGCGGACGCCTCGGCCTCCGCTGTGGCCTTCGCCGCCTTCGCGCGTTCGTCCGCGGCGGAGCGGATCGCACGCCACGCGGACTCCGCGGCCTGCTGCTCCGCCTCCTTCTTGCTGCGGCCGGTGCCGGTGCCGTACGAGACGCCTCCGACGCGGGCAGCAGCAGTGAAGGTTTTCTCGTGGTCCGGGCCGGTCTCGGAGACCAGGTACTCGGGTACGCCGAGCCCCTCGGTCGCCGTGAGCTCCTGGAGACTGGTCTTCCAGTCCAGGCCCGCTCCCAGATTCGAGGATTTCTCGATCAGCGGGTCGAAGAGACGGTGGACGAGTTCGCCCGCCGCGTCGAGACCCTGGTCGAGATAGACAGCGCCGATCACCGCTTCAAGGGTGTCGGCGAGGATGGATGCCTTGTCCCGGCCGCCCGTGCCCTCTTCGCCCCGGCCGAGCCGGATGAAGGAGCCGAGTTCGAGCCCGCGGCCCACCTCCGCAAGCGCACGCGAGTTGACCACCGCGGCCCGCAGCTTGGCCAGTTGGCCTTCAGGCAGGTCGGGGTGGGTTCGGTACAGCGTGTCCGTGACCACGAGGCCGAGCACGGAGTCCCCGAGGAACTCCAGGCGCTCATTGGTCGGCAGACCGCCGTTCTCGTACGCGTACGAACGGTGGGTCAGTGCACGCACCAGAAGGGCGGACTCGAGCTTGTACCCGAGCCGCCCTTCCAGAAGCGTGTGGGACGAGGCTGTGTTGTCCGCCTTTTTCTTGGCGTTTACGTCCGCCTTGGCGTCAGACATGAAGCCTCTCACCAGCCGCTCAGACCTCGAGGACCTGGCGCTTGTTGTAGGTGCCGCAAGCAGGGCAGGCGATGTGCTGCTGCTTGGGCTCGTGGCAGCGCTCGCACGCAACCAGGGTGGGGACCGCAGCCTTCCACTGCGACCGGCGGTGGCGCGTGTTGCTGCGCGACATCTTCCGCTTCGGAACAGCCACGGCTACTTCTCCTGCTTCTCGTTGGCGCGCGCCGGTCGAGGCGCTTCGCCACTGATCTCGTCCTTCTCGCCATCTTCGAGTGAACCGGCGAGTCCCTGCAGTGCCGCCCAACGGATGTCGACGGCGTCGTGGTGGTGGTCCGGGTCGTCCGCGAGCCGGGCTCCGCACTGGGAGCACAGGCCGGGGCAGTCGTCCTGGCACACCGGCTGCATCGGCAGTGCGAGCACCACCGCATCACGCAGCACGGGTTCGAGGTCGAACAAGCCGTCCTCGATGAAGAGCGTGTCCTCGTCGTCCTCGGCGTCGTCGGCCGGCTCCGCTTTCACACGGCCCTGGTCGTCGGCGTCAGGGTACGAGAACATCTCCTGGAAATCCGCTTCGAGCTGCTGCTCGACCGGCTCCAGACACCTTACGCACTCCCCCTTGGCCTGTGCACGGGCGGTGCCTGTGACAAGCACACCTTCCATGACCGACTCAAGGCGGAGGCCGAGCTTCACCGGGGCGCCTTCCGGCACTCCGATGACTCCCTGGATACCGAAATCCTTGGGAGCTTCGATCTCACGGGTCAGGCGCTGCAGCGCGCCAGGACGCCGCCCCAGCTCGTGTGTGTCGAACACGAGAGGGTTGCGGTGGTCGAGGCGGGCGTTCAGGGCCATTCCTGCTTTCGATCTTGAAACTCTGTGGGGCGCCGCCCTTCGGTGCTTCCCGGGCAGCGTTGATCGCGGACGTACACGCGACCGAAGAACCAGGGTACTGGACCTTTCGCTCTCGGCCCAATCCGGCCTCAGCGCCCCTGTTCGTACGCCCTGAGCTGCTCCGCGCTGATCATGGTGGTGTCGAAGAGACTGGTCTCGTCGAGGGCGTTGGCCTGCGCCTGCTGCGGCTGGGGAGCCTGCGGGTCCTGGCCGTACGCCTGCTGAAGGTTCGGGTCGTACGCGGCCTGCTGGTCGTAGCCCTGCTGCTGCGGATAGGCGGCGTACGGATCGGCCGTCTGCTGCTGGTAGCCGTACCCGTCCTGCTGCGCGTACTGCTGCTGGTAGCCGTACGGATCGGCCGTCTGCTGCTGATAGGCGTACGCGTCCTGCTGGGCGTACTGCTGCTGGGCCGGGACGGCCGGGGCCTGGGGCTGGGCGGCGGCCGGCTGGGCGGGTCGCTCGGAGAGGTCCGAGAGGCCGTCCAGGTACTCGGCGTCGGTGGTGTGCTGCGCGTTGCCGTCGTCGGCGAAGCCGCCCAGGTCACCGAGGTCGTCGCTGGCGATCCGGCCGTGCAGCTTCTGTCGGCCGCGGCCGACGGCGTCCAGGGTCTTGGCGAGCACGGCCTCGAAGGCGCCGAGCTTGACGTCGACGTACTCGTCGGCGTTGCGGCGCAGGGTCTCCGGGTCGTGGCTGCGCTCGGGAGCGTCCTCGTCCTCGTAGCCCTGCTCGTCGGTGCCGGGGCCCGTGCCGAGGAGCTTCTCGCGGCCACGGCCGACGGAGCCGAGCGTCTTGGTGAGGACGACCTCGAAGTTGGCGAGCTTGGAGTCGACGTACTCGTCGGCCTCGGCGCGGACGTCCTCGGCCTCCTTGCGGGCCTCGGAGAGGATGCGGTCCGCCTCGTTCTGCGAGCGGCGGGCGACCTCGGTGTCGGAGATCAGGCTGCCGCGCTCGGCGTGCGCGGACTCGATGATCCGCTCGGCCTCCAGACGGGCCTGCTCGACCATCTGCTCCCGGCCGCCGATCAGCTCCTGGGCCTGGGCGAGGGAGCCTGGCAGCGCCTGGCGCACCTCTTCGAGCAGGGAGAGGAGATCGGCGCGGTTGACCACGCACGAGGCCGACATGGGCATGGAACGGGCGCTGCCGACCGCCGAGACGATCTCATCGAGCTTCTTCTGCACGTCCACCGTGTGCTCGCCACTCTCTACAGCTGTGATGGAGACGGACGCATCGACTGTACGACCACACCCGCCCCTCCCGACACCGGGTGACGCACTGTCAGGTTTCCGGGGCTCCGTCAGTCCTTCTTCAGACGCTCCCTGAGGGCTTCCAGAACCACCGGCGGCACCAGGTGGGCGACGTCGCCGCCCCAGGTCGCGACCTCCTTGACCAGCGAGGAGGACAGGAAGCTGTAGGTGGGGTTGGTCGGGACGAAGAGGGTCTCGACGCCGGAGAGGCCGTTGTTCATCTGGGCCATCTGCAGCTCGTAGTCGAAGTCGCTGACCGCGCGCAGGCCCTTGACGATGGCCGGGATGTCGCGCTCCTTGCAGAAGTCGACGAGGAGGCCGTGGAAGGACTCCACCTCGACGTTGCCGAACTCCGCGGTGACCTGGCGGATCAGGTCGATCCGCTCCTCGATCTCGAACAGGCCCCTCTTGGACTGGTTGATCATCACCGCGACGTGCACGACGTCGTACAGCTTGGAGGCTCGGGCGATGATGTCGAGATGTCCGTTGGTAATCGGGTCGAACGACCCGGGACAGACGGCGCGGCGCACTTGAGATCCCTCGCTCTCCGGTCCGGTCATCGTGCGTCTTCGCACGTAGAGGCGGCGCGACCGTACCAAAACGTTCCCTCGCCGTAGCGACGGGACCTCAACGCCTCGAAGCCGTCGGGCCACCGGAATTCGCCGCCTCTGGTACTGCGTTCAACGGTGACGAGCGCTTCGCCCGCGAGCCAGCCCCCGGAGCGGAGTGTGAGCAGGATCTCCCGAAGATCGTCGTCCGTGACGGCGTACGGAGGATCGAGAAAGACGAGGTCGTACGGGGCTGTCGGCGCCGCCGTGCGGATGATCTGTTCCGCTTTGCCGGGCCTGACCTCGGCGCCGGGGAGGCCCAGTGCCTTCACGTTCTCCCGGATCGTGCGGGCCGCGCGGGCGTCGGCCTCCACGAGGAGGGTGTGTCCGGCACCGCGGCTCAGCGCCTCCAGGCCGACGGCGCCGGAGCCCGCGTACAGGTCGAGGACGCGGTCGCCTTCCAAGGGGCCGCCGAGCAGGGACTGCCAGGTGGAGAACAGGCCCTCGCGGGCCCGGTCCGAGGTAGGCCTCGTGCCGGTGCCCGGCGGGACTGCCAGGCGTCGTCCGCCGGCCGTGCCGGCGATCACGCGGGTCATCTGGGGTCCTTGCGGGAGGGGACGGTCACGGACCCCAGTCTGGCAGGCGGGGGTGGTGGGTGCGTTTCCTGGGC
>NZ_LIQZ01000281.1:42346-43416 GCF_001418655.1 Streptomyces phaeochromogenes | reverse complement strand
CATCGCGCTGTTGGCGGGCGGAGGCGCCTGACGGGACCCCCCGCCACCACCGGCACGGCCGCCACCACCCGCACGGCCGCCGCCCTGGCGCGGCTGCCGGTCCCGCTGCTGAGGCGCCCGCCCACCCCGCTGAGGCCGGTCCTGCCGCCCCTCGCCGGAGGCCGCCGCCTCGTCGTCCAGCCGCAGCGTCAGCGAGATCCGCTTGCGCGGGATGTCGACCTCCAGCACCTTCACCTTCACGATGTCACCGGACTTCACCACGTCCCGCGGGTCCTTGACGAACGTCTTGGACATCGCGGAGACGTGCACCAGACCGTCCTGGTGGACGCCGACGTCCACGAACGCACCGAACGCGGCCACGTTCGTCACGACCCCTTCGAGGACCATCCCGGGGGCCAGGTCGGAGATCTTCTCCACGCCGTCCTTGAAGGTGGCCGTCTTGAAGGCGGGCCGCGGGTCGCGCCCCGGCTTCTCCAGCTCCTTCAGGATGTCGGTGACGGTCGGCAGACCGAACGTCTCGTCCACGAAGTCGTCCGGCCTCAGCGACCGCAGCACACTCGTGTTCCCGACCAGCGAGGCGACCTCGCTGCCCGCCGTCTTCACCATCCGCCGCACCACGGGATACGCCTCGGGGTGCACGCTCGACGCGTCCAGCGGGTCGTCACCGCCACGGATCCGCAGGAAGCCCGCGCACTGCTCGTACGCCTTGGGCCCGAGCCGCGCCACGCTCTTCAGCGCCGTACGCGAGGTGAAGGGGCCGTTCGAGTCGCGGTGCGCCACGATGTTCTCGGCGAGTCCGGAGGTGATGCCGGAGACCCGGGAGAGCAGCGGGGCCGAGGCCGTGTTCACGTCCACGCCCACGCCGTTCACACAGTCCTCCACGACCGCGTCGAGGGAGCGGGAGAGCTTCACCTCGGACAGGTCGTGCTGGTACTGGCCGACACCGATCGACTTCGGGTCGATCTTGACCAACTCGGCGAGCGGGTCCTGCAGGCGGCGGGCGATGGAGACGGCGCCGCGCAGCGAGACATCCATGCCGGGCAGCTCCGCCGAGGCGAACGCCGACGCCG
>NZ_LIQZ01000281.1:0-42334 GCF_001418655.1 Streptomyces phaeochromogenes | reverse complement strand
CGAGGCGGGCGAGCTTGGCGATGGCCTCGTCCCACTTGTTCGCCGGGACGTGCGGGTAGATGACGTCCGTCGCCACGACCTTGCCGGTCGCGTCGACCACGGCCACCTTCACACCCGTACGGAAACCCGGGTCGAGGCCCAGCGTCGCGCGCGTGCCCGCCGGGGCGGCGAGCAGCAGGTCGCGGAGGTTCGCCGCGAAGACGTTGACCGCCTCGTCCTCGGCGGCCGTCCGCAGCCGCATCCGCATGTCGATGCCGAGGTGCACGAGCAGCCGGGTGCGCCAGGCCCAACGGACCGTGTCCGTCAGCCACTTGTCGGCGGGACGGCCACGCTCGGCGATCCCGAAACGGTGGGCGACGATNNCGAAGTCGAAGTAGTCGGCGAACTTGGCGCCCGCCTCCTCCTTGCCGTCCTTCACCTTGGCAGCCAGCCGGCCCCGTCCCCACATGCGCTCGCGCAGCTCGCCGATCAGGTCGGCGTCCTCCGAGAACCGCTCGGTGAGGATCGCGCGGGCGCCGTCCAGGGCGGCCTGCGGGTCGGCCACGCCCTTGTCGGCGTCCACGAAGGCCGTGGCCGCGGCGATCGGGTCGACGGACGGGTCGCCGAGCAGCCCCTCGGCCAGCGGCTCCAGGCCCGCCTCACGGGCGATCTGAGCCTTCGTGCGCCGCTTCGGCTTGAACGGCAGGTAGATGTCCTCCAGCCGAGCCTTGGTCTCGGCGCCACGGATCTGCGCCTCCAGCTCGTCGGTGAGCTTGCCCTGCTCGCGCACCGAGTCGAGGATCGCCGTGCACCGCTCCTCCAGCTCCCGCAGATAGCGCAGCCGCTCCTCGAGCGTGCGCAGCTGCGCGTCGTCGAGCATCTCGGTCGCTTCCTTGCGGTAGCGGGCGATGAAGGGCACCGTCGATCCGCCGTCGAGCAAGTCGACGGCGGCCTTGACCTGCCGCTCCCGTACGCCGAGTTCCTCGGCGATCCTGCCTTCGATGGACCCTACGAGGGGTGTCGTCACGATCCCGTACCGCCTTCTTGACTGAGGTTGCGCGGCAATTGTGGCAGGTGACACCGACAACGGGGGATCAGGGCGGCGAACAGGGTCTCGACGCGGCGACAGAACACGCGGGGAGCCGGACACGCCTGTGGCGTGTCCGGCTCCGGTGGCGGTCCGCGGTCAGGCCCTGCGGGCCCGCCCGCCGCGCCGCGTCGACTGTGAGGCGCCGCCGAACAGCCGGGCCACGGCCCGGAACGGCAGTGTCACAACCGTGGCGATGGCCCCACCGATCTGTCGCAGCACATCTGCGATGGCACGGAACACGTGTTTCCCCTTTCGTCTCCCGGCCGGTACGGCCGGAGGACGAACGAGTACCTCGAACCGGGAGTCCGAATCATGGCCGCCCGCACGCCGCCCGTACGGCCCCCCGCGAGCCACGCGCGCGTGGCCGACGACGGCCCCTCCGCCGCGGCCCCGCCGTGCTCAGTTCTTGCCGATCATGCCCTCCGGGAACGCCCCCGCGGCCATCGCCGCCATGAGCAGCCCCGTGGCCAGCTCGGTGAGGCGTTCGACGCCCGGGGCGCCCAGATGCTCGTACGGAGCCGCGTCGAGGCGGTCCGTCCGCGACTCGATCTCCTTGCGCAGGTCGACGCCCGCGTCCGTCAACTCGCCCTCGGCGTTCAGCAGTCCGCGCTCCTTGAGCCGGTCCACTGCCGCGTCCCAGTCCTCGCGGGCCCAGCCGCGCGTGGCGAGGACCCACCTCGGGGCCATCCCCTTGCCGGTCGCGGTGTGGCTCACCAGCGCTTCCAGGGGGTCGAGTTCCGCGTCGAGCAGCGCCGAGAGATGCCCGTCGCCACGGTGCTCGCGCAGCAGCGTGGCCGCGTGCCACAGGGCGAGGTGCGGCTCACCGGGGACCGGCAGATCGGCGTGCGCGGCGTACAGCGGGCGGGCGGTACGGGTGCACGCCTCGGCCGCGCGCAGCGCGAGCTCCGCCGCCTCGGCGACCTCCTTGGAGGCGAGCATCTCGTCCCCGAGCAGCCGTCGCAGCGTCGCGTCCACGGCACGCGCGCGTGCCGCGAGCACCACCTCCGGAGAGGCGGTCTGCCACACCTCGGGCACATGCCGCGCGACCAGGTCGTGGCGGAAGTTGTAGAACGTCGCCGTCACCGTGCCCGCGCCCACCGGCCCCATGGCCGCGGCCCGCACCGCGAAGTACGCGGCCCTGGGGTCCGTGACACCGACCCCGGCCAGCTGCTCCGCGAGATCTGGCGAGAAGTAGTGGGTCGAGTGCAGGGGATTGAGGACGTTGTGACATCGGCGTCCGGCACGCTCCGGCAGGGCTGTGGTCATGCCTCGCACGTTACCGACTGGTTGGTACGTGCGGAATGGCGGGGCGACGATCGGCTCGGGCGGCCGGCCCTCCACCTGGACCTCGATGGCAGGAAAGGTGGGATGTTCGTCATTGCGGCCATCCCGTCGCCCGCGAAGAATCGACTCCATGGCGTACCGAACCGTCCTCGTCGTCCTCTTCGACGGCGTCCAGAGCCTGGACGTCACGGGCCCCGTCGAGGTCTTCACCGGCGCCGACACCCACGCCGGCGAGCCCGGAGAGACGTACCGCATCCGGACCGCCTCCCTGGACGGCGCCCCCGTACGCACCTCCAGCGGCCTGACCCTCGTCCCGGACCACGCCCTGGCCGAGGCCCCGGCGCCGCACACCCTGCTCGTACCGGGAGGCCGGGGCACGCGCGGCCCCGATCCGCGCGTGATCGACTGGCTGCGCGAGCACGGCCCGCGCGCCGACCGCCTGGTCTCCGTCTGCACCGGCGCGATCCTGCTCGCCGAGGCGGGCCTCCTCGACGGCCGCCGCGTGACGACCCACTGGGCGTACTGCGACCGGCTCGCCCGTGACCACCCGGCCATCGAGGTCGACCCGGACCCCATCTACGTACGCGACGGCCATGTGGCCACCTCTGCCGGTGTCACCGCCGGGATCGACCTCGCCCTCGCGCTGGTCGAGGAGGACCTCGGCCGGGACGCCGCGCTGAGCGTCGCCCGGTACCTCGTCGTCTTCCTCCGGCGACCGGGGAACCAGGCCCAGTTCAGCGCCCAGCTCTCCGCGCAGACGGCCCGCCGCGAACCGCTCCGCGAGGTCCAGCACTGGATCACCGAGCACCCCGGCGACGACCTGTGCGTCGAGTCGCTCGCGGCCCGCGCCCGCCTGTCGCCCCGCCACTTCGCCCGCGCCTTCCAGTCCGAGACGGGCATGACCCCCGGCCGCTACGTCGACACCGTCCGCCTCGAACACGCCCGCCGTCTCCTGGAGGACACCACGGACGGCATCGAACAGATCGCCCGGGCAAGCGGCTACGGCACTCCGGAGGCGATGCGACGGGCCTTCATCAGGACCCTGGGCGCACCTCCGGCGGAGTACCGCCGCCGTTTTCACACGACACGGACCTCGTGATCAGGCGCCGGCCCACGACCGCCCCGCCCCTCAACGGAAAGGCACCCATGCAAATCGCCATCGTCCTCTTCGACCGCTTCACAGCCCTCGACGCAGTGGGCCCCTACGAAACCCTGGGCCGCCTTCCGGGCTCAGAAACGGTCTTCGTCGCCGAGCAAACGGGCCCCGTCCGCACGGACACCGGCAACCTGGCCGTCACCGCGGACAAGACCCTCGCCGAGGTCCCGACCCCGGACATCGTCGTGGTCCCCGGCGGCCCCGGCCAGACCCCGCAGATGGACAACGAGGTGCTGCTCGACTGGCTGCGCGCGGCGGACGCCACGAGCACCTGGACGACCTCCGTGTGCACGGGGTCACTGCTGCTCGCGGCGGCGGGGCTCCTGGAGGGCCGCCGCGCGACCTCGCACTGGCTGGCCCTCGACCACCTGAAGAACTTCGGCGCGGAGCCGACCGGGGAGCGGGTCGTGACCGACGGCAAGTACGTCACGGCGGCCGGAGTCTCGTCCGGCATCGACATGGGGCTCACGCTGCTCGGCAGGATCGCGGGCGACGAACAGGCCCAGGCGGTGCAGCTGTTGACGGAGTACGACCCGCAGCCGCCCTACGACGCGGGCTCACCGCAGAAGGCCCCGGCCCACCTGGTCGAGCGGTTCCGTTCGGACAGCCGCTTCAACGTGGCGTAGAGGTGGGCCCGGACGCGGGCGTGGTCCAGGTGAAGTCGGGCGGCCGGCGCTCCAGGAAGGCGGCGACCCCCTCCGCGGTGTCGCCGCCGTCGCGCGCCTGCCGCGCCCAGTAGTCGTCCCGGTCCGTCCGCCCGTCGGCGAACTCCTTCGCCGCGGCCTGCGTCAACTGCGAACGCGAGACGAGGATCCGGCTGAACTCCGCGACCCGCTTGTCGAGTTCGCCGCCCGGCAAGACCTCGTCCACCAGCCCGGTGCGCAGCGCACGCTCCGCGTCGATCAACTCACCCGAGAACAACAGGTACTTGGCGGTGGCGGGCCCCACGAGGGACACCAACCGCCGGGTGGAGGAGGCCGCGTAGACGATTCCCAGCTTCGCCGGAGTGATCCCGAACGACGCCTCCTCGTCCGCGAACCGTAGATCGCACGCCGCCGCGAGCTGACACCCACCGCCCACGCAGTAGCCGCGTACGGCGGCGAGCGTCGGCTTGGCGAACGCGGCGAGCGCCTCTTCGGCCCGTACGGCCAGCCCCTGTGCCTCGCCCGACGAACCCCGCAGCGAGGAGATGTCGGCCCCGGCACAGAACGTCCCGCCCTCACCGGTCAGCACGAGCACGCGTACGGCGGGGTCGGCGGCCAGAGTGTCGAGCAGGGGCGGCAGCACCCGCCACATGTCCGCCGTCATGGCATTGCGCTTCGCCGGATGGTGGATGACGACGGTGGCGACCCCGTCGGCGACGCTGTGCAGCAGCTGCGGCTCCATACGCGGGATGCTATCCGCCCTCGTCGAACGCTCGATCAAGCGGACCTCGGGCTCGTGACGACCGGATATGGCGGGCGGATACGGGGGGCGGATACGGCGGGCGGCGCATCGTGATGTGGTCGCGGAGCAAACCCGTACAACCCGAAGAGTTCCGGATTCGGCACAAGGCGGACAGGACCGGTCCCACAGGTGACGGTGTCACGCATCGGTGATCAGAAATCGCCGATACTCGCTGACTTCTGTTCAGTTATCCGGTACGGACCAGCGCGTTACCAACACTCGACGTGTGGTGACAATCGAGCGCAAGGGTGGCGACCGGACGATGGACGACCAGGGGCGGGGGTCCGGCCCACGCCCCGAAGGCGGCGGGGAGTTGCCTCCCGACGTCAGACCGCCGGGCCCGCTGCCGTACGAGGGGGTCTGGCGCTTCACCGCTCCGGCCGTCGACTCCTCGGTACCGCAGGCGCGGCACGCCGTCCGTGACCTGCTGGCCCGCCAGGGCGTACCCGTCTCGGACGATCTGATCCAGGGGCTCCTGCTGATCGTCTCGGAGCTGGTCACCAACGCGGTCCGGCACGCGGCACTGCTCTCCCCGGTGCTCGCCGTGGAGATCGCCGTAGGCGCCGAGTGGGTGCGCGTCTCCGTCGAGGACAACCACCCCTACCGCCCGACCGCCCTGGAGGCCGACCACGGCCAGACCGGCGGCCGAGGCCTCCTCCTGGTCCGCGAGGTCACAAGGGAGGCGGGAGGCGTCTGCGACGTGGAACACACGGCGACGGGGGGCAAGGTGATCTGGTCAGCGCTCCCACTCACACCTGTACGAGCCATGTGAGAGGGCACGGGGGACGGCCTGCCGCGCCCCCTTTATAGGGGCGCGGGGCTGTGTCATCCTGCGACTCCGCCGCGTGGGCGCAACCAGCCGCAACGGTGCCGCAGCCACTTCAGATACGGACGGTCACCAACCCGCAGCGGCGCCGGTCAACTCCCGAATCGCCGGCCGAGCCGAATCCAGCACAGTCATGAACCACGCGGAGAACGGATCCGCCGCATGCCGCTCCACAAGCTCCCCCGCGGTCACGAACGCCGTGGAACCCACCTCCTCCGGATCCGGCCGCACAGCGGACTGCACCATCCCCACGAAAAGGTGATTGAACTCCTGCTCCACCAGCCCGGACTCCGGATCGGGGTGGTTGTACCGCACGGTCCCCGCCTCGGCGAGCAGCGACGGCGAGACCCCCAGCTCCTCGTACGTCCGCCGCGCGGCAGCCGCGAAGGGCGCCTCGCCGGGATACGGGTGACCGCAGCACGTGTTGGACCAGACACCGGGGGAGTGGTACTTGCCGAGAGCCCGCTGCTGGAGCAGCAGCCGGCCCCGTTCGTCGAAGAGGAAGACGGAGAACGCCCGGTGCAGCTGCCCGGGCGGCTGATGGGCCGTGAGCTTCTCCGCCGTGCCGATCGTGGTGCCGTCCTCGTCTACCAGTTCGAGCAAGATGGCTTCGGCGGTGCCGTTCGACGAACTGTGCGTCGCGGTGGCAGGTGTGATCGGCATACCCATCCTTCGCATCGGTCTTCAAGCCCCAAGTCTGCCGTACGAAACCGGCACTCCCGGCATCACGCGGAGTCCCGCATGTCCGGTTCCGCCCCTCGGCCGAACCGGGCATCGCGGCCGGCGCCGGTCGGACGCCGAAAGCGGCCGGACACCTGATCGTGCCCGCCGCCACCGGGGCGGAACCGTCCGGTCACGTGCCGCGACCGCTGCCTCCGGCACCCGGAATCCGGGCCGGATGCCGTAACCCGAAGTCGGTACGCCGTGCACCCCGACCACCCTCACACACGCGTGTCGCCTCCGTCACCGGACGTACGCCCCATCCGTATCCGCAGCTCAGTGGCAGACGCGCAGCTCGTGAGCCGCGTGCCCGTCGGGCTCCAGCTGGAAGGTGCAGTGCTCCACGTCGAAGTGCTCGCCGAGGCACGTCCGCAGCTCGTGCAGCATCTTCTCGTGGCCGATGGTGTCGAGGGCCTCGGCTCCGACGACCACGTGAGCGGAGAGCACCGGCAGCCCCGAGGTGATCGTCCAGGCATGCAGATCGTGGACGTCCTCCACACCCGGCAGCGCACGGATGTGCGAGCGCACCGCGGCCATGTCGACGTCCTCGGGCGCTGCCTCCAGGAGCACGTTCAGCGTCTCCCGCAGCAGCTTCCACGTACGAGGAACGATCATCAGGCCGATGACGATCGAGGCGACCGGGTCGGCGGCCTGCCAGCCCGTGGTCAGGACCAGGACGGCGGAGACCAGCACCGCCAGCGAGCCCAGCGCGTCCGCGGCGACCTCCAGGAACGCACCGCGTACGTTCAGGCTCTCTTTCTGCCCGCGCATGAGCAGCGACAGCGAGATCATGTTCGCGACCAGACCGATCAGGCCGAACACCGCGGTCAGCCCGCCCTCGGTCTCCGTCGGGGTCACGAAGCGCTGTATCGCCTCGTACAGGACGTACCCGCCCACCCCGAGCAGCAGCAGACAGTTCGCGAGCGCGGCGAGGATCTCGGCGCGGGCGTAGCCGAAGGTGCGGTTCCCGCTCGGCGGGCGGTTCGCGAAGTGGATCGCGAGCAGCGCCATGGCGAGGCCGAGCGCGTCCGTCGCCATGTGCGCCGCGTCCGCGACGAGCGCGAGCGAGTTCGCGACGATCCCGCCCACGATCTCGACCACCATGACGGTGAGCGTGATCCACAGCGCGACACGCAGCCTCCCGCGGTATGCCGCTGCCGCCGTGCCCCCACCCCCGCCGTCGGCGCCGTGCGCATGCCCGTGACTGTGACCGGCCCCCATGAAAACCACCCTCCGAAATCGCCCCGACGCCCTGTCGGCGATCTCCAGTGAACTACGGGTGGGGGGTATACGCAACGCGGTACTGAACACCGTTGTCATATGCTCTGACCTGCGGAAACGGTCCGCAGGTCAGAGCGGGCGCCGGGTGGTCCCGTGGGCCTCCGCGGGTCATCCCGCGTGGTGCAGCTGCCAGCCCTCCCAGGCCGACTCGACCATCTCGCGCACCCCGCGGCGCGCGGTCCATTCCAGCTTCTCGGCGGCCAGCGCGGCCGAGGCGACAGCGCGCGGGGCGTCGCCCGCCCGGCGCGGCTCGACGAGTGCCGGACGGCCGTCACCGGTGACCTCGCCGATGAGCGTCACGAGCTCGCGCACCGAAACCCCCTCGCCGCGGCCGATGTTGACCGTCAGGTCGCCCGTCTCGCTCCCGGCGCCCGCCGAGGTCAGCCGCCGGGCCGCCGCGAGATGTGCCTCGGCGAGGTCGGCGACGTGGATGTAGTCGCGTACGCAGGTGCCGTCCGGCGTCGGATAGTCGTCGCCGAAGATCCGCGGGGCCTCGTCGCGGGTGAGTCGGTCGAAGACCATCGGGACCACGTTGAAGACGCCGGTGTCCGCGAGCTCGGGCGTGGCCGCGCCCGCCACGTTGAAGTAGCGCAGGCAGACCGTCGCGATGCCGTGCGCGCGGCCCGCCGCCCGGACCAGCCACTCACCGGCGAGCTTCGTCTCGCCGTAGGGGTTCACCGGGACGCAGGGGGTGTCCTCCGTGATGAGATCCACATCCGGGTTGCCGTAGACGGCGGCGGAGGAGGAGAAGAGGAAGCGCTCGACGCCCGCCCCGGCGACCGCCTCCAGGAGCGTGGCGAGTCCTCCGACGTTCTCCTGGTAGTAGCGCGTGGGCTGGGCCACCGATTCGCCGACCTGCTTGCGCGCGGCCAGGTGCACCACACCCGTCACCGCGTGCTCGGCGAACACCCGCTTCAGCAGTTCCCCGTCCAGGGAGGAGCCCTGGACCAGAGGAATGTCGTCGGGCAGCCGCGCGGGGACGCCGGCCGAGAGGTCGTCCAGCGCGATCACGCGCTCCCCGGCCCCGGTCATGGCACGCACCACGTGTGCCCCGATGTATCCAGCTCCGCCTGTGATCAGCCATGTCATGGACGCCAACCCTATGCCGGTCCCGCGCGCCCGGATCGGTGAGTGGGCATGAGGAGGGGCAAGGGGCCACAAGAACCGTGACGGGAGCTATGCCGTGAATTGCGGTGGAATCAGCCGTGGTTTGTGGGCCGGGGCCCGGATCCCCGATGATGATCGCGGCGGACGCGGCACAGCAGACCCTGTTGATCGGGCCGTGAACGGCCGGTGAACGGTCCGTTCCCATCATCCGATAGCCTCTGCCGACACGCTGCCCGGCCGTTCCTGGCCTGGGGCGCCCCCCACCACGCACATGCCCGGCGTCGGCGTACGCCGGAACCCAGAGGAGTGAGTTCGTCTGTCGACCGCCATCCTCACCGGTCAGCCGGTCCCCGGGTCGTCGCTCGACAGCGATCTGCGGTCGCTCGGCTTCGACGTACGGGTCGCCACTGACGCGGCCGACGCCGAGACACTCCTCGCCGCCGTCCCCGCCGACCAGCGGGTCGCCGTCGTCGACGCCCGCTTCGTGGGGCACGTCCACGCGCTGCGGCTCGGCCTGACCGACCCGCGCTTCGACGCCGCCGCGATCCCCGGTGCCGTCACCGCCCGGCCCGCGGCCCGTCCGGCGCTGACCCGCGCGCTGCGCACCGCCTCCGACGACGCCTCGAACGGCTCGGTGGTGGTCGGCATCCTCGCCGAGCGGATCGCGGAGGTCCTCGACACCGACCTGCACCGCCCCGAGCTGGGCGAACTCGTCGCCGAGGTGCCGAGGGACCCGCAGTCCCGCAACGAGGCCCGGCAGGCCGTCACCGTCGTGGACGACGAGGCGATCCGGCTGCGTACGGCCGTGAAGTCCCGCGACGGCTTCTTCACGACGTACTGCATCAGCCCGTACTCCCGCTACCTCGCCCGCTGGTGCGCCCGCCGCGGCTTCACGCCGAACCAGGTCACCACGGCCTCGCTGATCACCGCGCTGATCGCGGCGGGCTGCGCGGCGACCGGCACCCGCGCCGGCTACGTCGCCGCCGGACTGCTGCTCCTCTTCTCCTTCGTCCTCGACTGCACGGACGGCCAGCTCGCCCGCTACTCCCTGCAGTACTCCACGCTCGGCGCCTGGCTCGACGCGACCTTCGACCGCGCCAAGGAGTACGCCTACTACGCGGGCCTCGCCCTCGGTGCGGCCCGCGGCGGCAGTGACGATGTATGGGCCCTCGCCCTCGGCGCGATGGTCCTGCAGACCTGCCGGCACGTCGTCGACTTCTCCTTCAACGAGGCGAACCACGACGCCACCGCCAACACCAGCCCCACCGCGGCCCTTTCGGGCAGGCTCGACAGCGTCGGCTGGACGGTCTGGCTGCGCCGCATGATCGTGCTGCCCATCGGCGAGCGCTGGGCGATGATCGCCGTCCTCACGGCGGTCACGACGCCCCGCATCACCTTCTACGTGCTGCTGATCGGCTGCGCCTTCGCCGCGACCTACACGACCGCGGGCCGGGTGCTCAGGTCCCTGACCCGCAAGGCGCAGCGCACCGACCGCGCCGCCCAGGCACTGGCCGACCTCACCGACTCCGGTCCGCTCGCCGAGTTCCTGGCCCGCCTGACGCGCGGTGTGCGCCTCAGCGGCCCGGCCGCCGTCGCCCTGGTCGCCGGTGCACTCGTCGTGGGCGCCTCCTGGCTTTCCCCGTACGGGAGTTGGTGGCCCGTCCTGGGGGCCGGTGTGTACGTCCTGCTGTCGCCCGTGGCCCTCCAGCGGCCCCTGAAGGGCGCCCTGGACTGGCTGGTTCCGCCGTTCTACCGGGCGGCCGAATACGGGACCGTTCTGGTACTGGCGGCCAAAGCCGATGTGAACGGAGCCCTTCCCGCGGCTTTCGGGCTGGTGGCGGCCGTCGCCTACCATCACTACGACACGGTGTACCGCATCCGCGGCAACGCCGGCGCGCCGCCGCACTGGCTGGTGCGGGCGATCGGCGGGCACGAAGGCAGGACGCTGCTGGTCACCGTCCTGGCCGCGCTGCTCACCGCCACAGATTTCAAGGTCGCGCTCACGGCTCTCGCCGTGGCCGTGGCGCTCGTGGTGCTCGTCGAGAGCATCCGCTTCTGGGTGACCGCCCACAAAGTCGGCGCACCCGCCGTACACGATGAAGGAGAACCCGCATGATCGGCCTCGTGCTGGCTGCCGGCGCCGGACGGCGTCTGCGCCCCTACACCGACACCCTGCCCAAGGCACTGGTGCCGGTGGGACCCGAGGGCAACGAGGACAGCATCACCGTGCTCGACCTCACGCTCGGCAACTTCGCCGAGATCGGCCTGACCGAGGTCGCGATCATCGTCGGTTACCGCAAGGAAGCCGTCTACGAGCGTCGCGAGGCGCTGGAGCAGAAGTACGGCGTCAAGATCACTCTGATCGACAACGACAAGGCCGAGGAGTGGAACAACGCCTACTCCCTGTGGTGCGGCCGTGACGCCATCAAGCACTCGGTGATCCTCGCCAACGGCGACACCGTGCACCCGGTCTCCGTCGAGAAGACCCTGCTCGCCGCCCGCGGCGACGGCAAGAAGATCATCCTCGCCCTCGACACGGTGAAGTCCCTCGCCGACGAGGAGATGAAGGTCGTCGTCGGCCCCGAGGGCGGCATGACCAAGATCACCAAGCTGATGGACCCGGCCGAGGCGACCGGTGAGTACATCGGCGTCACCCTCATCGAGGGCGACGCGGCCGACGAGCTGGCCGACGCGCTGAAGACGGTCTTCGAGACCGACCCGCAGCAGTTCTACGAGCACGGCTACCAGGAGCTCGTGAACCGCGGCTTCCGTATCGACGTGGCCCCCATCGGCGACGTCAAGTGGGTCGAGATCGACAACCACGAAGACCTCGCCAAGGGACGCGTGATCGCGTGCCAGTACTGACGAGGCTCATCCCCTCGCCGGTCGTCGTCGACATTCGGCCGGGGGCGCTCGACGATCTGGCGACGATCCTGTCCGACCAGCGCATCGCGCCCTCCGGCCGCTTGGCCTTCGCCATCAGCGGCGGCTCCGGCAAGGTCCTGCGTGAGCGGTTCGCCCCGGCGTTCCCCGAGGCGGACTGGTTCTGCGACGCCGACGGCACCATCGACGGAGCGGTCCGTCTCGCCGACTCGATCAAGAAGGCCGGCCGTTACGACGCCGTCGTCGGCCTCGGTGGCGGCAAGGTCATCGACTGCGCGAAGTACGCCGCCGCACGCGTTGGCCTGCCGCTCGTCGCGGTGGCCACGAACCTCGCGAACGACGGTCTTTGCTCCCCGGTCGCCACGCTCGACAACGACGCGGGCCGCGGCTCGTACGGTGTGCCCAACCCGATCGCCATCGTCATCGACCTCGATGTCATCCGCGAGGCTCCGGTGCGATTCGTACGGGCCGGTATCGGCGATGTGATCTGCAAGATCTCCGCCGTTGCCGACTGGGAGCTGTCGCACCGGGAGAACGGCGAGCAGGTCGACGGCCTGGCCGCCGCCATGGCCCGTCAGGCCGCGGAAGCGGTGCTGCGCCACCCGGGAGGTGTCGGCGACGACGCATTCCTGACGACGCTCTCCGAGGCGCTGGTCCTGTGCGGCATCTCGATGTCGGTGGCCGGTGACAGCCGCCCGGCATCCGGCGCCTGCCACGAGATCAGCCACGCCTTCGATCTCAGTTTCCCCAAGCGCAGCGCCCTCCACGGCGAGCAGTGCGGCCTCGGCGGAGCGTTCGCCACGTTCCTGCGCGGCGACCACGAGACGGCCGGGCACATGACGGAGGTTCTCCACCGTCACGGCCTCCCCGTGCTCCCGGAGGAGATCGGCTTCACCGTGGAGGAGTTCGTCCAGGTCGTGGAGTTCGCTCCGTCGACCCGGCCGGGCCGCTACACGATCCTCGAACACCTCGACCTGTCCACCGACCAGATCAGGGACGCATACGCCGACTATGCAAAAGCCATCGGTAGCTGAGCTCCGCCCGGTCGTTCACCCTCCGGGTGTGAAGGACCGGCGGAGCGGCGAGCACTGGGGAGGCCGGCTCTACATGCGCGAGATCTCGCTGCGCATCGACCGGCACCTGGTGAACACCCGGGTCACGCCCAACCAGCTGACCTACGTGATGACCGTCTTCGGCGTGCTCGCCGCCCCGGCCCTGCTGGTGCCGGGCATCCCGGGCGCCCTGCTGGGCGTACTGATGGTCCAGCTGTACCTGCTGTTCGACTGCGTCGACGGCGAGATCGCCCGCTGGCGCAAGCAGTACTCGATGACCGGGGTGTACGTCGACCGTGTCGCCGCCTACCTGTGCGACGCCGCGGTCCTGGTCGGCTTCGGCCTGCGTGCCGCGGACCCCTGGGGCACCGGACGGATCGACTGGCTGTGGGCGTTCCTCGGCACCCTGGCCGCCCTCGGCGCCGTCCTGATCAAGTCCGAGACCGACCTCGTCGGTGTCGCCCGGCACCAGACCGGCAAGGAGCCGGTCCAGGAGTCGGCGTCCGAGCCGCGCTCCTCCGGCATGGCGCTGGCCCGCCGGGCCGCCGGGGCGCTCAAGTTCCACCGGCTCGTCCTCGGCATCGAGGCCTCCCTGCTGATCCTGGTCCTCGCGGTCCTGGACACGGTCAGGGACGACCTGTTCTTCTCGCGGCTCGGCGTCGCGGTCCTGGCCGGCATCGCGATGCTGCAGACCGTGCTGCACCTGGTGTCCATCCTCGCTTCGAGCAGGCTGAAGTGAGTACGGCCATGAAGGTCGGCGCGGTGATCATCACCATGGGCAACCGCCCCGACGAACTCCGTGCCCTCCTCGACTCGGTCGCCAAGCAGGACGGCGACCCGGTCGAGGTGGTCGTGGTCGGCAACGGCTCGCCCGTCCCGGACGTCCCCGCGGGCGTACGGACGGTCGAGCTGCCCGAGAACCTCGGCATCCCCGGCGGACGCAACGTCGGCATCGAGGAGTTCGGCCCCGGCGGCACCGACGTGGACGTCCTTCTCTTCCTGGACGACGACGGCCTCCTGGCGAACCACGACACCGCGGAGCTCTGCAGGCAGGCCTTCGGTGCCGACCCGGAGCTCGGCATCATCAGCTTCCGCATCGCCGACCCCGAGACCGGGGTCACCCAGCGCCGCCACGTGCCCCGGCTGCGCGCCTCCGACCCGATGCGCAACTCACGCGTCACCACCTTCCTCGGCGGCGCCAACGCCGTCCGTACGAAGGTGCTCGGCCAGGTCGGCGGACTGCCCGACGAGTTCTTCTACGCCCACGAGGAGACCGACCTCGCCTGGCGTGCCCTCGACGCGGGCTGGATGATCGACTACCGCTCGGACATGGTGCTGTACCACCCCACGACCGCCCCCTCGCGGCACGCGATCTACCACCGGATGGTCGCCCGCAACCGTGTCTGGCTGGCCCGTCGCAATCTGCCCGCGCCTTTGGTTCCGGTGTACCTGGGCGTGTGGATGCTGCTGACCCTCGCCCGACGCCCCTCCCGCCCCGCGCTGAGAGCCTGGTTCGGTGGTTTCAAGGAGGGCTGGACCAGTCCGTGCGGGCCCCGGCGCCCCATGAAGTGGCGTACGGTATGGCGCCTGACCAGACTGGGCCGGCCACCCGTCATCTGACAAGCTCGAAATCTGAGAGCATTCGGGCCGTACCCCGGTCCCTGGCTTTGGCCTACGCCCGACCAGGCTGCTTATCTTGAGGACGAAAGTTTCCACTTGTGAGTGAGACAACGCATGACGGCGGTGTCGCGGTGAGCGCCCCTCCGTCGCCCGATGAAGGGCTCTCCGCGGCGGACCTCGCCGCCAAGTACGGGCTTGCCGTCAGCGGCGCCCGGCCCGGACTCGTCGAGTACGTCCGCCAGCTCTGGGGACGGCGTCACTTCATCCTTGCCTTCTCGCAGGCGAAGCTGACCGCCCAGTACAGCCAGGCCAAGCTCGGCCAGCTCTGGCAGGTGGCCACACCGCTGCTGAACGCAGCCGTGTACTTCCTGATCTTCGGACTGATCCTGGGTGCCGACCGCGGCATGCCCCAGGAGGTCTACATCCCGTTCCTGGTGACGGGTGTGTTCGTCTTCACCTTCACCCAGAGCTCGGTGATGGCGGGCGTCCGCGCGATCTCCGGGAACCTCGGTCTGGTCAGGGCGCTGCACTTCCCGCGCGCCGCGCTGCCGATCTCGTTCTCGCTGCAGCAGCTCCAGCAGCTGCTCTTCTCGATGATCGTGCTGTTCGTCGTGGCGGTCGGCTTCGGCAGCTACCCGGGCCTGTCCTGGCTCCTGATCGTCCCGGTGCTCGCCCTGCAGTTCCTCTTCAACACCGGCCTCGCGATGATCATGGCCCGGATGGGCGCCAAGACCCCGGACCTCGCGCAGCTCATGCCGTTCGTGATGCGTACGTGGATGTACGCGTCCGGCGTGATGTTCTCGATCCCCGTGATGCTGGAGAAGCACCCCGCCTGGATCGCCGACATCCTCCAGTGGAACCCGGCCGCCATCTACATGGACCTGATGCGCTTCGCGCTGATCGACGGTTACGGTTCCGAGAACCTGCCCCCGCACGTGTGGGCGGTCTCGGCCGGCTGGGCCCTCCTCGTCGCCGTCGGCGGATTCGTGTACTTCTGGAAGGCTGAGGAGCGCTACGGCCGTGGCTGAGGAAAACACCGTGGGCCAGATCCCCACCGTCATCGCGGACGAGTTGCACATCGTCTACCGGGTCAACGGCGCCAAGACCGGCAAGGGCAGCGCCACCGCGGCACTCAGCCGCATAATCAAGCGCGGCGAGGACCGTGGCGTCCGCAAGGTGCACGCCGTCCGCGGTGTCTCCTTCAAGGCCTACCGGGGCGAGGCCATCGGCCTGATCGGCTCCAACGGCTCCGGCAAGTCCACCCTGCTGCGGGCCATCGCGGGGCTGCTCCCCGCCGAGAAGGGGCACGTCTACACCGACGGCCAGCCCTCGCTCCTCGGCGTCAACGCGGCCCTGATGAACGACCTCACGGGCGAGCGGAACGTCATCCTCGGCGGGCTCGCCATGGGGATGTCCCGCGAACAGGTCCGGGAGCGCTACCAGGACATCGTCGACTTCTCCGGCATCAACGAGAAGGGCGACTTCATCACCCTGCCCATGCGCACCTACTCCTCCGGCATGGCCGCCCGGCTGCGTTTCTCCATCGCGGCGGCCAAGGACCACGACGTCCTGATGATCGACGAGGCCCTGGCGACCGGCGACCGCTCCTTCCAGAAGCGCTCCGAGGCCCGCATCCGCGAGCTGCGCAAGAGCGCGGGCACGGTCTTCCTCGTCAGCCACAACAACAAGTCCATCCGTGACACGTGCGACCGCGTCCTGTGGCTGGAGCGCGGCGAGCTGCGCCTGGACGGCCCGACCGACGAGGTCATCAAGGAGTACGAGAAGTTCACGGGCAAGTAGCCCGAATCGCTCAGGGCCCCGTCGGAACGTTCCGGCGGGGCCCTGCGTCTGCAAAGGAAACGCCAACTCTGGGCGTCCTTGGGAATCTTGACGCCAATCGGTGTCTTGTTGTGATGTGCAGGACACCCCGACGAGGCATGCCGGGTTGTACAACGTAAACTGTACCGGTGCTGATTCGCGGCAAGTAGGGCGATAATGCGCGACACCCGGCATAGGGTCTGCTGCGCGGACGACCGGGCGGCGTGTCCGAAATAGTCTGTATTGGGTCGGCAGTGTAGAACGGGAGATGTGACGGCAATGGCTACGGAAACTCTCCAGCTCAGCTGTGCGCGTGCCGTCTTCGCTTGTGCCGTTCCCGGCCCGGGCAGTGAGTGGTGACGCCAGCCGGGACGGCGCGCGCCGGTGACCCGGAGCGCAGCACCCTGGACAAGGCCACGGACGAGAACTTCCCCGTGGCACCGTTCTTCCTGCCCAGGGCCTGGCGCGCCGACCTCATGGCCGTCTACGGCTTCGCCCGTCTGGTCGACGACATCGGTGACGGAGACCTGGCCCCCGGCGGTGCCGACGCCCGCCTCCTGGGAGTGTCCCCCGAGGAGGCCGAGGACCGGCTGCTCCTCCTCGACGCCTTCGAGACCGACCTCCACAGGGTCTTCGACGCGACGCCGCGCCACCCGCTCCTGCGCCGCCTCCAGCCGACGGTCCGCCGCGCCGGGCTCACCCCCGAGCCCTTCCTCGGCCTGATCGCGGCGAACCGTCAGGACCAGCTCGTCAAGCGGTACGAGACCTACGACGACCTCGTCGCCTACTGCGAACTGTCCGCGAACCCGGTCGGCCGTCTGGTCCTCTCGGTCACCGGCACCTCGACCCCCGAGCGGGTCCGTCGCTCGGACGCCGTCTGCACGGCACTGCAGATCGTCGAGCACCTCCAGGACGTGGCCGAGGATCTGGACCGCGACCGTATCTATCTGCCCGCCGAGGACATGAAGCGCTTTCATGTCCAAGAGGCGGATCTGGCCGCGGCCACGGCAGGCGCATCGGTGCGCGCACTGGTTGCATACGAAGCAGAACGCGCCCTGAACCTCCTGAATGAAGGCACCCCCCTCGTGGGTAGCGTCCACGGCAGGCTGAGGCTGCTGCTCGCGGGCTTCGTTGCAGGAGGAAGGGCGGCAATCCGTGCGATTGCCGCCGCCGAATACGACGTACTTTCCGGCCCGCCCAAGCCCGGCAAGATCCAGTTGCTGCGCGAGGTGGGAGTGACTCTGCGAGGAGAGGGGTGATCCGGACCGTGGAGGCTCCGCCGCACATGTCCGCACCGGTACTCGCCGCATACAGCTACTGCGAGGCGATCACCGGGCAGCAGGCCCGCAATTTCGCGTACGGCATCAGACTGCTGCCGACGCCCAAGCGTCGCGCCATGTCGGCGCTGTACGCGTTCTCGCGCCGCGTCGACGACATCGGGGACGGCACGCTCGCTCCCGACGTCAAGGCCGCGCGCCTCGAAGACACCCGGGCGCTGCTCGCCCGGGTCCGCGACCGCTCCGTGGCTGAGGACGACACCGACCCGGTCGCGGTCGCCCTCAGCCACACGGCGGACCACTTCCCGGTCCCGCTCGACGGCCTCGACGAACTGATCGACGGCGTCCTCATGGATGTCCGCGGCGAGACCTACGAGACCTGGGACGACCTCAAGGTCTACTGCCGTTGCGTGGCAGGGGCCATCGGCCGCCTTTCGCTCGGCGTCTTCGGTACGGAACCGGGGGCGCGCGGCGCCGAGCGGGCGCCCGAGTATGCCGACACGCTCGGGCTCGCGCTGCAACTCACCAACATCCTCAGGGACGTTCGCGAGGACGCCGAGGACGGGCGGACCTATCTGCCCGCGGACGACCTGGCGAAATTCGGCTGCTCGGCCGGCTTCGACGGAGCGCATCCACCGGCCGGCTCCGACTTCGCGGGCCTCGTCCACTTCGAAGTGCGACGGGCCCGCGCGCTTTTCGCGGAGGGCTACCGGCTGCTGCCCATGCTGGACCGCCGCAGCGGCGCCTGCGTCGCCGCCATGGCCGGCATCTACCGCCGCCTCCTCGACCGCATCGAGCGCGAGCCGGAGGCCGTCCTGCGCGGCCGTGTCTCGCTGCCCGGCCGCGAGAAGGCGTACGTCGCCGTGCGGGGCCTTTCCGGTCTCGACGCCCGGCACGTCTCGCGCCGAACCATCAGGAGGCGCGCTTGATGGACACTTTGGGCCAAGATGACGCAAGTCCCGGGAAACGGCGCGCAACCCTCCGGTCGGGGACCGCGTCCCTGACTTCAACGGCCGACCGTGCACTGCTCGATCAGCACGGCCCGGCTTCGGGGGAAGGTGCACGATGAACGACACGACGCAGGACGAGGGGCTCGACGCGGATCGGCGGAGCCGCCCGGCGACGGCCGTGGTGGTCGGCGGGGGGCTCGCCGGAATCACCACCGCGCTCGCGCTCGCCGACTCCGGGGTGCGCGTGACGCTGGTGGAGGGCAGGCCGCGCCTCGGCGGGCTGGCCTTCTCCTTCCAGCGCGGCGCCCTCACCGTGGACAACGGCCAGCATGTGTATCTGCGCTGCTGCACCGCGTACCGCTGGTTCCTCGACCGCGTCGACGGAGCAGAGCTTGCTCCCCTGCAGGATCGTCTCGACGTGCCCGTTCTCGACGCGGAGGCGAAACCCGGACGCAGACTCGGCAGAATCGGCCGCACGGCTCTGCCCGTACCGCTGCATCTGGCGAAAAGCCTCGCGACCTATCCCCATCTGTCGCTCGCCGAGCGCGCCAAAGTAGGACGTGCCGCGCTGGCCCTCAAGGGCCTCGACCTCGCGGATCCGGCGCTCGACGCGCAGAACTTCGGCACCTGGCTGGCCGCGCACGGTCAGTCGGAGCGTGCCATCGAGGCACTGTGGGACCTGGTGGGGGTCGCCACCCTCAACGCGGTGGCCGGCGACTCGTCGCTCGCCCTCGCCGCGATGGTGTTCAAGACCGGTCTGCTGTCCGATCCGGGCGCGGCCGACATCGGCTGGGCTCGCGTCCCGCTGGGTGAACTGCACGACCGGCTGGCCCGCAAGGCGCTCGACTCCGCGGGCGTCCGTACCGAACTCCGGACACGGGTCACCTCCATCTCCCTCAACGAGAACGGGCGTTGGGGCGTTCAGGTTCCCGGCGAGACGCTCGACGCCGACGCGGTCGTGCTCGCCGTACCGCAGCGCGAGGCCCACGATCTGCTGCCCGACGGCGCCCTCGACGCCCCTGAACAGCTCCTCGACATCGGTACGGCGCCGATCCTCAACATCCACGTCGTGTACGACCGCAAGGTGCTCAGTCGGCCGTTCTTCGCCGCGCTCGGCTCGCCGGTGCAGTGGGTCTTCGACCGGACCGAGGCGTCCGGGCTCTCGGACGGCCAGTACCTCGCGCTGTCGCAGTCGGCCGCGCAGGACGAGATCGACGAACCCGTCTCAGCACTGCGCGAGCGGTACCTGCCGGAGCTGGAGCGGCTGCTGCCCGGCACCCGCGGCGCCGAGGTCCGGGACTTCTTCGTGACCAGGGAGCGTACGGCGACGTTCGCTCCGACCCCCGGCGTCGGGCGGCTGCGGCCCGGCGCCCGCACCAAGGCACCCGGCCTCTACCTGGCCGGCGCGTGGACCGCCACAGGGTGGCCCGCGACCATGGAGAGTGCGGTCCGCAGTGGCGTGAGTGCGGCGGACGCCGCGCTGAGCGCCCTGGGCCGGCCCCGCGACCACCTCTTCGAGCTCTTCGAGGAGGCGGCGTGACGCTCGAACTGAGCGCGGCGGGCCCCCGCACCCCCCGTATCACCACAAGAGGAGAGACTGTGCCCACTGTGCCCCCGGCATCGACGGCTGCCGACGCGGTGGACGTGACCGCGCTCCTGGAGCGCGGCCGGACCCTGGCCACTCCGGTACTGAGGGCGGCCATCAACCGCCTCGCCCCTCCCATGGACACCGTCGCCGCCTACCACTTCGGCTGGATCGACGCCGAAGGCAACCCCGCGGAGGGAGACGGCGGCAAGGCCGTACGTCCCGCCCTCGCCGTCATGTCCGCCGAGGCCGCCGGTGCGGCCCCCGAGGTGGGTGTGCCGGGCGCGGTCGCCGTTGAACTGGTGCACAACTTCTCGCTCCTGCACGACGACCTGATGGACGGCGACGAGCAGCGCCGCCACCGTGACACCGTCTGGAAGGTGCACGGCCCCGCCCAGGCCATCCTCGTCGGTGACGCCCTGTTCGCGCTGGCCAACGAGCTGCTTCTGGAGCTCGGCACGGTCGAGGCGGGCCGTGCCACGCGCCGCCTGACCACCGCCACCCGCGCCCTGATCGACGGTCAGGCACAGGACATCTCCTACGAGCACCGCGACCGGGTCAGCGTCGAGGAGTGCCTGGAGATGGAGGGCAACAAGACGGGCGCCCTGCTCGCCTGCGCCTGCTCCATCGGCGCCGTTCTCGGCGGCGCCGACGACGTCACCGCCGACACGCTGGAGAAGTACGGCTACCACCTCGGCCTCGCCTTCCAGGCCGTCGACGACCTGCTCGGCATCTGGGGCGACCCGGTGGCCACCGGCAAGCAGACCTGGAGCGATCTGCGCCAGCGCAAGAAGTCCCTGCCGGTCGTGGCCGCGCTCGCGGCGGGCGGCCCGGCCTCCGACCGTCTCGGTGAACTGCTCGCCGAGGACGCCAAGAGCAGCGACTTCGAGAACTTCTCCGAGGAGGAGTTCGCCGTACGTGCCGCGCTCATCGAGGAGGCGGGAGGCCGCGAGTGGACCGCCCAGGAGGCGCGCCGCCAGCACACCATCGCCATCGAGGCGCTCGACACGATCCTCATGCCGGACCACGTACGGGCCCAGTTCGTGGAGCTCGCCGACTTCGTCGTCGTACGAAAGAGATGATCACTATCGGTCGAATAAGCCTCGCGTAGTCGCCGGCCGGTGCCGCGGGAGAACGAGCACCGGCCGACGGCGGACCCACAGCAGAGACATGCCACTGCACGAAGGGGAAGCCATGACAGCGACGACCGACGGAAGCACCGGGGCCCTGCCGCCCCGGGCAGCCGCGGCCAGCGAAACCACACAAGCCACGACTCCCGAGGCGGCCGGGACAGTCGATCCCCGAGACGCCGCCGAGCGCGCGATACTGCGCGCCACCGACTTCCTGCTCTCCACGCAGGACGCCCAGGGCTGGTGGAAGGGCGACCTCGAGACCAACGTCACGATGGACGCCGAAGACCTGCTGCTGCGCCAGTTCCTGGGTATCCGTGACGAGGCGACCACCCGCGCCGCCGGCCTCTTCATCCGCGGCGAGCAGCGCGAGGACGGCACCTGGGCCACCTTCTACGGCGGACCTGGCGAACTCTCCACCACCATCGAGGCGTACGTCGCCCTGCGGCTGGCCGGTGACGCGCCGGACGAGCCGCACATGGCGAGGGCGTCCGCGTGGATCCGCGAGCGGGGCGGCATCGCCTCGGCCCGGGTCTTCACCCGGATCTGGCTCGCGCTGTTCGGCTGGTGGAAGTGGGACGACCTGCCCGAACTCCCGCCGGAGCTCATCTACTTCCCCAAGTGGGTGCCGCTCAACATCTACGACTTCGGCTGCTGGGCGCGGCAGACCATCGTGCCGCTCACCGTCGTCTCGGCGAAGCGTCCGGTGCGGCCCGCGCCGTTCCCGCTCGACGAGCTGCACACCGACGCGGGCAACCCGAACCCGGTCAAGCCCCTTGCTCCCGTGGGGAGTTGGGACGGGGTCTTCCAGCGGCTCGACAAGGTTCTGCACACCTACCGCAAGGTCGCGCCGCGCAGACTCCGCAGGGCCGCGATGAACACCGCCGCCCGCTGGATCATCGAGCGGCAGGAGAACGACGGCTGCTGGGGAGGCATCCAGCCGCCCGCCGTGTACTCGATCATCGCGCTGCACCTGCTGGGCTACGACCTCCAACACCCGGTGATGCGCGAGGGGTTGGCGTCCCTCGACCGGTTCACCGTCTGGCGCGAGGACGGGGCCCGGATGATCGAGGCCTGCCAGTCGCCGGTGTGGGACACCTGCCTCGCGACCATCGCGCTCGCCGACGCGGGCGTGCCCGCCGACCATCCGCAGCTGGTGAAGGCCGCGGACTGGATGCTCGGAGAGGAGATCGTCCGCCCGGGGGACTGGGCGGTCAAGCGGCCCCATCTGCCGCCGGGCGGCTGGGCGTTCGAGTTCCACAACGACAACTACCCCGACATCGACGACACCGCCGAGGTCGTCCTCGCGCTGCGCCGCGTCAAGCACCACGACCCGGAGCGCATGGAGAAGGCCATCGGGCGCGGGGTGCGCTGGAACCTCGGCATGCAGTCGAGGAACGGCGCGTGGGGCGCGTTCGACGTCGACAACACCAGCCCCTTCCCCAACCGGCTGCCGTTCTGCGACTTCGGCGAGGTCATCGACCCGCCGTCCGCCGACGTCACCGCGCACGTCGTGGAGATGCTCGCGGTCGAGGGACTCTCCCACGACCCGCGCACCCGCCGCGGCATCGAGTGGCTGCTCGCCGAACAGGAGGCGAACGGCGCCTGGTTCGGCCGCTGGGGCGTCAACTACGTATACGGAACCGGGTCGGTGGTGCCCGCGCTGGTCGCCGCCGGACTGCCCGGGTCGCATCCCGCGATCCGCCGGGCCGTGGCGTGGCTGGAGACCGTGCAGAACGACGACGGCGGCTGGGGCGAGGATCTGCGCTCCTACCACGACGTCGCCGAGTGGAGCGGGCGCGGCGCCTCGACCGCCTCCCAGACCGGGTGGGCGCTGCTGGCGCTGCTCGCGGCCGGGGAGCGCGACTCAAAGGCCGCCGAGCGCGGAGTCGCGTGGCTCGCGGAGACCCAGCTGGCGGACGGCTCCTGGGACGAGCCGTACTTCACCGGTACGGGGTTCCCGTGGGACTTCTCGATCAACTACAACCTCTACCGGCAGGTCTTCCCGCTCACCGCGCTCGGCCGGTACGTCAACGGCGAACCGTTCGCCGACCGGCAGGGCTCCTTCGGCAGGGCGAGCTGATGAGCACGACACCGGGCGCCGCCCCGCTGCTGATCGCCTGCGCGCTCGGCATCGAGCAGCTGGCCCTGCGCACCGGCGGCGACCGGGGCAGGGCCGACGGCCCGGTCACCGTGCTGCGTACGGGCATGGGGCCGGGTGCCGCCGAACGGGCGGTCACCCGGGCCCTGGCCCGCCCGGCGCTGAGCGGGGCGGCCGTCCTCGCCACGGGCTTCTGTGCCGGGCTCGCCCCCGGCATGCACCCGGGGGACCTGGTCGTCGCCGACGAGACCCGGGACCCGCGCGGCACCACGCCCTGCGTGGGCACCGATCTGCTCGTCAAGGAACTGGCACGCGCCCTGCCCGGGCGCACCGTCCACACGGGGCCGCTCACCGGCTCCGATCACGTCGTCCGCGGTCAGGAACGGTCGGAACTGCTCGCGACCGGCGCGATCGCGGTCGACATGGAGTCGGCGGCCACGCTCCACAGCGCCGTCCGCGCGGGCATGCGCCCGGTTGCGGCCGTCCGGGTGGTCGTGGACGCTCCAGAACATGAACTCGTCCGGATCGGCACGGTGCGCGGTGGAATATCAGCCTTCCGCGTTCTTCGTGCCGTTCTTCCAGCTTTCTTCGAATGGCACCGTTCTTTGCTGCTCCCCAGGAGGTGAGCCAGATGGCCATGCCGCTCCGCCAGACCATCAAGGTCGCGACGTATCTCTTTGAACAGAAACTGCGCAAGCGGGACAAGTTTCCGCTGATCGTCGAGCTTGAACCGCTCTACGCCTGCAATCTGGCATGCGAGGGCTGCGGCAAGATCCAGCACCCGGCCGGAGTGCTCAAGCAGCGCATGCCGGTGGCCCAGGCCGTCGGGGCGGTGCTGGAGTCCGGGGCGCCGATGGTGTCCATCGCCGGCGGCGAGCCCCTGATGCACCCGAAGATCGACGAGATCGTGCGGCAGCTGGTGGCCAGGAAGAAGTACGTCTTCCTGTGCACCAACGCCATGCTGATGCGCAAGAAGATGGACAAGTTCACGCCCTCGCCGTACTTCGCGTTCGCCGTGCACATCGACGGCCTGAAGGAGCGGCACGACGAGTCCGTGGCGAAGGAGGGTGTGTTCGACGAGGCCGTGGAGGCCATCAAGGAGGCCAAGAAGCGGGGCTTCAGGGTCACCACCAACTCGACCTTCTTCAACACCGACACCCCGCAGACGATCATCGAGGTCCTCAACTTCCTCAATGACGACCTGAAGGTGGACGAGATGATGATCTCGCCCGCGTACGCCTACGAGAAGGCGCCCGACCAGGAGCACTTCCTGGGCGTGGAGCAGACCCGCGAACTGTTCAAGAAGGCCTTCGCGGGCGGCAACCGGCGGCGCTGGCGGCTCAACCACTCCCCGCTCTTCCTGGACTTCCTGGAGGGCAAGGTCGACTTCCCGTGCACGGCGTGGGCGATCCCCAACTACTCGCTCTTCGGCTGGCAGAAGCCCTGCTACCTGATGAGCGACGGGTACGTCACGACGTACCGAGAACTCATCGAGGACACCGACTGGGATTCGTACGGCCGCGGCAAGGATCCGCGCTGCGCCAACTGCATGGCGCACTGCGGCTACGAGCCGACCGCGGTCCTGGCCACCATGGGCTCCCTCAAGGAATCCCTGCGGGCCGCCCGCGACACCGTCTCCGGAAACCGCGGGTGACGTCATGACCGCCATCTCCTTGGGCCTCCCCGAGGTGCCGGTCCGGCCGATCGCGGAGCGCCGTGTGTCGCGGCAGATCCAGGTCGGACCGGTGGCGGTCGGGGGCGGGGCACCCGTGTCCGTCCAGTCGATGACGACGACGCGTACGTCGGACATCGGCGCCACTCTGCAGCAGATCGCCGAACTCACCGCGTCCGGCTGCCAGATCGTCCGCGTCGCCTGTCCCACACAGGACGACGCGGACGCGCTGGCCACCATCGCGCGCAAGTCTCAGATCCCGGTGATCGCGGACATCCACTTCCAGCCGAAGTACGTGTTCGCCGCGATCGAGGCGGGCTGCGCGGCGGTCCGCGTGAACCCGGGCAACATCAAGCAGTTCGACGACAAGGTGAAGGAGATCGCGCGCGCCGCGAAGGACCACGGCACGCCGATCCGGATCGGGGTCAACGCCGGTTCGCTGGACCGACGGCTGCTCCAGAAGTACGGGAAGGCCACGCCCGAGGCGCTCGTGGAGTCGGCGCTGTGGGAGGCGTCGCTCTTCGAGGAGCACGGTTTCCGGGACATCAAGATCTCGGTCAAGCACAACGACCCGGTCGTGATGGTCAACGCCTACCGGCAGCTGGCGGCCCAGTGCGACTACCCGCTGCACCTCGGCGTCACCGAGGCGGGCCCTGCCTTCCAGGGGACCATCAAGTCCGCGGTGGCCTTCGGAGCGCTGCTCGCCGAGGGCATCGGGGACACCATCCGGGTCTCCCTGAGCGCGCCGCCCGCCGAGGAGTGCAAGGTCGGCATCCAGATCCTGGAGTCGCTGAATCTCAGGCAGCGGCGGCTGGAGATCGTCTCCTGTCCCTCCTGCGGGCGGGCCCAGGTCGACGTCTACAAACTGGCCGACGAGGTCACGGCCGGCCTGGAGGGCATGGAAGTGCCGCTGCGCGTCGCGGTCATGGGCTGCGTCGTCAACGGACCGGGAGAGGCCAGGGAGGCGGACCTGGGGGTCGCCTCCGGCAATGGCAAGGGCCAGATCTTCGTCAAGGGCGAGGTCATCAAGACCGTGCCCGAGTCGAAGATCGTGGAGACCCTCATCGACGAGGCGATGAAGATCGCCGAGCAGATGGAGGCGGACGGCGTCGCGTCAGGCGAGCCGGAGGTCACGGTGCCGGGGCAACCCACCGTCACCGCGAGTTAGCTGCAGCACGTACCGAGAGGGGGCCGAGCGTGACGATTCTGGAGAGCATCCGGGGACCACGCGACCTGAAAGCGCTGTCCGAGGCGGAGATAGGTCAACTGGGCGACGAGATCCGGGAGTTCCTGGTGCACGCGGTCGCCAGGACCGGCGGTCATCTGGGACCCAACCTGGGGGTGGTGGAACTCTCCATCGCGCTCCACCGGGTCTTCGAGTCGCCGGTCGACCGCATTCTGTGGGACACCGGCCATCAGAGCTACGTACACAAGCTGCTGACGGGACGTCAGGACTTCTCCAAGCTGCGTGGCAAGGGCGGCCTGTCCGGCTACCCGTCGCGCGAGGAGTCCGAGCACGACATCATCGAGAACAGCCACGCGTCCACCGCGCTCGGATGGGCCGACGGGCTCGCCAAGGCCCGCCAGGTGCAGGGGGAGAAGGGGCACGTCGTCGCGGTCATCGGCGACGGCGCCCTCACCGGCGGAATGGCGTGGGAGGCGCTGAACAACATCGCGGCGGCCAAGGACCGGCCGCTCATCATCGTCGTCAACGACAACGAACGCTCGTACTCGCCGACCATCGGCGGCCTCGCGAACCATCTGGCGACCCTGCGGACCACCGACAGCTACGAGAAGGTCCTGGCCTGGGGCAAGGACGTACTGCTGGGCATGCCCGTCGTCGGAGGCACCCTCTACGAGTCGCTGCACGGCGCGAAGAAGGGGTTCAAGGACGCGTTCGCGCCGCAGGGCATGTTCGAGGACCTGGGGCTGAAGTACGTCGGCCCGATCGACGGGCACGACGTGGGCGCGGTGGAGTCGGCGCTGCGGCGCGCGAAACGATTCCACGGGCCCGTGCTCATCCACTGTCTGACGGAGAAGGGGCGCGGCTACGAGCCCGCGATCGCCAACGAGGAGGACCACTTCCACACGGTCGGTGTGATGGACCCGCTCACCTGCGAGCCCCTCGCGCCGTCCAACGGCCCTTCCTGGACCTCGGTGTTCGGCGACGAGATCGTACGGATCGGGGAGGCGCGCGAGGACGTCGTCGCGATCACGGCGGCCATGCTGCATCCGGTGGGACTCGCGAAGTTCGCGGCGAGGTTCCCCGACCGGGTGTGGGACGTCGGCATCGCCGAGCAGCACGCGGCGGTGTCCGCGGCCGGGCTCGCGACGGGCGGACTGCATCCGGTCGTCGCGGTGTACGCCACCTTCCTGAACCGTGCCTTCGACCAGCTGCTGATGGATGTCGCACTGCATCGCTGCGGCGTGACCTTCGTGCTGGACCGGGCCGGGGTCACGGGAGTTGACGGGGCGTCACACAACGGCATGTGGGACATGTCCATCCTCCAGGTCGTGCCGGGGCTCAGGATCGCCGCGCCGCGCGACGCCGACCAACTGTGCGCCCAGCTGCGCGAGGCGGTCGCGGTGGACGACGCCCCGACCCTGATCCGGTTCCCCAAGGAGTCGGTGGGGCCCGTCGTTCCGGCGGTCGACCGGGTGGGCGGCCTAGACGTCCTGCATCGCGGCGAGCGGCCCGAGGTGCTCCTCGTGGCCGTCGGTGTGATGGCGCCGGTGTGCCTCCAGGCGGCCGAACTGCTGGAGGCTCGGGGCGTCAACTGCACGGTCGTGGACCCGCGTTGGGTCAAGCCCGTCGATCCCGCGCTGCCCGGACTCGCCGCCGAGCACCGGCTGGTCGCCGTCGTCGAGGACAACAGCCGGGCGGCCGGCGTGGGTTCGGCGGTCGCGCTCGCTCTCGGGGATGCCGAGGTCGACGTGCCCGTACGGCGGTTCGGGATCCCCGAGCAGTTCCTCGCGCACGCCAAACGGGGTGAGGTGCTCGCCGACATCGGTCTCACGCCCGTCGAGATCGCGGGGCGGATCAGCGCGAGCCTGGCCACTCAGGAGGTGCGCTCGACGGTCGTGGAGGCCGAACCCGCGGTCGAGGGACAGGTCCCCAAGGGACAGGCCTCCGAGGCGCGGCGGGCTGTGAACGGCAAGGCCGCTGAGGGGAAGGCCCCCGCGTCGGGCGGCTCGAAGGCGCGGTCCGCCGGGCAGGGCGCTTCAGACGCTTCAAGGGCGCAGCCCGCCAGGCAGCGCGTCGCGAAGAGGCAGACCGCCAAGAAGCCGGCGGGCAAGGAGCACGCGTCCAAGGAGAAACAGGAATGACGACCAGCAAGTCCCAGGAGTTCGACCTCACCGGTCTGCTTGCCGAGCGCGGAGCCGAGCGCTACGAGCTGCACGCGAAGCATCTGAACCACCAGCTGCCGCGCATGCTGCACACCATCGGCTTCGACAAGGTGTACGAGCGGGCCGAGGGCGCGTACTTCTGGGACGCGGACGGCAACGAGTACCTGGACATGCTGGCCGGGTTCGGGGTGATGGGCCTGGGCCGCCATCACCCCGTCGTCCGCAAGGCGCTGCACGACGTCCTCGACGCCCAGCTCGCCGACCTCACCCGCTTCGACTGCCAGCCGCTGCCCGGGCTGCTGGCGGAGAAGCTGCTCACGCACAGTCCGCACCTGGACCGGGTGTTCTTCGGCAACAGCGGTACGGAGGCCGTCGAGACGGCGCTGAAGTTCGCCCGGTACGCGACCGGGAAGCCGAGGGTCCTGTACTGCACCCACGCCTTCCACGGTCTGACCACCGGGTCCCTGTCCGTCAACGGCGAGGACGGCTTCCGGGACGGGTTCGCCCCGCTGCTGCCCGACACGGCCGTCCCGCTCGGCGATCTCGACGCGCTGGCAAGGGAGTTGAAGAAGGGCGACGTCGCCGCGCTGATCGTCGAGCCGATCCAGGGCAAGGGCGTGCACGAGTCGCCGCCCGGATATCTGTGCGGCGCACAGGAGTTGCTGCGCAAGCACAAGGCGCTCCTGATCGCGGACGAGGTGCAGACGGGGCTCGGCCGGACCGGGGACTTCTACGCCTACCAGCACGAGGACGGCGTGGAGCCGGACCTGGTGTGCGTGGCCAAGGCGCTGTCCGGCGGATACGTGCCGGTCGGGGCCACCCTCGGCAAGGACTGGATCTTCAAGAAGGTCTACTCGACCATGGACCGCGTCCTCGTGCACTCCGCGAGTTTCGGGGCCAACGCGCAGGCCATGGCGGCGGGCCTCGCCGTCCTTTCGGTCATGGAGAACGAGCACATCGTCGCCAACGCCCGGGCCACGGGGGAGCAGTTGAAGTCCCGGCTCGCGGCGCTCGTCGACAAGTACGAGCTGCTGAGCGATGTGCGCGGCCGTGGGCTGATGATCGGCATCGAGTTCGGGCGGCCCAAGTCGCTGAAGCTGCGCAGCCGTTGGACGATGCTGCAGGCCGCGCGGAAGGGGCTGTTCGCCCAGATGGTGGTCGTGCCGCTGCTGCAACGGCATCGGATCCTCACCCAGGTCTCCGGCGACCATCTGGAGGTGATCAAGCTGATCCCGCCGCTGGTCGTCGGGGAGCGGGACGTCGACCGGTTCGTGGATGCCTTCACCGCCGTGATGGACGACGCGCACAGCGGGGGCGGGCTGATGTGGGACTTCGGGAAGACGCTGGTGAAGCAGGCGGTCGCCAACCGGTAGGTTCCGCTGCCGCGGACCGCTTTGTCGCCGCGGATCGGCTTCGGCGCCGGGGTCGGGGCTTGGGAGCCGTGGTCCGGCCTGGGTGTCGTGGCCGGCCCGGGCGTCGTGGACCTGCCTGCGTGCCGTGGGCCCGCCTCGCTTTTGCCTCTGAGGTAAGAAATTTGCCTCAGAGGTAAGCCTCCGGCTCAATGGAGGACATGAACCCTGTCGAGGGTACGAGCCCTTCCGAGCCGGGGGCGGCCGACGAGCTGCCCGCGGTCGCACCCCAGCTGCGTGCACTGCGGCGCCGCGCCTCACTCACCCTGGAGTCCGCGGCCCGCACCGCCGGGCTCTCGCCCGCGCATCTGTCCCGTCTGGAGACCGGACAGCGCCAGCCCTCGCTGCCGATGCTGCTCGCGCTGGCCCGCATCTACGGTACGACCGTCTCCGAGCTGCTCGGCGAGACGGTCGCCGAGCGGGACGCCGTCGTGCGGGCCTCCGACATGGAGCCGACCCAGGCCGGCGGCTGGACGTACTGGCAGGCCGGCGCGGCCGGACGAGGCATGCAGTCCCTGCGCGTGCACGTCCCGTACGGGGCCCAGGGCGACATCGTGCGGGTCCACCCAGGCGAGGAGTGGCTGTACGTCCTGGAGGGGCGGCTGAGACTGCGCCTCGGGGACACCGCGCACGTCCTCGCACCCGGCGACAGCGCGCACTTCGACTCGCTGACCCCGCACCGGATCGCCGCCGCGGACCGGGACGGGGCCGAGCTCCTCTTCGTACACACCCTGCTGCAGAGCCCCACGGCCACCCTGTGCCTCGGGCCGACGACCCCTGGAGAGACGTCATGAAGGACATGGAGGAGAAGTTCCCGCGCGCTCTGTGGGTGCGGCTCATCATCTACGTGGCGGTCGGGCACATCTTCGCCGCCTTCATCTACCTGCTGTTCTCGCTCGGAGCTCAGGGGCAGTAGCGGTAGCCGCCCCCGAGGAGGCGAGGCGGGAGACCGGGGCGGCCGGTTGGAGGCTGGTGCGGTCGGCGGAAGGCCGGTCAGTCGAGGAACCGCTCCCGCAGGCGCTCGCGGATCTCGGGGGTCGCGCCCAGGCCCTGCTCCAGATACGCGTCCACCCCGCCCCACTTCTCGTCGATCGTGTCGAACGCCGCCTCCAGGTACTCGGCGCGTGCGTCGAAGAGGGGGCTGAGCAGGTCCATCACCTCGGGTGAGTACGCGGAGGCGGAGGACTTGCTGCGGTGCACCTTGTAGCGGCGGTGCGTCGCGTTCGACTCCAGGTAGTCCGCGACGATGGCCTCGCGCTCGACGCCGAGGGCGAGCAGGGTGATGGCGATGGAGATGCCGGCGCGGTCCTTGCCCGCCGCACAGTGCATCAGGGCGGGGACGCTGTCCTCGGCCATCGAGTGCAGCACCTGGCGGTGCTCGGCCGTGCGCTCCTGGATTATCGCGCGGTAGGAACCGATCATCCGGTCCGCCGCCTTGCCGTCCCCGAGGATCGAGCGCAACTGGTCGATGTCGCCGTCGCGGACCATCGTCCAGAACTCCGCGCCGTGCGCCGGGTCGGTCAGCGGAAGATTCACGTTCCGCACGCCCGGCAGCTCGACGTCGGGACCTTCGAGCTTCTGGTCGGCGGCGTTGCGGAAGTCGAAGATCGTGTGCAGGCCCAGGGACGCGAGGAACTCGGCGTCCGACTCCGTCGCGTGCGCGAGATGGCCGCTGCGGAACAGCCGTCCGTACGCCACCCGCCGGCCGTCCACCGTCGGCAGGCCGCCCACATCACGGAAGTTGCGCACGCCGGCCAGCTCGGGCTCGGTCGACGGGACCTGCTGCGTCACGGGGGCTCCTCCCATTCGGCTGCCGACGCGGCTCGTCGGCGAAGTGCGTTTCTCGACGATACGACATCGATTCGTAGGCCAATGAGTTGTCCACAGGCGTTGCCGGGGAGGCACGCGGCCCATAATGATGTTGATGATTGAGCGTGCCTGTTCGGATCTGTGAGGGTTTGATGTTGGAGATCGGCGAAGACGGTCGTACGTGGCTTCTTTCGGGCCCGGCGAGCAGTTATGCCCTGCGGCTCGGCGAGGACGACGCGCTGCTGCATCTGCACTGGGGTCCGCGTATCGCGCTCGCCGACGCCGAGGCACTCGCCGCCGGCCCGGGACCGGAGTACTGGGCCTTCGAGGCCACCCTCGACGGACACGAGGAGTACCCGGTGGAGGGCGGCCCCCGGTTCGTACGGCCCGCCCTGTCCGTGCGGACGGACGAGCGGCGCGGCACCGAGTGGAGTTTCGAGACGTACGAGGCCGACGGCGACGAGCTGCGGCTGCGGTTCTCCGACTCCGGGCTCGGGATCACGCTGCACTACCGGATGCGGGCCGGGACCGACGTCGTCGAGCGGTGGGTGACCCTCGCCAACGAAGGGCCCGCCCTGGAGGTGCTGCGCGCCGACTCCGCGGCCTGGACGCTGCCGCACCGCGACGGCTGGCGGCTGTCCCAGCTGCACGGGCGATGGGCGGCCGAGTCCCGGCTCGTCCGCTCCGAACTCACCTACGGTGAGAAGATCATCGGCAGCCGCCGCGGGCACACCTCGCACCAGCACCTGCCCTGGGTCGCCCTGGACGCCGACGGCTCGGCCACCGAGGAGCGGGGCGAGGTCTACGGATGCGCCCTCGCCTGGTCGGGCACCTGGCGGATCGCCGTGGCCCAACTCCCGGACGCGCGCGTGCAGATCACCGGCGGCGTCGGGTACGACGACTCGGGGCTGCTGCGGCTGGAGCCGGGGGAGAGCTTCGTCACACCCGTGTTCGCGGGGCTGTGGAGCGACGGCGGATTCGGTGGCGCGAGCCGTGCCTGGCACGCCTACCAGCACGCGTACGTGATCCCGGACGCGGACGAGCACCGGCCGGTGCTCTACAACTCCTGGGAGGCCACGGAGTTCGACATCTCCGAGGAGCAGCAGGGGGCGCTCGCGCGGCGGGCCGCCGCCATGGGGGTCGAACTGTTCGTGGTCGACGACGGCTGGTTCGGGGCGCGCACCAGCGACCGGGCCGGGCTCGGCGACTGGACGCCCAACCCCGACCGCTTCCCGGCCGGCCTCAAGCCCCTCGCGGACGAGGTGCACGCGCTGGGGATGCAGTTCGGGATCTGGGTCGAGCCCGAGATGGTCAACCCGGACAGCGAGCTGTACCGAGCGCACCCCGACTGGGTGCAGTTCCAACCGGGACGAAAGAGGACGGAGCTGCGCAATCAGCTCGTACTGAACCTCGCCCGCGAGGATGTCCAGGAGTACCTGTGGGAGCAGCTCGACACGCTGCTCTCCAGTGCGCCGATCGACTATGTGAAGTGGGACTTCAACCGCTGCTTCACCGACGCGGGGTGGCCCGGCGAGGACTACCCGCAGCGGCTCTGGGTGGACCATGTGCACGCCCTGTACCGCCTCCTGGACCGGCTGCGGGCGGCCCATCCGGGCGTCGCCTTCGAGTCCTGCTCGGGCGGCGGCGGCCGTATCGACCTCGGGATCATGGCGCGTACGGACCAGGTGTGGACCTCGGACAACACCGACCCGCTCGACCGGCTCGCGATCCAGCACGGCTTCAGTCAGGTGCATCCCGCGCGGGCGATGGCCGCCTGGGTCACCGACAGTCCGAACAACCAGCTCAATGGTCGCGCCAGCTCGCTGCGCTTCCGCTTCGTGAGCTCGATGGCCGGAGTGCTCGGTGTCGGCGGCGACCTGACCCGGTGGAGCGACGAGGAGCTGGCCGAGGCGCGGACGTGGGTGGAACTCTACAAGGAGATCCGGCCCGTCGTGCAGGGCGGGGACCTGCACCGGCTGCGGGCGCCGGAGGGCGGGCTGAGTGCCGTGCAGTACTCGCGTGACGGTGAGATCGTCGTCCTCGCCTGGCTCCAGGCCCAGCACTACGGCGAGCCGGTCGCTCCGGTGCGACTGCGCGGACTCGACCCGGCAGCGACATACGAATGCCTCGAAACGGGCGAAGTCCACCGAGGTGCGGTGCTGTTGCACCACGGGTTGCGGACGGGGCTGCGCGGTGACCTTGATGCGGCAGTTTTCCGGCTGCGTCGCATGTGACTGTTGTGTCCGTAATGGAGCATTGGTTCCAACTCGCTCTGGAATAAAGGCTCCTGGCACGGCACTGCGTGAGCAGCGTCATATTCGTGACGGTCCGCTGTCGCCATGTTCACGTAATTCGGTTGCGTTTTCAGGGATTTAACAAACGGGGAAGATCCCTGATTTACGCAGCGTGACCGTCATTTCGGTCAGGGATCAAGAGAACGGGGCACACAGGAAACCCCAAAGGTTGTTCCTGCGTCTTCATGTCGCTTACGTTCGCCACCAATCCGGACGGACGCCCAATCCTGCCGCCGCCCGGAATCCGCTCACCCACCCGTACACGGCAGGAGCGGGGGACCCACAGGTAGAACGCCTGTTCCGGTCTCCGGAACGGCTAGGGGTTAAGTCGTGCGCAAACACGGCCGGGCATCTCCAGCTCGCACCCGACAGCTCACCTCGCAGGCGCCGGAGAGGAATTCGCCATGCCCGCGAAGGGTAAGCACCGCCGTCCCAAGTCCCAGCGTTTCACCCGCTCCATAGCCGTCGCAGGAACCGGCGGCGCGGCGCTCGCCCTTCCGCTGCTCGGTGCGACCGGAGCGCACGCCGCGACTTCGCAGTCCGCCGCCGATTCCGTGGCGAGCGTCTCGAATGTCGCGAACAAGGCCGCCGAATCGGCGCCTGCCGCCGCCGACAAGAAGGCCGAGGCGAAGAAGGCCGCGGCCAAGACCTATTCCGTGCGTGCGGGCGACTCCCTGTCGAAGATCGCCGACACGCAGGACGTCAGCGGTGGCTGGAAGAAGCTGTACGAGGACAACCGCAAGGCGATCGGCGGTGACCCGGCGCTCATCCACCCGGGCCTGAAGCTGTCGATCGGCAAGGCCGCCGCCACTTCGAGCTCCGACTCCGGCGCCTCCAAGGCCACCCAGTCCTCCGCGAAGAAGGCCGCGGCCCCGAAGGCCGCCGCCGCTCCCAAGCCCGCCGCCGAGGCCAGTGCCGCCGGCTTCACGCTGCCGGTCGCGGGCGCGGGCGTCGGCACCCCGTACAAGATGTCGGGCAGTATGTGGTCCAGCGGGTACCACACCGGTGTCGACTTCGTGGTTCCGACCGGCACGTCCCTCAAGTCCGTCGGCGCGGGCACGGTCGTCTCCGCCGGCTGGGGCGGCGCGTACGGCAACCAGGTCGTCATCCAGCTCGCCGACGGCCACTACGCCCAGTACGCCCACCTCTCCTCCCTCTCCGTCTCGGCCGGACAGGCCGTGACCGAGGGCCAGCAGGTCGGCCTCTCCGGCGCGACGGGCAATGTCACCGGCCCGCACCTGCACTTCGAGATCCGCACCACCCCGGACTACGGCTCGGACGTGGACCCGCTGGCGTACCTGCGTGGCAAGGGCGTCTCCGTCTGACCCGACGCCAGGCACGCCCGCGCGGCGTACCACTCCGCTCGTCTCCGAAGGCCGGACCCTGTGATCCCCGGGGTCCGGTCTTCGGTGTTTCGGTTCTGTGGCATGGCCGGGCGATGTGTCGACAGGAGTGCGGAAGCCGCGACACAGTGATCTCCGCAAGCGCTTTCTATGCTCCTTTCATGCCATGGAGGTCTTCATGACGACCACACGCAGAGCGTTCGGAGCCCTGGCCACAGGTGTCGCAGGTGCCGCACTCGCCGCGCTCGTCCCCGCGCAGACCGCGAGCGCGGCGGCGCGACAGCGTCCGGAAAGGCACCGTCCGGGGCGGCTCATCGCCCGCGACGACTTCCGGCACGGCCTCGGCCAGTGGGCGACGGAGCTGCAGGACGGCGGCAGCGTCACCGCGTCCCGGGGCGTCCTGGAGATAGACGTGCCGAGCGGCGCGACGGTCTGGTTCAAGCGAAAGCTGCGAGGGCCGTACGTCCTGGAGTACACCGCCACACCGGTCTCCGAGGGCGGCGTCAACGACCGGGTCTCGGACCTCAACAACTTCTGGAACGCCACGGACGTCCGCTCCCCGGAGGACATCTTCGCCACGCACCGGGGCGGCGCGCTCGACGAGTACGACCACCTCACGACGTACTACGCCGGTTACGGAGCCAACACCAACACCACGACCAGACTGCGCCGTTACGTCGGTGAGGCGGGCGTCCGTCCGCTCGTCTTCGACTACACCGAGCCCCTGCTCACGGCGAACGAACCCAACCGCGTCCGGATCGTCTCGAACGGCTCGACGGTCCAGTGGTGGAACAACGGGCGGCTCGTCTTCGACTTCGTGGACCAAGACCCCTACACGAGCGGGCACTTCGCGTTCCGGACGGTCTGGAGTCACTTCAGGATCACGGACTTCAGGGTGCGAGAGCTGCGACAACGTCCCTGATCGAGCCCCTTATTCCGGGATTGACCAACACTTGACGAGTGGCTTATCTCACCGCGCGTCAACCCCTTCCTACGGTCGCGTAGCTCACACCCGAAGGTGAATCATGGCCCGATGTGGCAGACGATTCGAAGAATGACAACAGATCAGTGATCGGGTCGTACGTGGCGGTGGGGGACAGCTTCACCGAGGGCGTCGGCGACCTTGGCCCGGACGGGGCGTTCGTCGGCTGGGCCGACCGGTTCGCGGTGCTTCTCGCGGACCGCCGGCCCGAGGGCGACTTCGACTACACCAACCTCGCCGTCCGCGGGAAACTCCTCGACCAGATCGTCGAGGACCAGTTGACGCGCGCGAAGGAGCTCGCGCCGGACCTGGTCTCCTTCTGCGCGGGCGGCAACGACATCATCCGGCCGGGCACCGACCCCGACGAGGTCGCGGAGCGCTTCGAGCGTGCCGTCGCCGACCTCACCTCGGCCGTCGGCACGGTCCTCGTGACCACCGGCTTCGACACCCGTGGCGTACCCGTGCTCAAGCACATGCGCGGCAAGATCGCCACGTACAACCTCCATATCCGGGCCATCGCCGACCGGTACGGCTGTCCCGTGCTCGACCTGTGGTCCCTCAAGACCATCCAGGACCGGCGGGCCTGGGACGGCGACCGGCTCCATCTGTCGCCCGAGGGGCACACGCGGGTCGCCCTGCGCGCCGGCCAGGTCCTCGGCCTGGAAGTGCCCGCGGACCCCGACCAGGCGTGGCCGCCGCTGCCCCCGCGCGGCACGCTCGAAATGCGGCGCGACAACATCCACTGGGCGCGCGAGTACCTGGTCCCGTGGATCGGACGGCGCCTTCGCGGGGAGTCTTCCGGGGACCGCGTGGTGGCGAAGGGCAGCCTGTCGCCCGACGACATCAAGATGCGGATCGAGCCGGTGGCTTGAAGGACCGGGGGCCTGAGGGCCTTCAGAGCGGGGCTTCCCTGACGGGTGACGTCGGGGAGCCCCGCTGCTTCTTTGTGGTCAGGCCGAACTCTTTGTGGTGAGGCCGCGAACCGTCTCGCGACCGGTGATGCCGGGCAAGCCCCGCCGTCGCTCGGCGGTGACGTCGACGAGGCCTGGCTGCCCCGCCCGTTTGTGAATCGGGGGTGCGTCGGTACGCCGTCTCAGGCGCCCGGGGTCGTCAGCGCCTTGCGGTTCAGGCCCAGCTCACGGGCCAGTGCCTCGTCCACCCACTCCTGGGTGCGGGCGCGTGACACCGCGCCGGGGTACGCCGTCATCTGGACGGCGAGCCCGTCCAGCAGGGCGGTCAGGCGCAGGGCCGTGCTCGTGGGGTCCGGGCAGTGGAACTCGCCCGCGGCCACGCCCTCCGCGATGACCTCGGTGATCGCGGCCTTCCACTGCCGGTCCAGGTCACGGGTGACGTCCCGCAGCGCGGGCTCGCGCAGAGCCACCGCCCAGCCCTCGATCCACAGCCGCCAGCCCTTGGCCTGCCCGGTCGGCGCGTACCAGCGGACCGCCGCGCGCAGCCGCCGCAGCGCGGTCGTCCGGCGGCCGAGCAGCTTGCGGAGATGGGCGAGGTCGTCCTCGGCCGCGTACGTGAACGCGGCGGCGACCAGTTTCTCCTTGGTCGAGAAGTGATAGAGCACCAGCGCGTTGCTCACCCCGAGCGCGGTCGCCACATCGGCGATCCGCACCGCGGACACACCCCGCCCCTCGATCTGCTGGATGGCGGCCCGCAGCAGTTCCTCACGCCGCTCCGCCACGCTCAACCGCACTCTTGCCACCGGGCAACCCTATTGCGTCGCCCCGGAGTGTGCTGGTGGAGGGTCGGTTACCGGCCGCGGCCGGGCCGTCACCGTTCCCGCCCGGCCCCGCCGACGGTGTCAGCGGTACCAGCCGAACCGCTCCGCGATCACCGGCAGCCGGTCCGCGACGATCGCGTGCGCGGCAGCCCGCGGTGTCGTCCCGTCGGCCTCCGCGCGCGCGAGCGTCTGGTCGATCAGGGCACGCATCGAACGCCGCGTGTACGCGAACGCCTCGTCCGCGTCGGCCCCGATGTCGCCGAACAGCGTCCACCACCACCAGGCGTTGGTCCCGGAGTTGACCACGACGTCCGGCAGGACGGTGACACCGCGGCCGGCGAGCTGCTGCTCAGCGCCCGGCAGGACGGGCATGTTGGCGGCCTCGACGATCCAACGGGCCGTGATCCGCCCCTGGTTGGTGGCGTCGATCGCGTACGAGACCGCAGCCGGCACCAGTACGTCGGCGTCGGCGGACAACCAGGCGTCGCCGGGCAGTTCGCGGTCGCCCGGACGCAGCGCCGCGCGGTCGATCGTTCCGTACGTGTCCCGTGCGGCGAGCAGCGCGTCGACGTCGAGCCCGCCGGGGTTGGCGATCGTGCCCTTCACGTCGGCGACGGCCACGATTCTGAGCCCCGCGCGCGCGAGGAAGCGGGCGGTGGCCCCGCCCATCGTGCCCAGCCCCTGCACGGCGACCCGGGTTCCCTCGTACGGGACCCCGGCCCGGTCCAGGGCGGCGAGGACCGACTCGGCCACCCCGCAGCCGCCGACCAGCTCGTCGAGCCCGATGCCGTCCACCTCGACCGCGAACGCGTCCGCCAGCCGCCGCCGGGCCGCCGCCTCGTCGTCGAGCAGCGGATACACGGCCTGGATCGACGACACGAGCCCCGCCTCCGCCGCGGCCCGGTCGACGAGGTCCTGGCTGAGACCGAGATCCTCCCCGGTGGTCCAGAGGCTCTCGATGTACGGGCGCATGGCCCGCAGATAGCGCACGAGCAGGCCGTACGCCTCCGGGGCCTGGGGATCGCAGTCGATGCCGCCCTTGGCGCCGCCCAGCGGCACGTAGCGGCTCTCGGGGTTGTAGTGCAGGGCCTCTTTCATGGTCATGCCACGGGCGAGCCCGGCGACCTCGTCCAGCGTGCAGCCCGCCCGCATGCGCAGCCCGCCGCTGGAGACACCGCGTACGAGCCGGTCCACGACCAGGTGCCCCTGGCGGCCGGTGACGTGGTCGGTCCAGGTGAGCGTCATCAACGGGCTGCTGTCCTGGGCGGTCATGGGGCTCCTCGGGAACGGGATCTGGGGAACGGGGATCTGGCAAGCAGGGAAAGAAGGAAACAGGGGGAATCAGGGGAACAAGGTGACAGGTTCGGAGCGTTTGACCCGCGTGGGGCCGGGTGCCCACCGTCCCCCGGTGCTGCACCGGCCCGCCTTTGTCTTTACTGAATGGTCGGTCAGTATCGAAAGTGCTGCATGTATCTGTCAACACACTGAATGGATCTTCAGTAGAACGTGATGCCGTACCCGATGGATCCCGCCATGGCCCGCGCGGAAACCGCCCTGCCATACGCCCGACCCGGCGCTGTCAGAGGCGGCGACCATAATGGAAAGTCAGACCGACTCCACCTGGAGGTGCCGTGACCGGTTCCCGTTCTCTCAGCTCCGGGCTCCGTGCGCTGCGGCCCGCCGCGTTCGGCGCGGATCCCAGCGGTGAGCGCATGGAGCGCATCCGCAGATCGCCGAACTACGCGGACGGCGTCTTCCGGAATCCCGAGGGCGCACCCCGGCCCGACGGCGCCATGCTCGAGTTCGCGCGGTCGTTCTTCCGCAAGGAGGAGCGTGTCCGCCGCGCCCCAGTGGGCACGGTGCCGGTGCATGCCACGACCCTCGCCGACCTGGCCCGGCCGCCGGCCGACGGACTGCGGCTGACGTGGATGGGGCACTCCAGCGTCCTCGCCGAGATCGACGGGCACCGGGTGCTCTTCGACCCGGTCTGGGGTGAGCGCTGCTCCCCGTTCGCCTTCGCCGGTCCCAAGCGGCTGCACCCCGTGCCCCTCCCGCTGGAGGCGCTCGGCCCGGTGGACGTGGTCGTCATCTCGCACGACCACTACGACCACCTGGACCTGCCCACGATCAAGGCCCTGGCCGGTACGGACACGGTGTTCGCGGTGCCCCTCGGCGTCGGCGCCCACCTGGAGCGCTGGGGCGTCTCGGCGGACAGGCTGCGCGAGCTCGACTGGCACGAGACGACGAAGGTCGGCGGAATCTCCCTGACGGCCACGCCCGCCCGCCACTTCTGCGGGCGCGGTCTGCGCAACACGCAGCACACCCTGTGGGCCTCCTGGGCCGTGGCCGGGGACGAGCACCGGATCTACCACAGCGGGGACACGGGTTACTTCGCCGGTTTCGCGGACATCGGCGCCGAGCACGGCCCCTTCGACGCCACGATGATCCAGATCGGCGCGTACAGCGAGTTCTGGCCCGACATCCACATGACGCCGGAGGAGGGCATGCGGGCCCACCTGGACCTCCAGGGCGGCCGACCCAGCGGCGTGATGATGCCGATCCACTGGGCGACGTTCAACCTCGCGGCGCACCCTTGGGCCGAGCCCGGCGAGGGCACCGTCACCGCCGCCCGCGCGGTCGGCGCCCGGATCGCGCTGCCCCGGCCCGGTGAGCCCTTCGAGCCGACCTCGGAGACCGTCCCGTCCGAGCCCTGGTGGCGAGGCGTGGCCGTCGTCCCGGAGGGCGGCTGGCCCTCCGCCGAGGAGACGGTCGGTGACACACCGCGTGACACCAAGGAGGACACCGGGGACCCGGAAACCGTCCCCGCGGGGTGACGTAGAAGCGCGCGGAGGCATTCGAAGGCATTCGGCGAGGGCCGAGGAGCATCCTGCTCCTCGGCCCTCGCCCTTTTTTCGCTGACCGCTTCTGACCAGGTCTGATCGGTTCACTGACACATGAGAACGGGCGTGCGAGGGGTTTATCGGCCTGTCGTACGAACCCTCATACCAGAGCGGGACGCAGGCCGCCGGACTTTGTCAACTGCCCACCGCACATGATGCGGTGGCGACTACTGTGAGTGGCCGCTGAGCGACACAGGGCCGAATTCTTCGACTCTCTCGACCGGCGCAGCGATGACGCGTGTCCCAGTCGGCGCATGCCTCGGTCGCAGAACCCGCGGGAGCCCCCACGGCCCCGACACACCAGTACGAGGACGTCGATGTCTCACCTTCGCGCACCGGCCGCACGCGCAGACCGCCGCGAGGGCGGGCGGCACGGGCGACCGGTCGCCCGCACCGCCCCCACGCTGCCCGAGACCCACATACGGCCCCAGCTCCTCCGCCTCGCGGTCCTGCCGCCCATCGCGGTGGCCCTCAGCGCCAGCGCCGCCGTGCTCTTCCTCGTCCGTACGACCGCCGTACGGCCCGGCCCCACCCTGTGGATCGTGCTCGGCGGAGCCTTCGCGGTCGCCCTCGCGGGCATCGTGATCGCCGCCGTGGCCGCCGACCGCGCCGCCAGGTCCGTACACGAGCGCGTCGGCACCCTGCGCCGCACCAGCGCCCGCGGCCAGTCCGATCTGCGTGCCCTCGTCGAGACGCTGCGCCGGGGCGAGGTGCCGCCCGAGCCCCGACCGGTCGGCCGGCCCGCCTCGAACGCCGACGAGTTCGACCTGCTGGAGGACGACCTGGCGCGCGCCCACGACGGCGCCGTGAGCGCGGTCGTCCAGGCCTCCCAGCTCTCCAGTCAGGCGGGCAGCGAGCAGAAGGTCGAGGTCTTCGTCAATCTGGCACGGCGCCTGCAGTCCCTGGTGCACCGCGAGATCTCGATCCTCGACGAGCTGGAGAACGAGATCGAGGACCCGGACCTGCTCAAGGGTCTGTTCCACGTCGACCACCTCGCCACCCGGATCCGGCGGCACGCCGAGAACCTCGCCGTGCTCGGCGGGGCCGTGTCGCGCCGGCAGTGGAGCAACCCGGTCTCCATGACCGAGGTGCTGCGTTCCGCGATCGCCGAGGTCGAGCAGTACTCGCGGGTCAAGCTCGTCCCGCCGATCGACGGCACCGTGCGCGGGCACGCCGTCGCCGACGTGATCCACCTGCTGGCCGAACTCGTCGAGAACGCAACGGTGTTCTCGGCACCGCACACCCAAGTGCTGCTGCGGGCCAACGTCGTCACGTCCGGGCTCGCCGTCGAGGTCGAGGACCGCGGGCTCGGCATGCCGCTCGCCGAGCAGCACAAGATGAACGCGTTGCTCGCCGACCCCGATCAGGTGAACGTCGCGAGTCTGCTGCAGGACGGCCGCATCGGGTTGTTCGTGGTCTCGCAGCTCGCGCGCCGGCACGGGATCGTGGTGCGGCTGCAGACCAATATCTACGGTGGCGTACAGGCCGTGTTGGTTGTGCCGCAGGCGTTGCTGGGGGCGGAGGGGGAGCAGTCGGCCGG
>NZ_LIQZ01000280.1 GCF_001418655.1 Streptomyces phaeochromogenes | reverse complement strand
GTTGGGGCCCGGGGGAGGGCAACGGGCCGGTTGACCGGGGGCGGGGGAGCGGGCAGGGCATGGCCAACTGCTCCTCCTCGCCCGCGATTTGCCTCCGCGCGGCCGACGGATGGTGCCTGTGACGACCCCTGTGCCTGACGAGATACCGGACGACGTCCGGTTCCCGTCGAGTCGTTGGGGCGTTCGATCCGTATTCTCTGATCATGGCCGCACCGATTGCATATTCACTCATCGCCACTGACCTGGACGGGACGTTGTTGCGAGGCGACGACACCCTTTCGGACAGGTCACGCGCCGCGCTGGCGATGGCGATCGGGAGAGGTGCCAGGCACCTCGTGGTGACGGGGCGCCCGGCACCGCGCGTACGCCCCCTGCTGGACGAACTGGGCAGCCAGGGACTGGCGGTGTGCGGTCAGGGAGCGCAGTTGTACGACGCCGGCGCCGAACGCATGGTCTGGTCGGTCACCCTCGACCGCGAGCTGGCCGAGACGGCGCTCGGCAAGATCGAGGCGGAGGTCGGGGACGTGTACGCCGCCGTCGACCAGGACGGGGTCGACGGACTCACGCTCATCGAGCCGGGGTACGAGATGCCGCACCCGACGCTCCCCGCGGTACGTGTCCTGCGCCGCGACGACCTCTGGACGGAACCCATCAGCAAGGTGCTGCTGCGCCATCCGCTGTTGTCCGACGACGAGTTGGCGTCCGCGGCCCGCGGAGCGGTCGGTTCCCTCGCCACGGTCACGATGTCCGGCCCCGGCACAGTCGAACTCCAGCCATGTGGCGTGACCAAGGCGACGGGGCTCGCTCTGGCGGCCGAACACCTCGGCCTCGCTCCCGCCACCACGATCGCCTTCGGTGACATGCCCAACGACATCCCGATGTTCGACTGGGCGGCCCACGGCGTCGCGATGGCCAACGCCCACCCCGAACTCCAGGCGGTGGCCGACGAGGTGACCCTGTCGAACGAGGAGGACGGGATCGCGGTGGTGTTGGAGCGGCTCTTCGGCTCGCGGTCCTAGTTCTGCGTCACGAGAAAACCGGGCGGCCCGCGGGGAGGTCGGTCTCCCTCGCCGCGGGCCGCCCGGCGCCGGCACGTCCGGCATCGGGTCGGCCCGATACCGGCCCGCTCAGTAGGCCCCGAAGACGTTGTCGATCGAGCCGTACCTCGCGGCGGCGTAGTTGCACGCCGCGGTGATGTTGGCGACCGGGTCGAAGGGATCCATCGAGGTGCCGGCCACGTGGTAGGCGTTGAAGGTCGGGTCGATGGTCTGGAGGAGCCCCTTCGACGGCGTACCGGCCGCGGCGTTGGAGTCCCAGTTGTTCATGGCCTGCGGGTTGCCCGACGACTCGCGCATGACGTTGCGGTAGATGCCGTCGTACGACCCCGGGATGCCCTGCTGGGCCATGATGTCCAGCGATTCCTTGATCCAGCCGTCGAGGTCGTTCGTGTACGTCTTCGCGGCGGCGGGGGTGACGGCGGACGCGGTGGAGGCCTTGGTCGCGGTGGCCGTCTTCGCGGAGGTCTGGGCGTTCTTCGTGCCGACCGTCAGCTTGAGGCCCGGGCGGATGACCGCCGGGTCGTCGCCGATGACCGCGCGGTTGGCCTTGTAGAGGTCCTGCCAGCCGCCGCTCGTGGAGTGCTTCTTGGCGATCTTGGTCAGGGTGTCGCCCGAGACCACTTTGTACGTGACCAGCGAGACCTGCGGGACCGCGGCCTGTGCGGCCTGGGGAGCCTGTGCGGCCTGCGTCGGCTGTGCGGCGTGGGCGCCGGTCGCCCCCACGATGGGGAGCGCGAGCGCGGCTCCGCCGGTTCCCGCGGCGACGATGCCACGCGTGAGGGTGTTCATTCTGGGGCGGCGGTGCTTGCCTCGTGCGGCCATGGCGCGTTTCCTCTCCGACGCCTGCGAGGTGAGCTGTCGGGTTCGGGCGGGAGCTGCCCGGCCGCATGCTGCACGCGGCTTCACCCCGAGCCGTTCCGGAATCCGGACCGGCGGCCTACCTGGGTCCCCCGCTCCTGCCGTACGCGAGTGAATGGGTGGTTGGGATCTCCGGGCGGCGGCAGGATTAGGCGGTCCATCCGGAGTGACGTGAACGTATGCGAGAGCACATGCCGTGAACAAGCCCAGAATTCACATGGCGATGCGATTTGCCTGTTCGGGACGGATGGGAATTCTTGATCCATTCGGAAGGTGAAGTTCAACTTGCTTTGAGCAAAGGTGAATCGACCGACTCGGCAAATCGGCGGTCCCGGGCGGACGTGACCCAATTCACGTGCACAGGTGGGGAATTAGGTGCGCCACGTGCCTAATTGGGGCAAGTCAGGCGGAGCCTGGATGTCCGCCCAGTCGGCATAAGGGACTACTTGTCCGTAAACGTTCTCTCTGCTCTTCGGCGCTCCGGAGGGTCAGTCTTCCGGGTTCCAGAGAGTGAGAACGTCACGAAGTTTCCGCCGATGGCTGTCGATCCAGTTCCGGGGAAGACCGACGGGAACGCACACCGTGGCCATGGAAATCGTGTCGTCCTCCACGATCACTTCCGGGCAATCCCGTTCTCCCGTGAGCCGAATGGAAATCGACGGGCCTCGCTCCACCGTCATCCACGCGATGTCCTCGCCGCGGTCGAATGCGGCGTCCAGGGCATGCCCCCAGGCCTCAAGTCGGCGGCGCCACAGAGCGAGTTCGAGGCGGCCACGGACGAAAGGCGTCTCCACGACGATCTCGGCCGCGAGGCCCGCCACCATTCGCGGATGCCGGCCGAGGACCGTGATCCTGACCGAATTGCCCTCCTCGTCTGCGAGGAGCGCGAGATCCATGGGGCCGGTGCGGTGGTCGGCCGGGAGGTCGGCGTCGCAGAGGGCACAGACGAAATGGGCGTCCTGTACGGAGTTCCACTCGGCGCAGGACGGGCAGCGGCGGTAGACGATCGGGTGGGTGTAGCCGCCGGGGTGGGCGCCGGAGTGGGAGATGCCCGCGCGGTTGAGGGCCGCCGCGAGCGACCGCCACGACTCAGGGTCGGGGCAGTAGCCGGTGGACTGGTTGCTCGCGTACGTGACCGCCCAGTCGGACGAGGTCCGCGCGAAGCCCAACTCCCCGGCGGCGCGCACCGGTTTCCCGTCCGCGCAGGCCACGTGCTCGGAGCGGCGCGGAGCCAGGCGCAGGGTCAGGGAGGCGTCGACGACGAAGGTGAACGGCTCGGCGAGCTCGTCGGCGGGGCGGGCGGACAGGAAGGCGTCGAGGTCTGCCCGGGTCCGGATCCGGGCGCCGCCCCCGCCGGGCCGGACGGCCTCCCCTATGTCTTCGGGCCCCACATAGGCGTACGCGATCATGGGGTCCCTACATATGCGTCTGCGGTCGTGGGACCTACACACGGGATTGCGGTCGTGGGGCCCACGTACGCGTTCGCCGTCATACGGGGAGCGTACGAGCTCACCCCGCGGTCCGCGGAATCCTTTTCTCCCAGGTGCGGTGGAACACCACCTCGTCACCGTCCTTGCAGATCACCTCGTTCGAGGTGATGAAGTCCGCCTCGTCGCAGGTGGTTTCGGAGTGCGCCTCGACGCTCGCGTCCCACGGCAGGTCCGGCCGGTGCAGCCGGACGAACCAGTCGGAGCGGGCGCGGGCCGACAGCGGGTCCGACTCGACGATCGTGTACGTGTCCAGGGCCTCCTCGGTGAATTCGAGGCCGTCGGGATACACCCGGGTGCCTCCGTAGCGAGGGTCCACCTCCAGGCGCCACTCGCCCTTGGCGACATCGCGGACGACGAGACGCTCGGGGCGCGGCTCGTCCAGTGTCGCGGGGAAGTTGACCCCCATGGGCTCCGCCTGCTCCGGTTCCTCGAAGGAGACGGACGGGTCCGACTCCTGTGCGCGGAGCGGGAGTTCCAGCACGCTCCCCGAAGGGGTGAGGGTGAAGCCCGCCTCCGAACCCGGCTGGGGCCAGATCCACGGCCAGTACGCGGAGGAGACGGCGAGACGGACGCGATGGCCCGGAGGGAAGGCGTGGCCGATGGCGTTCAGGTCGAGAACCACATCCTCCGTAGAGCCCGGTTTCCAGGGAACCACCTGGTCGCGGCCATGACGGGCTGACAGGTTCAGGACTCCCCGGGTGACGAGGGTCGAGGAGCCGTCGGGGGCCACGTCGCAGATTCGGGCCACTACTTGTCCTCGCGTCGCCTCCGTAGTGAGCCTCAGGCGCACGCGCGGGCGGCCCAGTACCCAGATCTCCTCCGGGACCTCGAAGTCGAAGCACGCCGACCTCGCGTCCTCCTCCCGCTGGTCGGGCGGCAGGTCCGCGTCGTTGCCGAAGGGGAAGAAGCGGCCGGCGTCGACCCCCGTGTGCTGGGGGGACCGCACCACCACGGGCTCGCCCTGGAGGGCGTACGTCACCGGGGCCACCAAGGGAGAGGGCCAGGCCGGATCGCCGACCCAGCGGCCCGGCAGCGTCGGGTACACCGTGGCGGGCGGGTGGGAGTCGCTGACGTACGAGCGCAGGAGCGGCTCGGACATGATCCCGGTCTCCGTGTCCTTGAGCCAGTGGTCCCACCAGCGCAGGGTCTCCTGGAGGAAGCCGATCGCCGGGCCGGGCGGCAGCCCCCGGTCGGGGTACTGGTGCGACCACGGCCCGACGATCCCCCGTACGCGGTCCGCCGGGAGGTGTTCCACCAGGCGCAGGACCGCGTCCCGGTACGGGTCGTGCCAGCCGCCGACCGCGAGCACCGCCGCCCGGATCGCCGAGTAGTCCTCGCACACGCTGCCGCGGCGCCAGTGGTCGTCCCTCGTCTGGTGCGCCAGCCAGGTGTGCAGGAACGGATCGACGGTCTCCAGTCGTTTGACCCACAGGTCGTGCCAGACCTCGCCCGCGTAGACCGGATCCGGCGGGCGGGAGACGAACGCGAGCATGGTCGCCGCCCACGCGTGCATGTCGACGGCGAGCACGGAACCACCCATGTAGTGCACGTCGTTGTCATAGCGGTCGTCCGTCGAGCAGACGGTGACCACCGCCTTGAGCGGCTCGGGCGCGAGGGCCGCGATCTGGAGGGAGTTGAAGCCGCCCCAGGAGATGCCGAACATGCCGACCTTGCCCGAGCACCAGGGCTGGGCGGCGAGCCAGTTGACGACCTCGACCCCGTCGGCCAGCTCCGTCGCCGAGTACTCGTCGCCGGGCATGCCCTCGGAGTTCCCGTGCCCCCGGATGTCCACGCGTACGGAGGCATAGCCGTGCCCCGCGTACCAGGGGTGGCGCTGCCAGTCGCGCGGGGCCGTCCAGTCGGTCAGGCGGTAGGGCAGGTATTCGAGCAGGGCCGGTACGGGTTCGTCGGTGAGCGGGCGCCACACGCGCGCGTAGAGCTTGGTTCCGTCCGGGAGGGGAACGCGGAGATCCTCGTGAGCCGTCTCGTAGGGGAAGGACGTACGGATGCGCATGGCGGTGACCTCCAGGGCCTGTGGGGTCTCAGTGGACCGGGTGCATCGTGCGGCGCAGCCAGGGCGCGGCGGCGATCACGAGCAGGCCCGCGGCGACGGCGATCGCGCCGTTGACGCCGAAGTAGGCGGGCTTGGAGACGTCGTCGTAGAGCTTCACGGTCTGGGCCTGGATGCCGTTGGCGAGGGCCAGCGAGAGGAACCAGAGGGACATCGTCTGGCTGGCGAAGGCCCGCGGGGCGAGCTTGGTGGTGGCCGACATGCCGGAGGTCTCCAGGAGGATGTCGCCGAGCCCCAGCAGGAAGTACGAGCCGACGATCCACCAGGCCGACATCAGGTAGTCGTCGTTTTCGTGGCCGGAGGTCGGCAGCACCATCAGGAGGAAGGACAGACCTCCCAGCACCACTCCGAACGCGATCTTGTTGGAGGCGTGTGGCTGTCTGTGCCCCATCCGGACCCACAGCGCGGCCACGACCGGGGCGAGTGCCACCTCGAAGGCGCCCAGGGCGGACGCGTACCAACTGGTGGGGAAGTCGAAGCCGAGGATCGTCGTCTCGGCGTTCGACGCGGCCAGCAGCATCATCGTCGAGTACGCCTGGAAGAGGATGAAGTTGAAGACCGTGGAGGCCAGGAACAGCACGATGTACGGGCGCAGCCGGCCCCGTTCCCCGGGGCTCACCCGGGGACTCCTGAACATCACCGCGAAGTAGACCACCGGAGCGATCACCGAGATGAGGGTCAGCAGGTCCACGAAGCGGCCCATAGTCAGCCATCCGGCGGCGGCCGGCAGGACCGCGAGGACGGCCACCGCCAGCAGGCCGAGGACGATCAGGCGGACGGCCCTGCGCATGGACGCGGGCGGCAGCGCGAACTCGGCCGCGTTCCTGCGCCCGGCCAGGTGACGGCGGCCCGCGACGTACTGGATCAGACCGAAGGTCATACCGACCGCTGCCGCCGAGAAGCCCCAGTGCCAGCCCTGGTGGTCGCCGAGCCAGCCGGTGATCAGCGGGCCGGCGAAGGCGCCGATGTTGATCGCCATGTAGTACACGGCGAAACCGGCGTCGCGGCGGTCGTCGTCGGTGCGGTACAGCTTGCCGACCATGGTGGCGACGTTCGGCTTCAGCAGGCCCGTGCCCGCGCTGATCAGGCCGAGTCCCGCCCAGGTCATGGCCGTGGTGGGCACCGCCATCGAGTAGTGGCCGCAGGCGATCAGGACGCCGCCCCACAGGACCGCCCGGTACGAGCCGAGGATGCGGTCGGCCAGCCAGCCGCCGGCCACCGAGACCAGATAGACCAGCGTGCCGTACGCGGCCGAGACGGACGCGGCCGTTCCGGCGGACATGCCCATGCCGCCGTGGGCCACCGTGTCCGCGAAGTACAGGACGAGGATCGCCTGCATCCCGAGGAACGAGAACCGCTCCCAGACCTCCAGGCCCGAGAGGGTGAGCAGGCCCCTGGGCTGGCCGAGGAAGGCATGGTCGTCGGCGGGGTCCGAGGGCGGGCCACCGGGCTCCGGATCGGGCTCGGGGCCGGACTCGATCGTGTCGCGGGACAAGAGGCATCACTTCCTGAAAAATGGCTCGCTTTCAGGACGTACCGCATGTGTCGGCTGTACCGGATGTATCAGTCGTATCGGCAGATCAAGAACATACCTTCCGTGATCGGATACCGCCCGGCTGGGTGCGGGGGGCAAAAGGGGGCAGGCGGAGCGTGTCGGGCAGGGTGGTGGCAGGTGACGGGCGGGCGCTCACTGTGATCGAAAGGCGACCGGATACGCTGACTTGAGTGCCAGCAGCGACACATCGACAAACACCCACAGCATCCGCAACACCGGCAGCACCCGGAACACTCAGAGCATCCAGAGACCGCCGCTGAGAGCGTCAGCAGACAGGAGACCCTCGTGACCGTCGTCGGGCCGTTCGGGCTGAGCGTGCGGGACCAGGCTCTCGAAGCCGATGTCCAGGCCGGATTGGCGGCTGTCGAGGAGGGACTGCTCGAAGCCACCAAGAGCGAGGTCCCGTTCATCACGGAGGCCGCGCAGCACCTCGTGCGCGCCGGCGGCAAGCGCTTCCGGCCGCTGCTCGTGACGCTCGCCGCGCAGTTCGGCGACCCGTACGCGCCCGGTGTCGTGCCCTCGGCCGTGGTCGTCGAGCTGACCCACCTCGCCACGCTGTACCACGACGACGTGATGGACGAGGCGGACGTGCGCCGCGGAGTGCCCAGCGCCAACAGCCGCTGGGGCAACTCGGTCGCGGTCCTCACCGGCGACTTCCTCTTCGCGCGGGCCTCGCACATACTGGCCGACCTCGGCCCCGAGGCCGTACGCATCCAGGCGGAGGCGTTCGAGAGGCTGGTCACCGGCCAGATCCTGGAGACGGCGGGGCCGCGCGACGGGCGTGACCCGATCGACCACTACATGGACGTGCTCAGCGGCAAGACCGGCTCGCTGATCGCCGTGGCGGGACGATTCGGCGCGATGATGTCGGGCGCCGACGAGACGGTCGTCGACGTGCTGACGCAGTACGGCGAGCGGCTCGGCGTCGCCTTCCAGCTCGCCGACGACGTGCTGGACATCGCCAGCGACACGCGCGAGTCCGGCAAGACGCCGGGTACCGACCTGCGCGAGGGCATCCCGACGATGCCCGTGCTGCGGCTGCGTGAGCGCGTGGAGCGGCTGGGGCTCGCCGAGGACATCGCGCTGTCGGACCTGCTCGCCTCGGACCTGTCCGACGACGCGCGGCACGCCGAGGCGCTGGCCAGGCTGCGCGTGCACCCCGCCCTGGACCAGGCCCGCCGCGACACCGTGCGGTACGCGGAGGACGCCCGCGCCACGCTGGCGCCGCTCCCGGAGTGCGACGCGAAGGCGGCGCTGGTGGAGCTGTGCGACGCGGTGGTCCACCGGGCGGGCTGACCTGCTCGTCTCCTCGTTCTTCCCAGGATCCCCTCGGGGATTTCCCTCGGACCTTTTCGTATGTGACGCAGGTCACAGACCTGGAACGAGTCCAATTTCGGATCCGGTCCGTAGTCCCCCATAGAAGCTGACGCAGGGGGCGTCAGCGGAACTACGGGGAGAAAAAAGAATCATGGGGACAATCGTTACGTTCGCGCAGCGTCGTAAGAAGCTCGTCATGACCGGCGTCGCGGTGGCCACCGCGGCCGGAGTCGCCGCCGCGGTCATCCCGGCGGTCGCCGACAGCGGGAGCTCCGGCAAGGGTGCGAGCGCGAGTGCGAGTGCGAGTGCAAGTGCGGGCGCGGGCCACTCGGGCCACGGGGACAAGTCCATCGAGGTGCAGAGCGGCGCTCTCGCCGGCGGCAGCGGCGGCACCATCCTCGCCGCCAGCCTGAACGGCGCCAACGAGGTGCCCGTGCAGGGCGGCCCCGCCGTCGGTGACAAGGACGGTGCGGCGCTCGAGTTCGTCAAGGTCAAGGGGGACAAGGTGTCCGTCGCCGTCAAGTGGCGCGGCACCGGCAAGCCGACCCTGCTCCACATCCACCAGGGCGCCAAGGGTGTCAACGGCGGTGTCAAGGTCGACTTCACCAAGCTGCTGGACAACGCCAAGGGCCGCACGGTCACCGGCACCGTCAAGGTCAAGGACGCGGCCCTGCTCGGGCAGTTGAAGTCCGACCCGGGCAGCTTCTACGCCAATCTGCACACCGCCGAGTTCCCGGGCGGGGCCGTCCGCGGCCAGCTCCACAAGGTCACCACGAAGTTCGACTTCAGGCACGCGCTGAACAACTTCCAGGCGTCCGTCATCAAGGGCAAGCAGATCTACGAGTGCAAGAAGGCGGCCGACGGCACCACGTCCTTCGCCCAGCGTGACGTGGCCGCCGTGCTCGGCGGTCCCATCGCGCACTCGTTCGTGAAGCCCAACTCGGGTACTCCGCAGTGGATCGCGGCCGACCGCAGCGCCGTCGCGGGCGCGCTGATCTCCAAGACCGCGAACGGCGACAAGAACATCCCCGAACTGGACCTCAGGGCCACGCAGTCCGGCAAGCACCGGGGGCTGCTCGCGCACACCGCGGAGATCCTCCGGCTGAACACCGTGGGCGGAGTCGCTCCGGCCGGGTCCTGCAAGGTGGGCAAGATCGTGGGAGTTTCGTACGGGGCGGACTACGTGTTCGTGAACCGGTGAACAGCCCGCTGACCACCGGCTGATCCGCCGGATCGCGAAGCCCTCCACCCGGATCGGGACGCCGTCCACCCAGGATCGCAAAGCCGTCCACCCGGGATCAGGCTGTGATCCACCCGGATCTGAAGGGGTTTCACCCGGCTCCGGCGAGATACACGGACGGCGTCTTCCCCGCACGACCCCTACGGGTCGGGGGAGGCGCCGTCCACCCATGTCATACCGCAGGTGTACACGGAGTTGGCTCCGAGGTCTGACGCTTTCCGCCGGCCGATTTGGTCAGATTGGACACACCACTTCACAGGAGTTCGGGTGACAATGGCGGCGGGGATGGACGAGTGCATCAGCCGCCGACAACGGAGGTAGGGCACACATGGCACCGTACGAATCCGACGACAACACGAACGAGGACCTGCGCACCGGCCGACGCAAAGCCGCTCGGTACGTCGTCCCCGTCGCGGTGCTGGGGGTGGCGGCGGCGACCATCGGGCTGGTCCCGGCGTTCGCCGGTTCCGGCGACCCGGACCTGCCGGACATCACCGCCCAGCAGCTCATAGAGAAGATCGCGGCGTCGGACGTACAGCAGCTGTCCGGCACGGTGAAGATCAGCACGGACCTCGGCCTGCCGAACCTCGGCGGCCTGGAGAACAGCCTCGGCGGCGGAATGGGCGGGGGCGGCGACGACTCGGGTTCCTCCGCGGACCCGTCGTCCAAGCTGCTTGAACTGGCGTCCGGTACGCACACGTTGCGGGTCGCGTCCGACGGCGAGGACAAGCAGAAGCTCTCACTGCTCGACAAGGCCGCCGAGTACAGCGTGATCCACAACGGCGACGAGGTGTGGGCGTACGACAGCGCTTCGAACGAGGCGTACCACATGAAGGACTCCTCCGGCGCCGCCGAGAAGGGGACGAAGGGCAAGGCCGACGACGTGCCGGCCACCCCCGGGGAGCTGGCCGAAGAGGCACTGAAGGCGGCCGACGACACGACGTCCGTGACGGTCGACGGTACGGCGCAGGTCGCGGGCCGCGACGCCTACAAGCTGCTGATCAAGCCCAAGGCATCCGGTTCGACGGTCGGCGCGATCTCCATCGCGGTGGACTCGAAGACCGGTCTGCCGCTGAAGTTCACGCTGACCCCGGCGAGCGGTGGCGCGGCCGTCATCGACGCGGGCTTCACCAAGGTCGACTTCTCCAAGCCGGCCGCGTCCACCTTCGACTTCAGCCCGCCCAAGGGCACGAAGGTCACCGAGGGCGACGAGGCCAAGGCCGAGGGCAAGGCGGACCGGGCGCAGCCCAAGGGCGGCGAGGACCTGGGCGAGGAGTTCCAGGGCCTGAACGTCATCGGTGAGGGCTGGAGCTCGATAGCCCAGTTCGACACCGGCGGCGAGGGCATGCCGTCGGAGTCCTCCGGCGCGGGTGACGCGGGCCGCTTCCTCGACTCGCTGGGCGACCACGTGACGGGCAAGTTCGGCTCGGGCACGGTCTTCTCGACCCGCCTGGTCAACGCGCTCATCACGGACGACGGCAAGGTCTACGCGGGCGCGGTCACCAAGGACGCGCTGGTGAAGGCGGCCAACGCGGCGAAGTAGCGCACGCGGTCCCGGGAGCCCCTTGTGGGAAAGGCGAAGTGAGGGAGTCGATGGCGGAACTGTCCACCGCGGACGGGGACATGGCGGGTGAGCGCGGCACGGCCGGCGCGGGCGACACCGAGTCGGCCGGTCATACGGCGAAAGCCGGTGACACGGAGGCGGACGCGGCAGCGACCGCGGACACGGGTGACACCGTGATCGCCACCCGCGCCCTCACCAAGCGCTACCGCGGCGGACAGCTCGCCGTCGACGGCCTCGACCTGGCCGTCCCGGCGGGCAGCGTCTTCGGCTTCCTCGGGCCGAACGGCTCCGGCAAGACGACCACCATCAGAATGCTGATGGGCCTGATCGAGCCGACGTCCGGCACGGCGCGCGTGCTGGGGCAGCCCATGCCGCGCGCCACCGGCGCGGTGCTGCCGCACGTCGGCGCGCTCATCGAGGGACCGGCTCTCTACGGCTTCCTCTCCGGCCGCGACAACCTCCTGCGATACGACTCGGCCGACCCGACCGCCGACCCGCGCACCCGGCGCTCGCGCGTCGCGGCAGCGCTGGACCGCGTCGGGCTGACGGCAGCCGCGGGCAAGAAGGCGAAGGCGTACTCCCTGGGGATGAAGCAGCGGCTCGGGCTCGCGGCGGCGCTGCTGCAGCCCCGTCGGCTGCTCGTGCTGGACGAGCCGACCAACGGGCTCGACCCGCAGGGGATGCGAGAAATCCGTTCCCTGGTGCGGGAGTTGGCGTCGGACGGCACGACCGTCTTCCTCTCCTCGCATCTGCTGGACGAGATCGAGCAGGTGTGTACGCACGTGGCGGTGATGGCCCAGGGACGGCTGATCACCCAGGGGCCGGTGGCCGACCTCGCGGCGGGCGCGCGCGGCCGGCTCGTCGTGACGACACCGGATCCGGGCGACGCGGCCCGGGTGCTGAAGGAACAGGGCGTGAGTGATGTCGTGGTCGCCGAGGACCGGGTGACCGCCGAGCCACCGGAGCGCGAACTCGCCGAGGTGAACGCGGCACTGGTGACGGCGGGCGTCCGCGTCCGGGGCTTCGGGGTGGAACGGGCCTCGCTGGAGGACGCGTTCGTGGCGCTCACGGGGGAGGGGTTCGATGTCGCGGGCTGAGCTCACCGAACCGCCGGCCCAGGCCGCGAAGCCGGCCCCCGGCACCCGGACGCCGACCCCGCTGTGGACCCTCGGCCTGCTGCGCAACGAGCTGGGCACCACGCTCCGGCGGTGGCGGACGATCGCCCTGCTCGGCGTGCTTGCCGCGGTGCCGGTGCTGGTCGGGATCGCGGTGAAGATCGAGACGAGCGACGGATCGTCGGCCGGAGGCGGCGGAGGTGAGGGGCCCGCCTTCATCGCGCAGATCACCAACAACGGACTGTTCCTGGTCTTCACCGCGCTCGCCGCCACGCTGCCGTTCTTCCTGCCGATGGCGGTCGGCGTCGTCGCGGGCGACGCGATAGCGGGCGAGGCCAACGCGGGGACCCTGCGCTATCTGCTGGTCGCCCCGGCCGGCCGGACCCGCCTGCTGATCACCAAGTACGCGACCACGCTGGCCTTCTGCGTGATCGCGACCCTCGTGGTGGCGACCTCGGCGCTCATCGTGGGAGCACTCCTGTTCCCGCTGGGCGAGCTGACGACGATCTCCGGCACGCGGATCAGCTTCGGCGAGGGGCTCGGACGGGCGCTGCTGATCGCCCTGGCCGTCGCCGCGTCACTGATCGGGATCGCGGCCCTCGGCCTGTTCGTCTCGACCCTGACGAACAGCGGGATCGCGGCGATGGCGACAACCGTCGGCCTGCTCATCACCGTGCAGATCCTCGACCAGATCCCCCAGCTCCACGCGATACAGCCGTACTTCTTCTCGCACTACTGGCTGTCCTTCGCCGACCTCATGCGCGACCCGGTCTACTGGGACGACCTGATACGCAACCTGCAGCTCCAGGGGCTGTACGCGGCGGTGTTCGGAGCGGCGGCGTGGGCGCGGTTCACGGCGAAGGACATCACCGCCTGAGGCGCACACCGGCCGAGGGACCCGCCGGCGCCGAGAGGTCTCAGCTGTCGTACGGGAAGCGGGCGAGCGGGGGCTCCTGCGCGAAGAACGTCTTGGCGCGGGTCAGGGCGGCCGAGTCGGTCAGGACGTCCCCGGGCTTGCTGCCGTTGCCGAGGAGGACGCCGCCGAACCGCATCCCCATGTACGCGGCCGAGTGATTGAGCGTGCCGATCAGCGGGGCGGCGACCTCTTCCTCCTCGTGCGCGAGGGCCGTGACTCCCCACAGCGTGCGCCCGGCCATCGTCTTCTTGAAGTCGAGCCCCGGGGTGCGCAGCCAGCCCGACCAGTAGTCCAGGTAGCGCTTGGTGTGCGCGGACAGGGAGTACCAGTACAGGGGGGAGGCGATGACGATGTCGGTCGCCGCGAGCGTCGCGTCGAGCAGCAGGGCCGTGTTGTCGCCGGACGGCCGGACATGGTCGCTGTCGTGGCGCAGGTCCTCGAAGTCGGGCACCGGATGCTCGGTGAGGCTCAGCCAGTGCTGTGTGACGTCGGCCGGCAGCTGTTCCGCGGCCCTGCGGGCCAGCAGCTCGGTGTTGCCGCTGTCGCGGGCGCTGCCCAGGAGGAAGAGGAAGTGGCGGGTCATGAGCGGCTCCGTCATGGAAGGCGTACGACGACTGCATGCGTACGCAGTATATGCACACGCATGCAGTCGTCGGCTACCCCGAGCCTGTCGGAGTCGGCGCCGGAGCGGGTCCGGAGCGGGTCCGGTTACTCCGAGAGCTCCCACACCGCGTACGCCAGTGCGTCGCTGTTCCGGTTCAGGGCGGTGTCGTTGATGTTCGACGTCGTGTCGCACGAGGAGTGGTAGCAGCGGTCGAACGACTGGCCCGCCGTGCCGCCCCACTTGGCGGCCTGGGCAGCGGACTTGGTGCTGCTGGCGCCGGTGAAGACGCCGCCGACGGGGATGCCCGCGCTCTTGAAGGGGGCGTGGTCCGAGCGGCCGTCGCCCTCGGTCTCGATCTCGGTGGCGACGCCTATACCCGCGTAGAAGTCCTTGAGAGTCTTCTCGATGGCCGGGTCGTCGTCGTAGACGAAGTAGCCGGGGTTCGGCGATCCGATCATGTCGAAGTTGAGATAGCCGCTGATCTTGGCGCGGTTGGCGGTGGTGAGGCCGTTGACGTAGTTGCGCGAGCCGATCATGCCCAGCTCCTCGGCTCCCCACCAGGCGAACCGCAGATGCTTCGTGGGCTGGTACTGGGTGCGGGAAACGGTGAGTGCGGCTTCCAGCAGGGCCGCCGAGCCCGAGCCGTTGTCGTTGATGCCGGCCCCCGAGGTGACGCTGTCGAGGTGGGAGCCCGCCATGACGACCTGGTTGGCGTCGCCGCCGGGCCAGTCGGCGATCAGGTTGTAGCCGACACGGCTGGAGGCGGTGAACTGCTGGATGGTCGTGGTGAATCCGGCCGCGTCCAGCTGGGCCTTCACGTAGTCGAGGGACGCCTTGTAGCCGGCGCGGCCATGGGCGCGGTTGCCGCCGTTGGCGGTGGCGATGGACTGCAGTTGGGTGAGATGGGCCTTGACGTTGGCGACGGGTATGTCCGGTGCGGCGGCCACGCGCGCGGGCGCGGCGTCGGCTATCGCGCTCGTCGTGAGGAGCGCGGCGACGGCTATGACCGCGGCACCCGTGACACGTCCGGGAACAGAGAGCTTCATGTGGGGGGCTCCGAATTCCATGTGGGAATGGGTGCCTGATGGTGAAGCTGAGGTTGACGTTCCGTCAAGAGCGCAATCCGGTCAGGGGTGTTCGCATAGCGGATCCCTGGAGTTCACCTGGGTGCGGTCGCTCGTGACCAGTAACAGGTGAGCTGTGGAAGGGCGGCCGTTCCCTGTTGCCGCGTACGGCGGATGCCCCGGTCCGCGTGGGTCCGCGTGGGTCGACATGGTCCTCGCGTGTCAGTGCACGCAGAACTCGTTGCCCTCCGGATCCGCCATCACCACCCACTCGCCGCCCTGCTCCTTCACCTCCCGGAGCACCGACGCCCCCAGCCCGGTCAGCCGCGCGACCTCCACTTCCCGCGGCCTGTCCCCGGTGTGCACGTCGATGTGCAGCCGGTTCTTGATCGTCTTCGGCTCCGGTACGCGCTGGAAGAGCAGCCGCCGTCCGAGTCCGGTGCCGCTGTCCTTGTCGTACGGATCGTCGGGGTGGCGCACGGCCGCGGCGTCGCGCCAGGCCCGGCGGCCGTGCGATTCGACGGTGACCTCGGGCGGTACGGCGCCGAAGCCGAGCAGGCGCTCGACCAGGGTGCTGTGGTCCTCGACCAGGTAGCCGAGGGTGGCGGACCAGAAGTCGGCCTGGGCGTGTGGATCGGCGGCGTCGATGACGAGCTTCCAGTGCAGGGGCGCCGGTGCAGACGAAGGTGTCTGGGACTGGGGCTGGGGCTGGGTTTCTGTCATGGTAACCACTTATAGTGGTTACGTGAGTGAGCGTGCAATGAAATCGCCCGGACTGACTCTCGTGTCGTACGGGGGGAAGTCGTTCCGCTTCGATCCCGGGGCGCTGTGCATGGAGCTCGTGACGACGGGTGGGCCAGGGGAGTTCGCGCGGTTCGAGGTACTGCACGAGCCCGC
>NZ_LIQZ01000028.1 GCF_001418655.1 Streptomyces phaeochromogenes | reverse complement strand
GCGAAGTGGCCGGCCACTTCGGGCGGTTCAGCCGGGACAGCGTTGACGAACCGTTCCGCCTCACCACCTGGCTTCCGCTCGACGACGGCCCCACGACACCCGGCGAAGCCGTGGCGTCCCTGACCGGCTGGCCCGTCCATACCGAGGGATGGCTGCCGGAACCGGCGATCACCGACGAGGAGATCGCCTGGCTACGAGGTCTCGATCCGCAGGGTTTCTACAGGTGAGGAGCGCGGCATGACCGGAGGTATCTGGGTGGGACGAGGGATTTCGTTCCGGGGCTTCGGCCACTACTTCCCACAGCACTGCGAGGAGATCCCGGCCGACCTGCCGCCCGCGCCGGAGGCGGAGGCCGCCGTGCTGGGTCCCGCTCTCGGAGTGGAGCGGCGCCACCTGTCGGACGAGACCGAGACCGTCCCGTACATGGCAGTGCAGGCCGGGCAGCGGGCGCTGCGCAACGCGGGGATGGACGCGAAGGACCTCGACCTGGTCGTCTTCTCGTCGTGGTCGCAACGCCGCTACGCCCCCGAGGACGGACCACGGATCGCGCTGCGGCTCGGTGCCGGGCAGGCCCTGGCCTTTGATGTGTGCACCGCGTGTGTCGGCTTCGTGCACAGTGTTCAGACCGCCGCGGCGCTCCTCACCAGTCACAACTGGCGGCGCGCGCTGGTGGTCTGCTCCGACCAGTTCTCCCAGCGGCTCAAGCCGGGGCGGCGAGGGTCGTACGTCGGTGGCGACGGAGCGGGCGCCGCCGTACTGGAGGCGGGACCGCCCGACGACTCCAGACTGCGGGACTCCGTGGTTCTCAGCTACGGCGAACACGCGGGCGTGTCCAAGGCCCGGGGCAGCAACGGCTGGACCGTCAGCCTGCCCACGATCGCCGACGTCGCCTCAGAGACCGCGGGCGAGGCCACGGACCAGGTGCTGCGGCGCAACGGGATGACCATCGGAGACATCGACTGGGTCGTGCCGCACCCGGGATCCGTACGGATCAGCGAGAAACTCGTGCGGCGCATCGGCGCCGACCCCGAACGCGTCCTCACCAACTTCCGTACGCGCGGCCAGACGACGAGCGCGACGATCCCGAGTGCGCTCTCCGAGTACACCGAGTCCGGAACGCTCCGCAAGGGCGACATGATCCTGTCGCCGGCCGCGGGGGCCGGCTGGTACTCGGGCGCCCTGCTCTACCAACTGTGACAAGAGAGGGACCAACTCCCATGTCCGAAGCAGAGTCGCCGCGCTCCGCAGCCGGCCCCCCGGTGGTGCTGACCGGTGTCGGGCACTACTTTCCCGGCGAACCGGTCACCAACGCGCACTTCGCCCAGCTGCCCGGCCTCGACGTGGACGACACCTGGATACGGGAGAACACCGGCGTACGGGCCCGCCACTGGGCAGGGCCGGACGAGAGGTTCGTGGAGATGGGTGCGCGGGCGGCGCACCAGGCGCTGGAGGACGCCGGCCTCGACGTGTCCGACGTGGACGTCGTCATCGGCACCAGTGCCACCGCGCGCCCCCGCGTCAACCCGTCCTCGATCGGCAACAACTACATGGACATCTCGCTGCCCCTGCAGAAGCAGCTGGGCGCGCGCGACGCGTTCTGCTTCGACGTCACCGCCGTCGCCTGCGCCGGATTCCTGTACGCCAGCGTCATGGCCCGCGGGCTGCTGGCCTCGATGGACGTGCGGACCGTCCTGGTGGTGTGCGCGGAGAGCCCTCGGGCCATCCTCAACTTCGGATTCAAGAACTCGGCGCTCTTCGGCGCCGGAGCGGCAGCCGCCGTCTGGCAGCGCGGGCAGACCACCGCGAGTGGTGAACTCGCGCCCGGTGGCAGCGGCATCGTCGACGCGGTCCTGCGGGCCGACGGCCGCTACTACGACGCCTTCGACATCGATGAGAACGACAAGATGGTGATGCGTGGCGGAATCCTCTCCGAAGTCACTCCGGACATGCTCGTCGAAGCCGGCCAGACAGTGCTGAAACGCAATGGGATCTCCCCGGAGCAGATCGCCTGGTGTGTTCCCCACCAGGCGAACACCAACCTCCTCTACCCCATGGCGGACCGTCTCGGCATTCCACGTGAGCGCATGCTCCTGAACCTGCCCGAGCGGGGCAACACTTCGAGCGTCGGAATGCCGAGTGCCCTTTCCGAAAACGTGCACAACGGGACGGTGAAACCCGGAGACCTGCTGCTCGGCGTAAGCATTGGGCGCGGTCTCAGCTGGGGCGCCATGGTGTTCCGGTACCGATGAAGGTCCGTACGGCATACGACGGCAGAGAACGAGAGGTGTTGTGCGTTGTCCGAATCCAGGAACGCTCTGGTGACCGGTGGCACCCGCGGCCTCGGCCTGACCGTGGCCCGGCGGCTGGCCGCCGAGGGGTGGCGCACCACGGTGATCGGCCTCGACGAGGGACGCCTGGAGAAGGTGCAGGCCATGGCCGAGGCCGAATGCCTGGAGCTGCACGCGATACGGGCGGACGTCACCTCCGAGGAGTCCGTACGGGAGCTGTTCGCCGGCCTCACGGCGACGCGGCCACTGCACCTGTGCGTGAACAACGCGGGTGGCAACCTCTCCCGCCTGCTGGTCAAGAAGCGCCGAGGCCAGTCACGCGACGAACTCGTCACCCATCCGCTGGAGGAGTGGGAGCGCACCGTGCGGCTCTGTCTGACCGGGGTGTTCCTGGTCGGCCGTGAGGCCGCCGCCGCGATGATCCGGCACGAGGTGCCGGGAGCGATCGTCAACGTGTCCTCGGGGCTCGCGGTGGGCGCGTACGGACAGTCCGCCTACACCGCGGCCAAGGCCGGGGTGGAGGCGCTGACCCGTACCTGGTCCTACGAGTTGGGCCAGTACGGGATCCGGGTGTCCGCCGTCGCGCCCGGTGTGATGGACGGCGAAGCGCTGCGCGAGAAGACCTCCTCGTTTCCGCGCCATGCCCGCTACATGGAGGGGCTCCAGCGTTTCGTGCCGCTCGGCCGGTGGGGGATGGAAGAAGAGATAGCCGATGCGGTGTGCTTCGCCGCGGAAAGCCCGTATCTGACAGGGTCGGTGATACGGATCGACGGCGGAGGGCCGCCCGGCTGGGTTCCGTGAAATACGAGTACCTCAAGTACCCAGGGAAACTCCCCATCGAGTACTGGCGGTCGGATGTCCACGCGTGTTCGCACTACTAGCTTTTCCACCATGACGACAGGCCACCACGGTATCTGGGAAGAAGCTGGAATACGATTCACCGGATTCGGGCACTATTTCCCGGTCGAGGAAATCCGCAATCACGGGTCCGAGCAGGCGACGACGAGCGTCGTCGAGGACAGGGTCATCGGTGGGGTCGGCGTACACACCCGGTACCGGGCGGGCGACGACGAGACACCCGTGTTCATGGCCGCTCAGGCCGCCCGACAGGCACTGGCGGACGCGGGGACGGCCGCCGACGACATCGACCTGGTCGTCGTCAGCCACTGGACGGACCGCAACTACGTCGACGAGGTGGGGGCGCTGACAGCGGCGGAGCTCGGCATGAAGGGCTCCATGGCGTTCGAAGTGGCGGGTTCCTGCGCCGGGTTCATCCAGGCGGTGCACACCGCGGCGGCGTTTCTCACCTCGCCCACCGGATACCGCAAGGCGCTCGTGGCCGCCACCGAGCGGGTGACCCGGCGCGTACGGCCGGGGTCGAAGGGCGCGATGCTCGTCTCGGACGGTGCCGGCGCGGTCGTCCTCGAATCGTCCCCCGGCGCTGAACCCGGCCTCATCGACTCGGTCTTCCACACCGACGGAAGTCTCGCCCACATGTCCGCGGCCGGCGGCGAGCAGGGCTGGGTCAGGAGCCACCCCGATCTCAACGAGGTCGCCCTGGGCCATATCCGGGACGCCGTCGAGGAGGTGCTGGAGCGCAACAAACTGACGCTCGCCGACATCGACTGGCTCATCCCGCACTCCGGAACCGAGCCGCTGGCCAGGGGCATTCAGCACAAGCTGGGCGCCGACCCCGAGCGTGTCCTGACGAACCTCGCCTTCCGGGGCAACGTCTCCAGCGCCTCCATCCCCACCACCGTGTCGGAGCTGCGGGAACGAGGCGTCGTCAAGCCCGGCGATCTCGTGCTCTCACCCTCCATCGGCGGCGGGGTCTGGTGCTGGGGCAGCCTCCTCTACCGGATCTGAGCGGGAGGGACCGAGCGGTGAAGACGACGAAGGGGCCCCACGATCCACTCGTGACGGGCATGGGCTTCTGCCTGCCGGGCCGGACCGGTCCGACGGCGACCCCCGAGCAGTTCTGGTCGGCGGTGTCCAACGGAGAGTCCTTCCTGCCGCAGGACGACGGCACGTACTTCGGCAGCGTCCGCATCGACATGGACGAGACGACGGAGCGGCTGCCGGAGATTCCGCCGCGCTTCCTGGACAAGTACTCGGACATCCACCTGTACGGCCTGCTCGCTCTGCTGGAGGCGTGCGACGACGCCTCCCTCGACTGGCGGGCGGGCGCGCTCTCCGGCGCCGCGGTGCTCGCGGCCAGGAACGCCACGGCCGACGCCATTGTCGACACCTATCTTCCGGTGCTGCTCGCCGACACCCGGGTCGTCAGTCCACGTGAGGCCCGGTCGCTGCTCTTCCGCAACGTCCTCAACGCGGTCATGTCGGACGTGGAGACCGTCCAGGCTGGGCTGGTGGGGTCCACGGGCCCCAGCTACACGCTCTCCTGCGGCTGCGCGTCCTCCTCCGTACTGATCGGCAACGCGGCCCGCATGATCTCCGCGGGTGAGGTGGACCTCGTGGTCGTCACCGGCGCCGACTACTGGCGCGAGAGCCGGCTGCGGCAGTACGTGGAGCTCGAAGAGCGGTCCGTCGAGGGAGCCGAACCCCAGACCGCCACCTTGATGGACACACCGATGCGCCCGTACGACGAACGCGCCTCGGGCCTCAACTACGGCAACGGAGCGGCCACTTTGATCCTCGAGAGCCGGGAACACGCGCAGCGCAGGGGAGCGAGGGTACACGGCCGTGTACTCGCCCAGGTCACCGGCCGCAACGCGCAGCCGAATCTCGCCCTCGACCTCGCGGGCACCGGAGCCCTGCGTTCCGCACGCTCGTGCATGGCGGGCCGGGTGACACCGGAGGAGATCGACTACGTCAACGGTGCGGCAACCGGGGACCGGGCGTTCAACCTCATGGAGGGCAATGTCGTCGCCGGGCTCTTCGGCGAGCGGGCGGCCCACCTCCCCGTCACCGTCCAGGAGGCCGTCTTCGGCCACAGCGGAGCGCCGCTCGGCGTGATCGGCGTGGCGGCGACACTCCAGATGATGGGCCACGGCCTGATCGCCCCCACCGCCAACTGCGAGAAGCCGGCCGAGGTGTGCACCTTCGACCCGGTCCCCGGGACGACGGCGCGCCCCGCCCGCATCGACAGGGCGCTCAGCCTCAACTACACGATCGGTTCCGTGGCCAGCGCGATCCTCCTGGGAGGAGCGGATGACTGAGCGCGACGAGACCCTCGTGGCGACGGACTCGCTGCGCGCCGTCGGTGACCGCGTCCTCCTCGAACCCGGCATCGACACCCCGCACACACGGGCCGTCGCGAACGCCTGGCGGCGCTACGGATTCCAGGTCGTCGGCCCGGGCGAGCGGACCGGGGAACTCCCGGACGTCTACTGCGTCGTGGCTCTCGGAAACGAGGCGCTCGGCGGTGGGCAGGGAGCGCCGATGCGCCGCGACCGAGTGGCCGGCGTCCTGGAGTCCATGGCGGCCCGGGGCAGCGGCCGCGCCGTACTGGTGACCGACACGGGCCCTCACGTCCACGGCGACGCGGACCCCGATCGCGCCGCCCAGCGGGCAGCCGACCACACCTGGTGGCGGCACCTCAGCAAACGTGCGGCCACCCGCGACGTGCTCGCCAACACCGTACGGGTCGGGTACGCGCCGTTCCTGGGCCATCGCCTGGCTCCCGAGGCGGAGGGCGAACTCCTTCGTCATCTGGTGACCCGCCGACCCGTCCAGCCCGAGGAACTCGCCGCTGCGCTGCGCCTGTTGGCCTCCCGTGGCTTCGGCAACGTGGCGGGGGAGACCCTTCCGCTGGACGGCGGCCTCGACACCGGACTGGTTCCCATGCCCTCGGTGCGCGCCCCCCGGCCGACAACCGACCCACCGCCGGAGGGAGACTGCCCCGACCCGTTCCGGCTGACCGGGACCACGACGCTGATCACCGGAGCCAGCAGCGGTATCGGAGCGAGCATCGCCCGCGAAAGCGCCCGGAGAGGCGCGGACGTCGTCCTGGTCGCCCGCCGCAGGCCCGAACTGGAGAAGCTCGCGGACGAGATCCGCGAACTGGGCCGTACGGCCTGGGTCCTGCCCGCCGACCTGTCCGACCCGGACCGTGCCGGGGAACTGGTGCACGAGGCCTGGGAGCTCACCGGCGGAATCGACGCCCTCGCCTACGCGGCCGGCATCGTCGTCTTCGACGGCACAGGCCTCAACTCCGCCAACAGGGACCAGCTGCTCGCCCTCAACACGCTGTCGTACGCAGCCGCCTGCGACTCGCTGCTCGGACACTGGAAGCAGACCGGGCGCCCCGGCGCCGTGGCAGCCATCTCCTCGCTGGCCGCGGTGAGCGCACCGGTGGCCAACCTGGCGAGCTACGGGGTGAGCAAGGCGGCAGCCGCTCAGTACACCAGCCACTTCGCCACCACGGCCGCCCGGCACGGGGTACGGGCGAACTGCGTGCTGCCGGGCTTCGTCCGCACACCGATGACGGACGTCACCAACCCCGCGTTCCTGGAGGCCACCAACCGGCTTGTGCCGACAGGCCGGATGAGCGAACCCACCGAGATCGCGGCGCTCGTGTGCTACCTCCTCAGCCCCGCATCGGCCGGGTTGACCGGCGCACAACTGCGCGTGGACGGCGGTGGCCACTGCCTGGTCGGGCTGCCGTCGCTGGACGTGTCCGACCAGACCGACGAGGAAGGAAACCGGCCGTGACCGAGGACAGGCCACTCAAGGGCAAAGTGGCGCTCGTCGCCGGAGCGTCGTCCGGGATCGGGGCGAGCACCGCCGAGGCGCTGGCCGCGGCGGGCGCGTCGGTCGCGATCGCCGCGCGCCGGAAACAGGAACTGACCACGGTGGAGCGGTCCTTGCGGACCCACGGCGTGCCCACCGTCGCGCTCACCGGCGACCTCGCCGGGGAAGGCGTCCCGGAGGAGACGGTGGCCGCCGCGGAGCGGGAGCTCGGTCCCGTCGACATCCTGGTGAACAACGCGGCCCTGGCCCGCACGGGGCCCATCCACGAGACACAGCCCCGCCACTGGGACCAGGCGTTCCGGCTGAACCTCGACGTGCCGTTCCTGCTGACGCGGGCCGTGCTGCCCGGGATGCGCGAGCGGGGCTACGGGTGGATCGTCAACATCAGTTCGGAGGGGAGCGTGCTCCAGTCCGACTGGACCGCGCCGTACTCCATCACCAAGCGCGCCCTGAACGCGCTGACCGCCCAAGTCGACCTGGAGAACCGGCACCTGGGTGTGCGGGCGCTGGCCATTCTGCCCGGCTGGGTCCTCACCGATCTGGCGCAGGATCCCGAGACCCTGGGCGTGGGAGCCGAGGATCTGCTGGCGCCCTCCGACATCGCGGAGGTCGTGCTCTGGGCGCTCACCCGCCCGCCCGTGGTCAGCATCGGCCCGCTCATCCCGGTACGGCCGGTGAGCAGGAGCGCGCAGACGCTCGCCAACTGGGAGCAGTACCTGCGCACGCTGCGGAACTACGACACGTACGGCGGGCACATGGCGGACCTGTACGGGAGTTCCGAATGACAGGGGCGCGGGTCGTCACGGACCCCGGCACAGCCGTGACCGGCGCAGCGGCTCCCGGCCCGTCGGCTCCGCTCGTCGAGATCCTCGCTCCGGGAGACCCCCGGGTGCCGAGTGCCGCGCACTGCGTGACCGGTGAACTGCTCGCCACGCGTGCCCGCGCACACCCCGACCGGACGTACGCCGTCTTCGAGGACGGCACGACCTGGACCTACGCGCAGATGTACGAGGACGCGCTCTCGACCGCCGCGGCCCTGGGCCGGCTGGGCGTGCGCCAGGGCGACTCCGTGCTCAGCTGGCTGCCCAACGGCCGCGACGCGCTGCGCGTCTGGTTCGGCGCCAATCTGCTCGGCGCCGTGTACGTGCCCGTCAACACCGCGTACCGGGGCAGCCTGCTCGGGCACGTCCTCGACAACAGCGGGGCGCGAGTGCTCGTCGCGCACGCCCAGCTCGTCGACCGGCTCGCGCACATCGGCGGCGGGGCACTCGAAGAGGTGGTGGTACTGGGCGGGGCGCCGGACGGCGAACTCCCTGTGCTGCCCGGCGCCCCGCGCGTCCTGGATGCCGACGCGCTGCGCGCCCCCGCCCGGGAGTTCGTGGCGCCGGCGCGGCCCGTCGAGCCCTGGGACACCATGGCGGTGATCTACACCTCCGGCACCACCGGCGCGTCCAAAGGCGTCCTCGTCTCGTACGTGCACCACTACTCGACCGTGACGGCCCTGGCCGCCGACGACATCACGGAGCACGACCGGTACCTGCTGAACCTGCCGCTGTTCCACGGCGGCGGCACGGAAGTCGCCTACTGCATGCTGCTGTTCGGCGGCTCGGTCGTCGTCACCCACGGCTTCAGCACCGGGGAGTTCTGGACCTCCGTACGCGAGCACGAGGTCACGATGTGCACCCTGATCGGGGCGATGATCAACTTCTTGGTCGATGTCCCGCCCGGCCCTCGCGACCGGGACCACCCGCTGCGTGCCGTCTGCGTCATGCCGCTGACACGGGAGGCGCTGGAATTCGGCCGTCGCTTCGGTGTCGACGTGTACACGGGCTTCAACATGTCCGAGACGTCGGCTCCCCTCGTGACGGACCTCAATCCGCGGCGCGTGGGAAGTTGCGGCCGGCCACGCCCCGGAGTGCAGTGCCGCGTCGTCGACGAGCACGGCATCGACGTACCGGACGGCCAGGTGGGCGAGCTGGTGCTGCGTGCCGACCGGCCCTGGTCCATGTTCCACGGGTACCACGGGATGCCGGAGGCCACCGCTGCGGCCTGGCGGCACGGCTGGTTCCACACCGGTGACGCGGTGCAGCGGGACCGGACGGGCGACTTCTTCTTCATCGACCGGCTCAAGGACGCCATCCGGCGCCGTGGCGAGAACATCTCCTCCGTCGAGGTCGAGAGCGAGCTGCTCGATCATCCCGCCGTGGCGCTCGCCGCGGTCGTGGCCGTGCCCAGCGAGTTCGCGGAGGACGAGATCCTCGCCGCGATCTCGCTGCGCCCCGGGGCCGAGCTGGACCCGGCGGAGTTCCTGGCCGTACTGCGGTCGAGGATGGCCCACTTCATGGTGCCGCGATATCTGCGCATCCTGCCCGACCTCCCCGTCACCCCCACGGGCAAGGTGCGCAAGGAAGAGCTGCGCGCCGAGGGCGTCACCGCCGACACCTGGGACCGGGCGTCCGCCGGAATCGAGGTCACTCGTGACCGTATCGACTGACGGGCGCACGAGACGCGTCATCGACGTGTGCGCCCTGGTTCTGGACCGGGAGTGCTGGCGGACGTACTTCCGGGCCCTGAGCGCGGTCGCCCCGGCATACCTGCGCGCGTTCGGCCGGCATGCGACAGCGGTCTTCGGTGTCGAACACGCCGACTTCCGGGCGCGGTTGGACGCCGGGGACCAGGAGGGCGCCATCGACCTGCTGATCGCGGGGCGACCGGACCGTACGGATGTCGCCGCGCTGCTGCGAGACATGGACCGGGACGGAGTGGCCCACCAGGTCCTCATGAGCTGTGGCGGAACCACGGACGACGGCGACGACGTCAACAGCAGGGTCGCCGCCGTGGCAGCGAAGGTCCCCGATCGGCTGCAGGCGTGGGCGGGCCTGGACCTCACCGACCCGGAGCGGGCCCTTGCCGAGCTGGAGCGCTGCCACGCGCTCGGCATGCGCGGCTTCGCCGTGACCCCCTTCTGGCAGGGCATCGATCCCCGCGACGCAGCCTACGACCCGGTGTACCGCAGGGCGCAGGAGCTGGGGATGCCGCTGTGGCTGCACACCGGGCACCACTTCTCCCGGTACGCCGCCGAGTTGTGCCATCCGCGCAACGTCGACTGGATAGCCCGCCGGCACCCCGGCCTGCGCATCGTCGCGGGGCACGCGGCCTGGCCCTGGGTGCTGGAGATGATCTCCATCGCGCAGCGGCATCGCCATGTCCACCTCGACATCTCGTCGCATCGGCCGCTGTGGATGGGCCGTCCCGGCTCCGGCTGGGAGCCGCTGGTCCTCTACGGCGGCAGCACACTGCGCGACCGCGTCCTGTTCGGCTCCGCAACCTGGGTCAACGCCGACCCGGTCGGCACGCTCGCGGGACAGGTGGCCGCCCTGGGACTGGGCGACGACGTGACGGACGCCTGGCTCTACGGCAACGCGGCCCGGCTGCTGGGCCTGCCGACACACCCGCGCCCGTAAACCGCACCCTCACCATCCATGATCACCGCCACCCCCAGCACAGAGGAAGGGAACTACCGTGATCGATCCGGCACACTATGCCATGTGGAACAGCGGCGTGCCGCGCCCGTATCTCAAGGCTCTTTCACCCGACGACATGCTGACCGACGCGGACGGCGTACGGGTTCGTGACGCCGGCGGGCGCTGGTACCTGGACGGGCGCTCCGGGCTCTGGAACGTGACGCTCGGCTACGGCAACACGCGTGTCCTCGAAGCCATCAAGCGACAGGTGGAGCGGCTGCCGTTCGGCAACAGCTACGGCTACGGCCGCCCCGCCCAGGTCACCGTGGAGTGCGCGGAGGCACTCGTCCGCCACATGCCCGAAGGCATCAACCGGGTCCGCTTCGCCAGCAACGGTGCTCAGGCGGTGGAGACCGCCGTCCAGTTCTCCCGCTTCCTGCGGCTCCAGGAGGAGCGGCCCGAGCGGATGGCCGTGTTCGCCATGTGGGACGGGTTCCATGGGCAAGGGCCCGGCGCCGGAATGGTGACCGGCGTCTCGTATCTCCACCACCACACGGGGCCCATGCTCCCGGGAGTGCACCACGCGCCTGGCCCGTTCATGGCAGGCGCCGACCCGCGGGTCAGTGACCTGGAGCGCATGATCACCGACTTCGGCCCCGAGCGGGTGACCGCGGTGATCGTCGAGCCCATCGTCGGCGAGGGCGGGCACATCCTGTCCCACGAGTACCTGGGCTCCCTGGCGCGGTTCTGCCGCACCCACGGCATCCATCTCATCTTCGACGAGGTGGTGACCGGGATGGGCAGGGTGGGCGACTTCACCCGCGCCGAGCAGGTACCCGACGTCACCCCCGACATCATCACGCTGGGCAAGGGCATCACCTCCGGGTACGTACCGATGTCCGCCATCGCCATCCACGACCGGCTGTACGACCAGCTGTACGAGGGGACGACGGGGGACACCGCGCTGAGCGTCGGCTCGACCAACGACGGTCATGTGCTCGCCGCCGCCGCTGCCCTCGCGGTCATCGACGTCCTGACGGAGGACGGCGTGCTCGCGAACGTGGCCCGACGCGAGGCCGACCTCGTCGCGGAGCTGGGCAAACTCCAGGCACAGCACCCGGAGTTGACCGGCTTCCGCTGCCAGGGCCTGTTCTGCGGACTGGATTTCGGGGAGCCAGGCGGGGAGGCCTGGTCGCCGAGCACGGTGAACAAGCTGCGCATGGCCCTGGAGCGCCGGGGCGTCCTCAGCTCCAGCCTGCGGGTGGTGCCGAATCTGATGCTCATGCCGCCGCTCGTCGTCACCGAGGACGACGTGGCGGAGATAGTCGCGGCCCTCGACGGGGCGCTCACCGATGTGAAGTCGGGCCGGCTGCCCGAGTCCGGCTTCGCCAAGGCCATGGGATGAAGGCGAGTGACGACATGACCGCTCGGAAGACCAGCAAGCAGTGGCAGGAAGAGGCGGCGGCCGAATGGGACCGCTACGCCGAGATCTGGGACAGCTGGACGCCGGACGACAACAGGGACGACGCGGAGGAGGCCGCGGACTTCCTGGCGGAACTGGCCAAGGGAGGCAGCGCCCTCGAACTGGGCGTGGGCACCGGACGCGTGGCCATCCCGCTCTCCGCGCGCGGCGTGCGGGTCAGCGGAATCGACGCCTCGCCGAAGATGCTGGAACGGCTCCGGGAGAAGGAGGGCGGGGACCGGATCGACCTCCACGAGGGCAACTTCGCCGACGTCGACGTCGACAAGCTCTACGACGTCGTGTTCATCGCGCTCGCCACGCTGTTCGTGCTGCCGGACCAGCACGAGCAGACGCGCTGCCTGGAGAACAGTGCGAAGCGGCTCAAGCCGGGCGGCCGGCTCGTCATACAGAACATCGTCCCGGACATGTCCAACTACCAACGAGGCCGCCACAACGACTACGGGATGACGGAGCCCTTCCGCGTCTCGGGCCGTCTGGCCGGACATCCCAGGCTCGCCTGGTTCGAGATGAACACCATGGATCCCACCACTCAGATGATCAAGCGCACCGACGTGATCATGAGTGAGAAGGGCAACCGGATCATCGCGGCGACCATGCGGTACATCTGGCCCGCCGAACAGGACCTGATGGCCCGTCTGGGCGGCCTGGAGCTGGAGGAGCGCTGGGGAGGCTGGCGCAGGGAAGCCTTCCAGTACGACAGCAGGGACTCGGTGTCCGTCTACCGCAAGCCCTGACGGACTCGCGCACGACGTGGGCCGGGGCCGGAAGAGGCACGTACCTCTTCCGGCCCCGGCCCACGGTCAGGAAGCGGCCTGCCGAAGTGCCGCGAAGGGATTGTGCCGTTCCGGATCGAGAGCCACGCGCCGCTCCGGATCGGTGACGCCGAGCCCCGGCTTGGGCGCCAGACACAGCACACCCACCTTGCCGAGATGCTCGTTCCGCTGCACGAGACGCGCCGCCTCGCCGACCTGGGCGAGTGGACGGACCTCCGAGAGAACGGGCGCCAGCAGGCCGAGCCGGAACAGGCGGTTGCACTCCCACTGTTCCTGGAGATTGGCCGCGTGGCTGCCCACGATGCGCTTGAGGTTCATCCACAGATAGCGGTTGTCGAAGTGGTGGTCGTAGCCGGTACTCGAACCGCAGGTGACCACCGTTCCACCGGGCCGGACGACGAAGACGGAGAGGCCGAAGGTCGCCTTCCCGACGTGGTCGAAGACCACATGAGGATCCTCGCCCAGGGCACCACGGATGGCTCGGCCGAGCCGTTTGCCCTGCTCGACGGTCTGCTCCGGCGTCAGCTCGCGATCGCCTCCGACCCCCAGCTCGGCACGGTTGAGCACCACATCGCAGCCGAGCCGGCGCACCAGGTCGGCCTTGCTCTCCGAGCCCACGACGCCGACGGCGATCCCGCCCGCGTTCTTGACCAGCTGCACGGCGTAACCGCCCAGTCCGCCGGAGGCCCCCCAGATCAGCACGATGTCACCCTGCTTGATGCGCGCGCCCTTGTCGCTCACGAGCATCCGGTACGAGGTCGCCGCGGTGAGCATCACGGACGCGGCCTCCTCCCACGTCAGATGCGCGGGTTTGGGGAGCAGCTGGCTCGCCCGCAGCACGGCATAGTGGGCCAGCCCGCCGAAGTTCGTCTCGTACCCCCAGATGCGCTGTCCGGCTCCCAGCATCCCGTCGGCGTGCGTCGCCGGTTCCTGGTCGTCGACCTGGACGCAGCTGGCAACGACGTGGTCGCCGACGTTCCAGCGGCGTACGCCGGCGCCGGCGCGCACGATCACACCCGCCGCGTCCGACCCGATCACGTGGTACGGCTGGTCGTGCCGCTGTGCGAAACCGCCCTGCCGGCCCAGGCGTTCGAGGAAGGAGAACGTGGGCACGGGCTCGAAGGTCGCCGACCACACGGTGTTGTAGTTGATGGAACTGGCCATGACCGCCACCAGCACCTCGTCCGGCGCCAGTTCGGGCATCGGCACGTTGCCGACGTGGATGGTCGTGCGGACGTCGCGGTCCGCTCCGGGCGGAAAGCCGCCGACGTCCGTGGCCCGCAGATGTGCCGCCAGGTACTCGCCCGGCGGTTCAAGGCCCTTCCATTCCGCCGCGGGGGCATGGCTCAATACTGCCTCGGTCAACGCGTCCATGCGATGTCCCTTCTTCGCCCTGGCGCGAAGGGAGTTGATTCCCCCGTCTCCGCCTCTCAGGAATTCCACGCGCGCGCGTATCCGTTCGTACAGGCATCGGGGGTACTTGTTCGCCGGCAGGCTGAGTACTTTCAGTGCATGGTCCACGGAGAATTCGCTGGCTAGTCTGGCTGATCCGAATCCATTGTGCCGAGAGAAGGGCAGCAGTGTGAGCGGACAATCCGCGGACGGGCGAACAGCCGCCGCCGACATCGTCGTTGAGACCTGCGGCGCTGTACTGGTGATCCGGCTGAACCGGCCGCGCGTGCGCAACGCGCTGACGCGGGCCATGGCCGAGCGGATGGCCGCGGCCTTCGAAGAGCTGGACATGCGCGAGGAGTTGAGCGTCGGCGTGCTCACCGGCACACCGCCGGCGTTCTGCGCGGGCATGGACCTTGCCGCCTTCGTCCGCGGCGAGCGGGCCTCTCTTCCAGGCCGTGGCTTCGGCGGGTTGACGGAGCGACCGCCCGCCAAGCCACTGATCGCCGCGGTCGAGGGCGCGGCGGTGGGCGGCGGCTTCGAACTGGTCCTGGCGTGCGATCTCGTGGTGGCAGCCGCCGATGCCGTATTCGCGCTCCCCGAAGTACGCAGAGGGCTGGTGGCCGCCGCTGGCGGCTTGTTGAGGCTGCCCCGGGCGATTCCGCCGAACGTGGCGATGGAGATGGCGCTCACCGGAGAACCCATCGACGCGCAGCGCGCCTACGGACTCGGGCTCGTCAACCGGCTGGTCGAACCCGGAACCGCGCTGACCGCGGCATGCGAGCTGGGTGAGACGATCGCGGCCCAGCGGGCTTCGAGCGTCCTGGCGAGCAAACGCCTCCTCGCGGAGGTGCGCGACGGGCAGTTGGCCGCCGAGTACACCAGACACCGGGAGCTGTTGGGCCCCCTGCTGGATTCCGCCGCGGCGCGCGAGGGGGCGAGTCGTTTCGTGATGGGACGGTCGGCCGGATGAGTGCGTGCGTGGGAGGACTCATGCCCGGGGCCGCCGTCGGGACGACCGCGACGATCGCGGACGGCGGCTCTCCGGGACAGGGCTCGCGATCCCGCCTGGTCGTCGGCGGGCCGGATGCCGTCGCACGGCCCGCCGCTCAGGAGGTGCGTGCCAGGCATTGTCCGAGCGTCCGGCCCGTGCCGTTGAAAGGTCGGCTGCAGGACCGTGTTCAGCCCCTCGCCGCTGTCATCACAGCTCGGCCGGAGTACTTGCGGAACAGTTCGCGTCGACCGCTGACGCCCAGTTTCCGCAGTGCGCTGCTCACCTGATTCTTTATGGTCTGAGGCGCCAGGGAGAGTTCTCCGGCGATTTCTTCATTGGTGTAGCGGCGTAGGACAAGGCTCAGTACTTCCTCTTCCCGGCGGGTGATGGCCGACAGCCCGTCGTGCGCGACGCTGCGCACATCGATCTGCTCGCCTTCTTCCTTTCCCAGCACCCACAGCCGCTGGCCGAATGATGTCCGCTCCACCGCGTCCACGAGCTCCGAACTTCCCACGCTTTTGTGGAGGAAGCTGTCGGCCCCGGCGGATATGGCGGCCACTACGGCGCTCGGCGAACTGTCGCTGGTGAAGAACAGGACGTGGGGCGCCTTGTCCATCGCTTTGACCTTCTGGCACAACTCGGCACCGCTCGCGCGGCCTTCGAGTTCCATTTCGAGTACTACGACACTCGGGCAGCGAGCGACGATGGCGTTCCATGCCTCGTCACCGGATGCCGCCTCAGCTGTCCAGGCGGCCCGCGCATCCAGCAGCGACGACAGCGCGTACCGGACGACGGGGTGGTTGTCCACGACGAGGACACCTAACGCTTGCATTGAGGACTCCTCACGAGTGAGTGAAGCGGGCGTTACTCAGTGCGGGGCCGTCAGGAGTTTGACCGCGTGCATGCCGTTCCTCGGGGCGGCATACGAACGAATGGGGGGCTTCGGCTGGGGAGGGGAGCCGAGTGGTTTGACGCGTCAGCGTCGGATGAGGTGGATCGGTGGGGTGCACCCAGAGTGCGCATGGGTGGACGCGAGTTGAATGAGCCCCGTGGTAACCCCCCGGTAGCTGACATTCCGCGACGGGATTCAGTCGTTCCCCCTTAACCGATGTACGGACGACGGCCGTCTCGCTAGAGACTGCCACGAGTGGCGCTCTTCGCGGCAGCGTCCAATCGTACCTTGTACGATAACTCGTACGGTACCTCAGGTACTCGCGGTGTCATGGAAAGAGTGGCCGTAGGAGGGGAAGGCCCGTGCAATCCGGAACAGCCTGTTCGTGAATGCCGGTGTCCGGAGGGTGGTTGAGTGCGCGGGTCGCGGGCGGAAAGCAGGCCGGAATCGACGCCTCACGCAGGCACGGCCCGCCTGATCGGGCGGGCCGTGCGGAGAGCGAGGGCTTCAGCTGTGTTCACTGCGTGCGTCGTCCGGGGCCAGGTCGAGCTTCGCCAGGTCCGTGGCGGAATCGCCCTCCTGCTTCGAGTCCGCGCGCCCCGTCGACCGCGGTACGTAGAAGTAGATGGCGACTGTCACCAACACGAGCATGATCCCGGTGCAGAGTGAGGTGAGCGCGAACGCGTCCGAGAACGACTGATCGGCCTGACGCTTCAGCGCCCGCCCGGCGTCGCCCGGCAGGGTACCCGCCACGACGATGGAGTCGCCGATGCTTTCGCGGGACGCCTCCATGGACCTGTCGTCCACGCCGGGCACCGTCGTGTCCATCTCCCGGCGGAACAGGGCCGATGCGACACTTCCCATGATCGCGACGCTGAGTCCGTTGCCCAACTCGTACGACGTCTCCTCGATGCCCGCGGCGGCCCCGGCCGAGTCGGCGGGAGCCGTGGACATGATCACGTCCGACGCGGCCGTCATGGCACAGCCCGACCCGGCCCCGATGCCGACGAGGGCGATCGCGAACACCCAGTACTCCGTGTCGGGCTGAACGTTGAGCAGGACGAAGAACGCCGCTCCGATCAGCCCCATCCCGATCATCATGGCGTAGCGCGTGCCGTATCGCGGAACGACGAACGACATGATCGGGGCTCCGATCATGGTGGCGAAGACGAGCGGAAGCAGGCGCAGGCCCGACTCCAGGGGCGAGGCTCCGCCGATGAACTGCCAGTGCTGGGTGAGCAGCAGCATCAGTCCGCCCATGCCGAACATGGCCAGGACCACCGACGCCACTCCGACGGAGAACGCGCGGGACTTGAACAGGGCCAGGTCGAAGAGAGGCTCGGGCGTGCGGACCAGCCGGACGATCAGCCCCGCGAGCAGCAGCAGTCCCAGCGCCCCGATGCCGATCGTCTGCGCGTCGAGTCCCTTGGGGCCGCCGTGCTGGATGCTGTAGACGAGGGCGATGAGCCCGGTGACGGAGAGAAGAGCTCCGAAGGCGTCCCAGCGGGGCGGGTTGGGGTGGCGGGACTCGGGCACGAGAAGTACCGCTGCGATCAGGGCGATCGCCATGATCGGCAGGTTGATCAGGAAGACCGATCCCCACCAGAAGTGTTCCAGCAGAAAGCCGCCGACGACGGGGCCGATCGCGGCGCCGGCCGCGGAGACCGAGGCCCAGACGGCGAGAGCCACCGTGCGCTCCCTGCGGTCCGTGAAGACGTTCCGGATGATTGACAGCGTCGACGGCATGATGAGCGCGGCACCGACGCCGAGGAGCGCGCGGGCCGCGATCAGCGTCTCCGGTCCGGACGCCCAGGCCGCCGCGGCCGAGCCGAGGCCGAAGATGAGGAAGCCCAGGCATAAGAAGCGCTTGCGGCCGAGACGGTCTCCGAGCGTTCCGGCGCTGATGAGCAGCCCGGCGACGGCGAGTGAGTAGATGTCGACGATCCAGAGCAACTGAACCGAGGACGGTTCCAGCTCAGTGCTCAGCGTCGGTAGTGCGACGTTCAATACGGTCAGGTCCAGCGCGACGACCAAGAGGCTCAGGGACAGGATGCCGAGCACTGTCCACCTGTTGGCCGCGCTGCGCGCCGATTCCATGGTTGCCCTCCTCTGATGTCCTTCGTTCAACCGGCTCGTACGCCATACCGCAGGATCGTACAATGTACGAGCCTGCGGTACTATAGAGCCGTGACTGAGACTTCTGGGCGAGAGACCACACCGAAGGGGCGACAGGGCTCCATCTGGCTTCGCGAGACGAAGAAGAGCCCGTCGAAGCCATCCCTGAGCCGTGAACAGATCGTGCAGGCCGCGGTCCGGCTCCTGGACGAAGGGGGTGTACGGAACCTGCGGATGCGTCAGCTCGCGACGTCGTTGAACTCCGCACCCATGTCGCTGTACTGGCACGTGCCCAACAAGGACGACCTCCTGGAGCTCGCCGTTGACGCGGTGTTCCCCGATCCGCCGAGCCGATCCGACGCGGCGGACTGGCAGGACGACATCAAGAGCGGCGCGATCGGCCTGTTCGAAGTGCTGCTGCGCCACTCCTGGGTGATCGAGCTGATGGGTGGCCAACCCCCAGTAGGGCCACGGGCGTTGGCGCACACGAGTGCCATCATCGAGATCCTGGAGCGCGCGGACTTCACCCCCCAGCAGCTCGACTCCGCACTGGCGGCCATCTACTACTACATCGTGGGTGCGGCCCTGTCCGAGGCGTCCTGGCAGACGATGTCCAACCGGCGGGCCGAGAACGAGGAGGAGTGGGCGGCCCGGTTGGGCCCGTACCTCGACGCGGCGGTGCAGGACCATCCGAAGTCGCTGGCCGACTACATCAACCGCAGTGCCACAACCAGTACGCAGAGCCGCTTCCGGGAAGGGCTGGACTGCATGATCTTCGGCCTGGAAGGGATGCGTTCATGACGCGCGGTTCTCTGTAGCCCCGACGGGGCGAATCGCCTGTCACACGGGCGGCCCGCCTCACCCCTCCACGCGGGACAGCTCGTTCGGAGGGAGCAGCGGCACGCGCGTGAACGCGAACCTCCCTACTTGTCGTTCTGCCGGCGCACCATCTCGGTGATCCAGATGGGGGCGAACGGAGAGGTGCAGCCCGGGGAGGTCGGGTAGTCCTTGAGCACCTCCAGGCGCTCACCGATGTCCATCGCGCGGGTGCGGTGCTCGGCGTGCTCGATCCCGATCTGGGCCAGGCAGTGGTTCATCGCCCACTGCAGGCGAACCGGGGCGTCCTTCATCTCCGCCTCGATGACATCGAGCAGTCCTACGAGATCGAGTACCTCGGGCTTCCTCGCCACACGTTCGGTGGTCAGCGCCCAGCCGGCACTCGCGACCACCGGATCCGGATCGACGAACCAGGCCAGGCGCAGCTCTTCGGAGTGCGGGCTCTTCTTCACCACGTAGTTCACGAGCCAGTCGTGCACCTTGGGGGTGCGCGCCTCACGCGACATGACATCCAACTCGTCCCGCTCGAACGCCTTCGGGCGGCAGATCAACAGCGCCAGCAGTCGCGCCGCGGTATCACCCGTGTCCCAGAGGCGGCGCGCGAGTTCCTGCTGCGTCTTCAGCCGCTTCGCGAGCGCGCGCAGCTTGCTGAGGTTCACACCGTGATCGTCACCGTGCTTCTCGTTCACCGCGCGTGCTTTTGGGTCATCGAGCGCGGCCAGCTCGGCCATCACCTCGGCCACCGTCGTCTCGGTCACAGCCGTCTCGACCACCTGAGCCTCCTGTCCATGACGAGCGGGATTCAGCCTACGACGGAGGCCGGCCCCCTGTCGTACACCCCGGTTCGGGCGGCTGCAGGGGGTGGCTCCAACCCGGTATCCAGATGCCGCTGCCGGGGCGGTCGGGATAGGCGGATGCGAGATGGCGACGCAGGGCGGCCAGGGAGGGGTGAGGGTTGTCGGGGCGCCAGATCAGTGAGTGGGGGTAGAGCGGGGTCGGGTCCCTGATGGGGATGCGGCGCAGGTCGTGACCGGTGGGCCAGACCAGCGGGGTCTGTTCGCTGACGAAGGTGCCCAGTGTCGTGGAGCCGGCGATGGTGTCGAGCAGAGGCTCGATACCGAAGTCCGGGCCGACCGAGTCGATGACGATTCCGAAGGCGGCGGCGAGCTCGTCGTAGTAGGCGGCCCACTCCGTGCGGGGCATGTTCCCGGGCATCCAGATCCGGCGGCCGGCGAGCTGGGCGGGAGTGAGCGCGGAGGCATTCGCGAACTCGTGTCCCGGTCCGGTGAACAGGTGCAGCGGTTCGTCGAAGACGGATGTGGCCTCCACGCCGCGGGGGAGCTGTCGGCCGGGCATGGTCACGGCACGGAAAGTCGCATCGATGGCTCCGTCCCGGACGGCGGCGATGGCCGTGTCGGAGTCGAACAGCGTCACGACATCCAGCTCGGTCCCGGGGTGGGCCCGGTGGAAGCCGCGCAGCAGACCGGCCAGGGAGAGCTGGCGGCCGATCACGTCGACGGGCAACGCCCGATGCCCTGGCCGTACGGAGTCGACGGCCCGCTCGGCGGCTTGGAGGAGCTGCGGGCGTGGAGCAGGAACGCCTGCCCGTCGATGGTGAGCCGCGCTCCGCGTGCGTCCCGGGTGAAGAGCTGGACGCCAAGCTCCTTCTCCAGCGAGGCAATGCGTTTGGACACTGCCTGCGGAGTGGCCGAGAGATCGGTGGCGGCCTCCTGGAACTGTCCCGCATCCACAACGGTGACGAAGGTGCGCACGGCGGTGACGTCCATGCGAGTCATCCTAGGTAGACAACCATCCGTTGATTGTGCCCGCCGTGATGGTTGTTTGATTCCAGCGTGCCCAGCTCGTTTTGATGGTTCCGGTCAACCTGTGGTTGATCAGCCGTCGCGCTCGACGAGTGCCGCAACTCAACGGCTCCGGCCCGGGCGCCCCATCGTGAGGAACCCTCATGCCTGATCAAGACCGCCTGTACGTGCGGACTCCCGAGTTCGCGCGGGTAGCCGCGCGAATCGAGTTCGTGACCACGCTCACGTCACGGCTCAACGTCCTGCCGTTCGACAACAAGGCCGCACGCGCTGCCTTGTTGTCCGAGATCGTCGGCAAGCCGGTCCCCAGCTCCGTCACCGTCTATCCGCCCTTCTACACCGACCACGGTCTTGGCATCGACTTCGGCGAGCACGTCTTCGTCAATCAGAGCTGCACCTTCTTGGACCAGGGCGGCATCCGCCTGGGTGACGGTGTCCTGATCGGCCCGAAGACCAATCTCATCTCCTCCGACCATCCCCTCCCAGCGTCCGAGCGAAGCGAGTTCATCACGCGGGCGCCCATCACGATCGAGGCCAACGCGTGGCTCGGCGCGGCGGTCACGGTTCTCCCCGGAGTCACGATCGGACGCGGTGCGGTGGTCGGCGCTGGAACCGTCGTCACGAAGGACGTTCCCCCCAACACCCTGGTGACCGGACCGTCCGCGTTCGAACGCAAACGCTGGAACGACTGACCCACGAGGCCGACAGCAGCCCTGCTGAGCTCCTGAGCGCCCCACGAGCCTGTGACCTCCCCGGATGCAGTGCTGGTTGGTCGCATGAGCGCGATGGCTTGAGCGGCTGACGGCACCGTTCACGTGCCTCAGCGGAGACTTGTCCGCTGAGGCACGTGAACAAGTTCGGCAAGGATGTCGAGAACTGCGTGGCGACTCCGTCCCAGGGGCAGAAGCGGCCACCGTGGTCGCTCAGCCTTGGGAGGCCCGCCATGACGAACGACCGGATCACCGAGATCCTCAATCGCCCGCTGAGCCAGGAGCTGCTGGCTCGAGACCTCTGCCGCCTGGCGTACGTGGCCAAGGACGGGACACCGCGGAACATCCCCATCGCCTTCGCCTGGAACGGCAAGGAGGCCGTGATGTGCACGTCGAAGAACGCCCCCAAGCTGGCTTCGCTCCGTGAGGACCCGGCCGTCGCCATCACGATCGACACCGAGGTGCACCCGCCCAAGATCCTGCTCGTCCGCGGCACGGTTGAACTCGACGAGGTCGACGGCATTCCCGAGGAGTACCTCGAAATGAACGGCTCCTGCGGGATGACGGCCGAGCAACGGGTCGAGTGGGAGGCCGAGGTCCGCTCGCTCTACGACGGCATGATCCGCATCGTGATGACCCCGACGTGGGCCAAGCTGATCGACTTCGAGACGACCTTGCCCAGCGCCGTCGAGGAACTCGTCCAGCAGCGTGCGGAACGTCAGCGGCAGAGTGACAACAGCGTGGGGTCCGACGAGCCAGGAACGTCGGAGTCATGACCCTCCGACGCATAGAGCGAATCAACCCTGTGTTCGAGTTGAGCGCGATGGGACTCATCGACTCGGTCGAATCGGACGCAAAATACTGCGGCAACAGGGCCTCCTGGTGGTCGGTTCGGTCCGCACCCCCGACCTACAGCCTGCGTGGTACCCCGAGCCGCTCCACCCGTGGCAGGCTTGGCAAGATGGGCGTATGACCGAGAGCGAAGCGGATCTGCTGGCGTTGTTGCGCGAGCTTGATGATCCGGAGTGGCTGCAGTGGCCGCAGCACTACGACCGTGGCGCGACTGCGGCCCGCTTCGGTGGTCTGCTGACCCGACTCGAAGGCGACTTCTCAGCTCGCTGCACGGATGAGCAGGACACCCAGGACTCCAGCGAGTACGGACGCGTCGTCGTGCCGGCTGACGCGACCGTATGCGGAACCCGGATCGTCGTCTGTGTGAGCAAGTTCGGGTCACTGGCGCTGGTCTGCGCGGACAACCCGGGCGCCTTCCTCGGAACGGAGGAAGCTCAGGCCGAGGGTGAGCTGGACGGAGCTGACCTTGCCAGGGTCAACCGGGCATTGGTCGAACTCGGCTACGTAGTGGTTGCCGAGGAACTGCTGGAGACCGACTACGACGGGCCGAGCCGGCTGCCCTCGTATGTTCAGCGGCCCACCTGGTGGGCTCGCTTCTTCGGCTTCTTCTGACGCTCACACCGACAGAGTCAGGCCCGTGTCCGCCAGGCAGCTGTCGTGACCTCTGGCCGGCCGGAGCGTCTTGAGTTTGCGCACACCGCGTGGGTGGAGCGCTCCGCGCCCGCCGAGGCGCACGAGGCGACGGTTCAAGACGCCCTGCTCGACTACTGCGCCGAGCTCACCGGCACCTCGATCCGTGCATCGGGGTGACCCTGCCCGGTCCCGATACGTTCGGCCCTGTCACCTCGACGTCGAGTCAACTGAATCGGAGCGGGCTCAGCCCGGTGAACGGGGCTGTCCAGGACGTCTCCGACGCCGTGAACACACCAGCCACTCGGCGCTCTGGTCAGGACGGTCGGCAGGCGAATTCCCCTCGCCCTGCAATGCAGTTACAGGATTTGGCACGGACACTACGATCGAGAAGTGACGATCAAGCACGAGTGGCGGGGCGCCTTCGGCAACGCCGCCCTCAACGCGCTCCACGCTGACGGCTTCGGCCACCCGGTCGCTGAGACTGACTGGCGAGAACGACTTGAGCGCCACAGTCTCGGCTGGGTCTGTGACTGGGAGGACGGCTCTCTGATCGGCTTCGTGAACGTTGTCTGGGACGGTGGCGTCCATGCCTTCGTCCTGGACACAGTGGTCGCGCAGCATCGTCGGGGGAGAGGTGTCGGTGCCGCGCTGGTCGCAACCGCGGCCCACGAGGCCCGTGCTGCGAAGTGCGAATGGTTCCACGTCGACTTCGAGGAGCACCTGCGTACGTTCTATTTCGATTCCTGCGGCTTCAAGGAGACGACAGCCGGTCTGATTGCTCTGTAACGCCAGAGCCAGAGCCAGGGCCACGGCGCACGGGACCAGGAACGGTATTTCGCCATTGCTGTGGCCGCGTGCCCCCTGTTGGCGCGACTATTGTCGGTCGGACTGCTCAGCCATGCTTTGAAGCGGCCTCGCCGCCAAGCTGCCACATTTCATAGTTACCGCATTCTGCCGTGATCTCGGCCGTCGCCTGAGCCGCGGTGAGGAAGTCATCGACCACTGGCGAGGTGCGCGATGACGCGACCGCGAGGCACACCTGGTCGGGCGCCAGATCGGGGATGGGCACATAGATGACGTCCGGATGTGAGTAGAACACGGTCGCCGAACGGGCCAGGAACGAGACGCCCCGGCCGGCCGCGACATGCTCGAGCGTCTCGTCCACCCCGCGCACCAGGTACCCGGCGTTGGGGTGCGGGCGCCTGGTGGGCTGCGTGCCCGGGTCGGCGTGCCAGACCAGCGGTTCGCCGGCCAGGTCGGCCTCGGTGACCTCCTCCTTGCCGGCCAACCGGTGGCCGGCGGGCAGCACCGCCACCCGGGGCTCGGTGTACAGCGGGGTGACGTGCAGGCCGGCCTCGTCGATGGGCAGCCGTACATAGCCGATGTCGATGCGGCCGTCGAGCAGCATCGGAGCCTGGTCCTCCCATTCGATCCGCTGCACGTCCACGACCACGTCCGGGTGTCGGGCCTCGAACGCCCGCGCCGCCGGGATGACCGGGATGCCGGCCCGGAAACCGACCATCAGCCGCCGACTGCCGCGGGCGGCCACGGACACCCGGCGGCGGACCGCGTGCGTGGAGGCGAGCAGCGGACCGGCGTCGGCCAGCAGTTGTCGGCCCGCGTCGGTCAGCGCTACGCCGTGGCGATCCCTGGTGAACAGCGAGGCGCCGAGATCCTGCTCGAGCGCGCGGATCTGCCGGCTGAGCACCGGCTGCGCGATATGGAGCTCATCGGCGGCGCGGCCGAAGTGCAACCGGTCGGCAACGGCGACGAAGTAGCGCAGTTTGCGCAGGTCCAGATCCACGGCGTCTCCCGGTCCGGTGATGCCTTCAAGGTATCACCACGGTTGAAAGAGGTCTTGGACACTCCACTCAGGCCAATGGCAACCTGAATAGGTACCTAAAGGGGCCGGAGCGAATTCGGCATAAGAATTCGACAACGGGACTTGGCGGCCGTGCCGAGGCCCGAATGAGCACATCAGGAATTGAGCACCATGCATCGCGTCATTCGACGGTATCGACGACATAACCGTTGACAAGGACGGGTGGGCATGGCGTTCTATCCAGCTTCAGAAAGCAGGCTCACCAATGAGCAGTATCAGCATTATCGGCCTGGGGAACATGGCCGGCGCCCTGGCCGACCGGGCGCTCGCCGGCGGCAACGCCGTCGAGATCATCGGCCGCGACCCTGCCAAGGCCAAGGAATTGGCCGGCGCGCTCGGCGGCGCCTCTGTCGGGACGGCCGGCGCCGCTCCGGCAGGGGACATCGTCGTGCTCGCGGTGCCGTACGCCAGCGCGGCGGCGGTGGTGAGCGAGTACGGGGACGCACTGCAGGGCAAGGTCATCATCGACATCACCAACCCCATCTCCCCTGATTTCCAGGGCTTTGTCACCCCCGACGGCAGTTCCGGCGCGCAGGAGATCGCCAAGGCCGCCCCCGCCGGCGCGCATGTAGTCAAGGCGTTCAACACCCTGTTCTCCCACGTTCTGGCGGCCGGCCCAGCCGAGGGTCGCCTGTTGGACGTGTTCATCGCCGGCGACGACGCGCAGGCAAAGGCACGCGTGTCGGCGTTCATCGAGAGCCTGGGGCTGCGCCCGATGGACACCGGGCAGCTGGCGATGGCGCGGACGCTGGAGAACGTCGCCCTGTTGCAGCTGGGCCTCGTCGCCAACTCCGTCAAGCACACCAACTTCTTCCTCGGCGTCAGCGTTCTCGGCTGAGCGCACCCGCACCGCCACTCCTCGTGCCACATCACGCCAGCCGATCTGCGGCGCGAGGAGATCAGCCCCTCCGCCTACTCTCACAAGGACCAGTAGCATGCGCGTTTTCGTCACTGGCGGGACCGGCCATTCCGGTTCCTACATCATCCCCGAGCTCGTCGCCGCCGGACATGAAGTCACCGGCCTGGCCGGGTCGGACACGGCCGCGGCGGCGGTGTCCGCGCTCGGCGCGAAGGTGCGTCGCGGCGACCTCGAGGATCTCGACGGGCTCAAGGAGGCGGCTGCGCACTCCGACGGTGTCATCCACGTCGCGCACAGGCAGGACCTGCTTCCCTCCGGCGGGCTCGACGCCGTGGCCGCCGCGGAGCTCCCGATCATGCTCGCGTACGGCGAGGCACTGGCGGGAACCGGAAAGCCGCTGGTCGCGGCGGGGAGCATAGGCTCGCCAGGGAACCTGGGGCGGCCGGCCACCGAGGAGGACCCTGCCCTTCCCGGCGGCGATGAGTACAAGGGCACCCTGCGGGTTCGAAACGTCGTGGAGACCGCCGTAGTCGGCCTCGCCGAGCGGGGAGTGCGGTCCTCGGTCGTGCGGATTGCCAACATCGCGCACAGCACGACCGATCGTGCCGGCTTCCTCGTACAGCTGATCGCGCTCGCGAAGGAGAAGGGTTTCGTCGGTTACCCCGGAGACGGCGCGAATCTGTGGAACGCCGTGCACGTCCGGGATGTCGCCTCCTTGTTCCGCTTGGCGCTGGAGAAGGGGCCGGCCGGCAAATACTGGCACGCGGTCGGGGACGGGGCGATCCCACTCCGCGAGATCGCCGAGGCCATTGGCAGTCGCCTGGGCCTGCCCGCCGTGAGTGTTCCCGCGGACGTACTGATGGTGCCGGGATACTTCGGGTTCCTCGCGAACATAGTCACGCAGAGCTACCCGGCGTCCAGCCTCATCACCCGCCGGACCCTCGGCTGGGAACCCGCTCAGCCCGGCCTGCTCGCCGATTTGGACAACGGCCACTACTTCTCCGCCGAGTGACGGCCGGGACCCGAATCGCAACGAGTCCGGCAATGGCAAGGGTTCGGCTCTTCCGGAGGGACGCTGAGAACATGACGACTGGGGGATTCATCGGAAGCGGGGAGGCCGCGGCGGCCGGTGACATCGTCGTGGTCACGGTGCCGGTCTAGGCGTTCCCCGAATTGCCCGCCGTGCCACTGGCCGGGAAGACGGTCATCGAGGTGGACACCCACGGACCCGTCCCGACCACCCTTGTGGAGACAAGGCGTACAGCTCTCGCCATAACCGCTGGTACCTGCGGCGCCGACAGATCCGGTACATCATCCCCGGGCGCAGGGACCAGCGAGCCAACCGCCGGCGGCGCGGAAGCCGCGGCGGTTGCCCCACCGGTTTCACCCCCGCACGCTGTTCCCGGAGGGACGAAGTAGAGCGGACCATCAACGAGCTCAGGGGCTTTCGGGCCGTGGCAGCCAGGTACGACAAGAAGGCGCACGTATTTCACGGCCCGTAGATCAGTGTCCACTGCTGGTTGGGCAGTCCCTGATTGTCATTGGTCACAACAGGAGACTCGTTCGCCCCACCCCATCCGCGGTCGGGTTCGAGGGCGCGGCCATAGAGGTTGCGGATCGGGGCGGGGTCGGCGCTGTGGGCGGGGTCCACGTACCAGAGCTGATCCACGTTGGTGAAGGATCTGTCGCAGTCGCTCAGCCACGTCGCCCAGCCACTGGGCCCTTGGGCATAGCCGGCCAGGCAGCGGCCGTCCCTGCGAGTGGCCAGATGGTAGCGGCCACGGCCGTCGGCGATCAGGTCCCAGAGCTGGTACGGCTCGCTGGTGCAGTTCCATACCCGCATCCGGTCGTCGCCTGCCGGCATGCCCATGCAGCGGCCCGTGCCCTGGTTCCGTACCTGGAAGGGGCCGACCGCGGCGCGTGGTGAGGGATCGGCGGCCCGGTCAACGGCACCGGAACTCGGTGCGACGGATGCCAGTGCCACGAGCAGCCCGGCAAGAACCAGTGCCCGCCGCGTACGCGATGGCGTCAAGATTCCTCCTGTTCAAAATGAGGTGACCAGGACTCCACGATTCCCCAACGCAAACGGGAGAGAACAGGGTTGAGCAGCCAAATCCCTCGAACGAGTGCTGTCCTCGGACACGCCCTAGCCCACCTTCCGCATACCTGTCGATCGGCTTGATCAGCTGAACACGGTTCCTAGGGCGCTCGGCGGGTGGACGTGCCGGAGTGGCTCTGGAACTGATGGTTGGGGCCGGTTCAGACTCCGCTGGGTACAGACCTGTTCTCGGTGGGCCGATCCGGACGATTGCGGGTCTCGGACGCACGGACCCATACTGTGGCGGGTCGTACGGGGGGAGACCGGCGAGTTGAGCGGGAGACGTGCGCCTACCGCAGTGCGTGGAACCGCGCACCATGGACTGGTGCTGGGCGCCGCGGGCCTTGCGGTGCTGCTCGCTGCCACCGTCCTGGCCGCGCTCGCGGCGCTCACCGAGAAGGCCGTCGAGGGTGGGATACAGCGGCGGCTGGCCCGTGACCCGGGGGCGGTGGTCGAGGTCTCCGGAGCGTACCGGCCGCGCGGTGCGGGTGACGTCGATGGTCTCGTACGCGCTGCTGTCGACCGTGCCTTCGGTGGCGTACCGCATCACACCTGGTCCGCGTTACGGGTCCCGGCCAGCCGGTCCGCCGCGCTCAGTGTGACCGAGGCGGACGGACGCCGGCGGGACGACGCTGTCGTCACTCTTGTTGCTCTCCAGCAGCCGCAGCGGCACGCCGAGTTGGTGGCGGGGCGCTGGCCGCGGGCAGACGCCGGTGATGGGGTGGTCGAGACCGCGGTGAGTGAGGTGTTCGCCGCGGAGCTCGCGGTGCGGCCCGGCGACGAACTGCGGGTGCAGTCCGACGGCGGGCGGCAGGTCCGGATGCGGGTGGCCGGGCTGTACCGGGTGGGTGGCCGCAGCCCGGCCGTCTGGGCGAGCCTGAGTCCCACGTTCAGGACGCCCGAGTCGATGGTGCTGGTGTCGCGTCAGGCGCTTGCCGCTGTGCCGGATCTGGCCAGGGACGCCGATGCGTTGTGGCTGGGTGTGCCGGACACCGGCGGGCTCGGGCTCGGTGACATCGGGCCGTTGCAGCGGCGTGCCGACGCGTTCGCCGGCAGTGACGTTTCGCTGTCCATCTTCCGCGGTGCTCCGTCCACGGCCGAGCTCAAGGCCAGGTCCACGCTCGACAACGCGCTCGACGACCTGACGACCCCGATCGCGGTGGCGCGTGCCGGTCTCTACATTCCGGCGACGCTGCTCGCTGCCCTGGCTGTGGCCGCTCTCGTACTCACTGCGCGTCAGCTCGCAGAGCACCGTCGTGCCGAGCTGGCGTTGCTCGCCGCGCGGGGTGCCGGAACGTTACGGCTGGCTGTGGCAACGGCGGTGCAGTGGGCGGTGGTTGCGGTGCCGGCCGGAGTGGCCGCGCCGTTCCTTGCCGGCCCGCTGCTGCGTCTTCTGGACGGGGCCGGTCTGATTCCCGGCGATGTCCCGGCGACGGCGACCTTGGCGGCGGGCTGGGTGGCTGCGCTGCTGGCTGTCGTGGTGCACGGTACGGCGTTGCTGTGGCCGACCATACGGACCGTGCGGGACCGGCAGGCGGTGCGCAGGCTCCGGCTCCGTCTGGGACGGTTCGCGGGGGTGCAGCGGCTCGGTGCGGATGTGGCGCTGGCCGCTGTTGCGGTGCTGGGATGGCTGCAGTTGCGGCAGTACCGGTCGCCGGTCGCCGGTGGGGGAGTCGACCCGGTGCTGGTGCTGGCTCCTGTGGCGATGACGTGTGCGGCGGCGTTGCTGGTGCTGCGGGCGCTGCCGCTGGCCGCGCGGATCGCGGATCCCCTCGCGCGGCGCGGCACCGGACTGGTGCTGCCGCTGGGGGGCTGGCAGATCGCGCGGCGTGCTGCGCGCCATGCCGGTCCGGCGCTGCTGGTGACACTCGCCCTGGCCGTTGCCGCGCTGAGCAGTACCGCACTGGCCATCCTGGACCGTGGTGACCACGACCAGGCGGTGTTCAGGGTCGGCGCCGACCTGCGGATCGTCCCCGGTGAGCGGCTCGCGACCGCGGAGCGGCGCGCCGCGTACGGCGCACTGCCGGGCGCCGGGGCGGTGACTCCGGTGGTGGAGGCGAACGGGTACCTCGGCCAGAGCTGGGTCACCGTCACCGGCATCAACACCGCACGCGGCCCGGCCCCCGCCCTGCGTTCCGACCTCAGTGACCGGCCGGTGTCCAAGCTGGTCGCTCCGCTGGGCCGGAACATTCCTGTCCACGGGCTGCCGTTGAGTGGTGCGGCGGGTGAACTCCCGTTGCGTGTACGACTGTCGGTCGACGGGCCGGGCACCCCGGTGCCTCTCACGCTCACCGTGCACTTCGTGGACGCCGACGGTCTCACCCGAGCGAGCGAGGCCGTCCTGAAGGACACCGGTGGTGCGGTCCGTACCGTGCGTCTGAAGATTCCGGTCGCTGCTGAGGGTGCACGGATCGTCCAGCTCGGTGTGAGCATGACCGGCGAGAGGGTACGGCGCACCTACCACCTCGCTGTCGACCGCGTACCCGGCCTTTCCCGGCCTGCTGCCTGGCACGACCTGCGTACCGACGCCCCGGACCGGAAGATCGCCGGATGCCCTGGTGCCAAGGCGCGCCGACTGCCCGGGAGCGCTCCGGGGCCGGTGCTGTGTTCCGACCGGTCGGCGCCCGGCACGCTCCTGGACGCGGTGCTGCGCGGACCGGACATCACGCTCAAGTACCCGACCTGGAACGTGCGGCTGGGCACCGACCGTGCCAAGGGGAGTTCGCCTGTGCCGGCGTTGGCCGACCGCATGCTGCTGTCCTCGGGCGTGGCCCGGGTGGGGGACACGGTCACGGTGCAGCGCGCCGGTGGCGGCACAGCCCGCATCAGGATCGTAGGGAAGATCGATGCGGTGCCGGGTGCGGACCGTGAGCGGCCGCGCCTGCTGGCCGATTCCCGGGCGTTGGCCGCCCAGTTCGTGCTCGGCGGAACCCTGCCCGCCGCCGAGTCCGCCTGGTGGGTCGCCGCCGAGAACGGGGACGCGACGGCAGCGCTGAGCGCCCTACGTGCCGATCCCCACCTGGGCGACGGTGTCGACGTGCCGCAGATGCGGGCCCGGCTGGCCGCCGACCCGTTGCGGCAGGGGGCACGCGGGGCACTGACCCTGTGTCTGGTCCTGGCGCCCGCGTTCGCGGTCGTCGGCTTCACTCTGCATACGGCGTTGTCGGTACGGTCGAGGACGCGGGAGTTCGCGTTGCTGCGGGCTTTGGGTGTGCGGCGCGGGCAGTTGGCGGCGTATCTGTGGACGGAGCAGCTGGTGCTGGCCGCGGTGGCGGCGGTGCTGGGCACGGTACTGGGGACCGTGCTGGCCGCGCTGGTGATGCCGGTGGTGACGGTCGACGACACCGGCAGGCCGGTCTACCCGGGGCTGCTCACCGACGTGCCCTGGGCGCGGGTGGCCCTTACGGCGGGGGCGACGACGCTGGTGATCTGCGCGGTCGTGTCGGTCGCCGCCCGCCTTCTGGGACGGGTCGATCTGGCACGGGTGCTGCGCGCGGGGGAGGACCGGTGAAGGTGAGGCGCTCGGTACGGCCGCTGCGCTGGGTTGCCGTTCGCGAGGTGCGTGCCGAGGTGCCGTTGCTGGTCTGCCTGGCGGTGCTGGTGGCGCTGCTGACCGCGGTCGCCGCCGCGGGGCCGGGGCTTCTGGACCGGCTCGCCGGGCGGGCTCTGGCCTCGCGGCTGGAGCAGGAGCAACAAGTAGAGCCTGGCGTCCTGTTCAGCGCGCGGTTCGAGCCGGCTGACAGCGCGGACGCCGATGCCTGGGCGAGTGACCTGGCCGAGGACCTGCTCCCGGTCACCGAGGTGATCGCCAACGCGGCTCCCGATGCCCTGAACGGCGGCCTCGTGCACGACTCGACGCGGGTGGAGCTGCCGCTCCTGCGCACCGTCGCAG
>NZ_LIQZ01000279.1 GCF_001418655.1 Streptomyces phaeochromogenes | reverse complement strand
AGACTTCGAGGGCTCAATTGAAGACTTCGGGGACTGGGCGGTATTTCTATAGCCCGGGCCGCGAAATCTTCAGCCCCTCCGGCGTTTGAGGAGCGGGGGTTCGGGGGCGGAGCCCCTGAGTAAGGGACGGGAATGGGTAGGGGCGGTGGGGGCGAGGAAACCCCTCGGGTCACACCCGGCCAAGGGACTGGCAAGGCTGGGCCGCCGGGAGTCGGCCGGTGAAGAAGGATCGCGGCGGAACGCCCATGAGCGTGCGGAAGTCGGCCGTCATATGCGACTGGTCGTAGTACCCGGTCGACGCGGCAAGCTCGGCCCACCCCGTCGACTCCGCATGCGCCAGCACATGCCGAACCCGCCCGATCCGAGCAAAGTGCTTGGGCGAAACCCCAACCCCCTCGGCAAACAGATTCCGCAACTGCCGCTCACTCACGGACAGTCGCCGAGCCAACTCCCGCACCTGCGAAGGAACATGCCCCGACCCCGTCGACAGCGCCTCGACGGCAGCCCGCAGAACCTCCCGCCGAGAACGCCCCGCCCCGTCGTCGTCGCCCGCAAGCCGCCCCGGCAGCACCTCCATCAACCGCCCCACCGCATCCTCGCCCTCCAACCACCGCAACTCGTCGGCGAGTTGACGCGCGGACGCACCGGGAAGGTCCCCGAGCCGAACCACCCGCCCCACGAGCTCGACCGCCGCGACACCCAGCAACGGCCGCGCCGTACCCGGCCCGAGCCGCACCTGCACACACGACGCGAGCCGCTTGCTCGTGTGGTACGTGGCCCGGGTGCGCGGCCCGACGACGAGAGTGTCCCGGTGACCGTTCTCGTCGACCCGGACGACCACCTTCGTCGCGGTGTCCGGAACACGGGTGAACGGCTCACGCGACGCACCGTCGCCGCCGGCACCATCGCTGCCGACATCGCCGCCGACCGCCGCCCCGATCTCGATCCCGTCGATCCACGGCCGCAACGCGTCAGGGGCGGAAAGGGTGCGCTCGGCAACGTCGTTGGTCACCCGTCCACCGTAGACGCGCCGGACAGCCGTACGGCCTGCCCAACCGTGCCGGAATTTCCTAGAGCTTCCGGCCACCCGCTCGCCACGCTGGTGTCCATGATCCTCATCACCGGTGCCACGGGCACCATCGGCAGCGAAGTCGTACGGCAGCTCGCACAGCGCGGGGAGAAGGTCCGCGCACTGACCCGCGACCCGTCCAAGGCCAAGGCCAAGGCCCGGGCCCGGGTGCCCGACGGGTCAGGGTCAGGGGCGGAGGCGGCGGTCGAGGTGGTGCGAGGGGACTACCTCGACCCCGCGTCCGTGGACGCGGCCATGTCCGGCGCCTCGGCCGTGTTCCTCGTCGGCGTCCTGGGCCCGGACGACGCGGACCGCGACCGTGCCCTGGTCGAACAGGCCCGCGCGGCGGGCGTGCACCGCGTCGTGAAGCTGTCGGCGATCGGCACCGGCGACCCCGCCGTCGGCAGGGTCGGCTCCTGGCACCTCCCGGGCGAACAGGCCGTACGGGAAAGCGGGTTGGAGTGGACGGTCCTGCGCCCCTCGGCCTTCGCCTCGAACACCCTGAGCTGGGCCGAGGCCATCCGGGCCGGCGAACCCGTACCGAACATGACGGGCGACGGCCTGCAGGGTGTCATCGACCCGCGCGACGTCTCCGAGGTCGCCGTGGAGGCCCTGCTCTCCGCGCGGCACGCGGGCCACACCTACACGCTCACCGGAACCGAGCTGCTGAGCGTCCCCGACCAGGCAGCCGTACTCGCCGACGTACTCGGCCGCCCGGTCGTCACCGAGGACCTCACTCCGGACGAGTCCCGCGCCCGGCTGACCGAGTGGGGCATGAACACGGAGTACGCGGAGGGTGTGCTGGCCGGCAGCGCCTACGTACGCGGTGGTCGCAACGCCGTCGTCACGGAGGAGGTGCGGCAGGTGCTGGGCCGGCCGCCCCGTACGTACCGGGAGTGGGCGGTGGACCACAGGGCGGCGTTCGGCGAGAGCTGACACGCAAGAGCTGACACGCGGGAGCTGATACGCGGAGCTGATACGCGGGAGCGCGGCTGTGGGGAGCCTTCCCCACAGCCGCGCTCCGGGCATGAGCCCCCTACCTCACTGCCTCTGCTGCACACGTTCCCGGGCCTCGGCCTTCACCGGTTCCGAGGCCGGCTCGCGTCCCGGCCGCAGCACCCCCGCCGCGAGCGCCAGCCCCGCCAGCGCGATCCCCGTACCGACCGCGAACGCCAGCCGGTATCCGTCCGCGGTCGCCGTGGCGAGTGCCGTGCCGCCGTGCACGAGGCCGTCCGTGCGGCTCGCCGCGAGGGTCGTGAGGGCGGCGAGGCCCAGGGAACCGCCCACCACCTGGGTGGTGCTGAAGAGGCCGGACGCCAGGCCCGCGTCCTCCTCCAGGGCGCCGGACATCGCGAGCCCGGTCACCGCGGGCATCGCCGCCGCGAACCCGGCGGAGAGGAGCAGCATCGCGGGCAGCACGTCGACGACGTACGAACCGTCGGCCGGTACACGTGCCAGGAGCGCCATCCCGGCCGTGATGAGTACGAGCCCGGCGAGCAGCACGCGGTACGGGCCGAAGCGGCCGATCGTCCGCGCGGACAGGCCCAGCATCAGTACCCCGATCAGGACGGGCGCGGGCAGGAACGCCGTACCGGTCATCAACTCGCCGAAGCCCAGCACGCGTTGGAGGTACAGCGCCCCGATGTACTGGAAGCCGAACATCGCCGCGACCATCAGGATCTGCACCCCGTTCGCGCCGGCGAGCAGGCGTGAGCGGAACAGTCGCAGCCGGAGCAGCGGACGGGCGGCCCGCGCCTGCCGCAGGGTGAAGGCGACGAAGAGCGCGACGGAGACGGCCCCCAGCACGAGCGTTGCGCCCAGCCCGCGTTCGCCGGCGCCCACGATCGCGTACACCGTGAGCATCAGCGCGCCGGTGACCAGCGCGGCACCCGGGTAGTCGGCGCCCTTGCCGAGCCCGGCGCCGCGGTCGGGGGCGAGGATGCGAAGGGCCGCGACCCAGGCGACGATCCCGATCGGCAGGTTGATCAGGAAGATCCAGTGCCAGTTGAGCGCCTGGGTGAGCGCCCCGCCGAGGAACGTGCCGAGCGCGCCGCCCGCCGCGCCGACCGCGCTGAACACGGCGATCGCCTTGGCCTGTTCGCGCGGCTCGGGGAAGAGCGCGACCAGCATGCCCAGCACCACGGCCGAGGTCATCGCCCCGCCGACGCCCTGCAGCGCCCGCGCCGCGATCAGCATGCCCTGGCCGGTGGCGACCCCGCACAGCACGGACGCGACGGTGAACACGACGAGCCCCGCCACGAACATCCGCTTCCGGCCGACCAGATCACCGAGCCGCCCCACGAGCAGCAACAGCCCGCCGAACGGGATCAGGTAGGCGTTCACGACCCAGGCGAGTCCCGGGGCAGAGAAGCCGAGGTCGCTCTGGATCGCGGGCATCGCGACGGTCACGATGTTGCCGTCCAGGATCGTCATCAGCGTGCCCGCGCAGAGCACGACGAGGGACGCCCAACGGGAGTACGTTCGCTGTGCCGGACTCTGCTCCGGGTGCGGCGCGGTTCGCTCTGTGGGTGACCCGTTCCGGGACGACATGGCCTTGGCCCTCCGTATCGCTGCAGGTTGTTCCATAGGTGCACGACTTGTAACGGGGGATATCGTGGGTGACCATGGAGACCGGCGTAAGGAGGCACTTCAATGTCCCAGGGGAACACCGGTGTTACGTCGCAGGTCGTGCACGCGGAGGGCTGCCCGGTCCGGGAAGTTCTTGACAGGGTCGCGGGCAAATGGAGCGTGATGATCATCGTGGCCGCCGCTCACGGCCCGATCCGCTTCACCGAGCTGGAGCGCAGCGTCGAGGGCATCAGCCGGCGCATGCTCACGCTGACCCTGCGCAATCTGGAGCGCGACGGACTCGTCACACGCACCGTCCACCCGACGGTCCCGCCGAAGGTGGAGTACGAACTCACGCCGGTGGCCCGTGAGTTGCACGCCAGCCTGCTCGGTCTGACCGACTGGGCGGAGCGGCATCGCGTCACGATCGCCGAGGCGCGCGCGTCGTACGACGCCGAGCACCGGCCGGAGCTGGGCGCTCCGCTGTAAGCCGGGCATGTGGGCCTTGTGGTTGTCTGCGGGGGCGTCGCGGCTTGTCGCGCAGTTCCCCGCGTCCCTGGAGGGCGCGGCTGCTCAGAGTCCGAACCGGGCCGGGTCCGACGCCAGTGCGCGGAAGTAGTCCCTCGGGTCGGCCACCAGCTTTCGCTCCTTGAGGTCCATCAGGCCGCCGACCCCCGTGATCTCGGCGGCGACGGTGCCGTCGGACTTGCGGATCGTCTGCTCGACGCGGAACGTCTTGCCCTCGCCCCAGATGAAATCGCAGGTCACCTCGACCTCGTCACCGGCCCGCAGCTCCCGTCGGTAGCGGACGGTCATCTCCAGCGACACCGGGCCCACGCCCTTGGCCGCCAGACCGGCCTGGCTGATCCCCGCGGCCTGCAGTAACGACCAGCGGGCGTGCTCCGCGTAGTTCACGTACACGGCCTGATTCACGTGCCCCTGGACATCGGTCTCGTACCCACGCACGGTCACCGGGACGGAAAACGGTTCGGCCATGACTTCTCCCTCAACTCCTTCAACAGCTTCAACGGCAGTCAGATGGGCGCAAGCGTACTGAGCGGTTGCTCAAGGGCGTCAACCATTGAATGTCGTACGGCATTCGGGGGCCGTCACGTCTGTCGGGCTGTCACGTCCGTCGCGGCGAAGCCAGCAGATACCGCGCGCCCGTACGCGGCTCCGTGTGCTCGCCCACCTGCCAGCCTGCCTGCTCCAGCGTCGCCGCGCACTCCCGCAGGGCCCCGGCGTCCGGCCCGCGCACGGCGACGGCCTCCGGCTGGGGCGTCGCCCGCACCCGGTACCCCTCGGCGTCCGTGTCCGCGCCCGCCGGCCGGTGCCCCGCCGCCTCCAGCGCGAGCGCGGCGGCCTGCACCAGATGCGTACGCTCCCACGCGCACGGCCGGTCCACGACCCCGTGCGGATTGGTCATGCGGCGCAGTTCGAGCAGCCCCTGCCAGGCGCTGTGCACCTCACGTATGCGCGACGGGCCGGTGTCGATGCCCTCCTCGCCGCCGACCCGGGCGGCGAACACCCCGGAGGACTCCGAGGACTCCCGGGCAGGTTCCCGGGCGTGTTCCCGGGTGGGCCCGGCGGCTTCCGGAGCGCTCGCCGCCGCGGTGGCGGTCTCCTCGCGGACCCGATGCCCGGCGGGCGTCAGGAAGTGGTCGTGCGGCGGACGCGGATGCCGGAACGCGAGCTCTCGCTTCACCAGCGCCGCGAGCTGGCTCTCCGTACCTCTGAGCCGCCCGGTCACGGGATCGGCCGCGTCGATGACGCGCCGCTGCGCGGCGGTCGGCGGTCGTGTCATGGCGCGCTCCTTCCCGGTCCGTCGACAAGGGGGTCCACGCGGCGATCCAGGCGATCAGCGGGCCCATTCGAAGACTACGACCCGGGTCTGACATCGCCCCGCCGCAGGCCCACGAAGCGGGCTGCCGGACCGCGCTGCCGGACCGCTCCCTACTGCCGGTAGCCGCTCAGGAACCGGCCGATCCGGCTGATCGCCGCGTCCAGGTCGTCGGCGTGCGGGAGGGTGAGGATGCGGAAGTGGTCGGGGGTCGGCCAGTTGAAGCCGGTGCCCTGGACGACCTGGATCTTCTCCCGGAGCAGCAGGTCCAGGACGAACTTCTCGTCGTCGTGGATCTTGTGCACCTTGGGGTCCAGGCGTGGGAACGCGTAGAGCGAGCCCTTCGGCTTCACGCAGGAGACGCCGGGGATCTCGTTGAGCTTCTCCCAGGCCACGGTGCGCTGTTCGTGCAGACGCCCGCCCGGAGCGGTCAGCTCGTGGATGGACTGCCGGCCGCCGAGCGCGGCCTGGATGGCGTACTGCGCGGGCGCGTTGGCGCACAGCCGCATGGAGGCCAGCATGGTGAGGCCCTCGATGTAGTTCTTCGCGTGCTGCTTCGGACCGGTGATCACCAGCCAGCCCGAGCGGAAGCCGGCCACCCGGTACGTCTTCGACAGGCCGCAGAAGGTCAGCACCACCAGGTCGGGGGCGAGTGCGGCGACGGAGTGGTGCACGGCGTCGTCGTACAGGATCTGGTCGTAGATCTCGTCGGCGAAGACCATCAGGCCGTGCCGGCGCGCGAGGTCGAGGATGCCCTCGATGATCTCCTTCGGATAGACCGCGCCGGTGGGGTTGTTCGGGTTGATGATGACCACGGCCTTGGTGCGGTCCGTGATCTTCGACGCCATGTCGTCCAGGTCCGGGTACCAGTCGGCCTGTTCGTCGCAGAGGTAGTGGACCGCCTTGCCGCCCGCGAGGGTCGTGACGGCCGTCCAGAGGGGGAAGTCCGGGGCGGGGATGAGGATTTCGTCGCCGTCCTCGACCAGTGCCTGTACGGACATCGAGATCAGCTCGGAGATGCCGTTGCCGAGGAAGACGTCGTCGACGCCGACCTCCAGGCCCAGCGTCTGATAGCGCCCCGCCACGGCCCGGCGGGCCGAGAGGATCCCGCGCGAGTCCGTGTAGCCGTGCGCCTGGGGCAGCATCCGGATCATGTCCTGGAGGATCTCCTCCGGCGCCTCGAAGCCGAAGAGCGCGGGGTTGCCGGTGTTCAGGCGCAGCACACTGTGGCCTGCCTTCTCCAGCGCGTCGGCGTGCTCGATCACCGGGCCCCGGATCTCGTAACAGACCTCGCTGAGCTTGTTCGACTGCCGGAACTCCATGCGCGCTCGCCCCTCCGGTTTCGTGTGTTGCTTGGTTTTACCAAGTACGAGCTTGGAAAGTCCAACAAGTTGTCTAGACTGCGTCGCATGTCACCTCGCCGAAGCTACGACCAGTACTGTTCCGCTGCCCGGGCCCTCGATGCCCTCGGTGACCGCTGGACCCTCCTGATCGTCCGCGAGCTGCTGGCCGGTCCGCGCCGCTACACCGACCTGCACGCGGATCTGCCCGGCGTGAGCACGGACGTCCTCGCCTCCCGGCTCAAGGACATGGAGCGGGACGGCCTGGCGACCCGGCGCCGGCTGCCGCCGCCGGGAGCGGCGAACGTGTACGAACTCACCGCCCGTGGGCGCGAGTTGCTGCCCGTCCTCCAGGCGCTCGGAGAGTGGGGCGCACCCCTGCTGGCGGAACGCCGCCCCACCGACGCTGTACGCGCCCACTGGTTCGCCCTGCCGTTGCTGCGCTCCCTGGAGGGACTTGGCGACGGCGTCGTCCAAGTCCGGCTCGATGAAGGGGAGTTCTACGTGCGGCTGGGCGCGCCGGACGGCCCGGTCTACGGAGAGGGCCCGGCCCCCGAGGAGCCCGACGCCGGCCTCTCCCTCGACGCCGAGGCATGCGCAGCACTCGCGAATGGCGACCTGGCCCTCCTCGACGCGGTACGGGACGGCCGCGTCACGGTGACGGGCGAAAGCCCCCTGGCGAAGACACTCCGGGACGCCTGACCCCTGACCCCTGACCCAGTCCCCGGGACGCCAAAAGGCCCGCCGCACCATGGAGTTGGCGCGACGGGCCTGTCTTTGTGATGCGCTTACGCGGGATCGGTCAGAGCCCGCTGCGCACCAGCGCCCCGTAAGGGGCGCGGGGAACTGCGCGACCAGCCACAGCCGACCCGCAGATGACAACCGGCCATCTAGCGGAGCGCTCAGGCGCTCGGCGGAACCCGCCGAGGCCGCCCCGCTCCCCGCGTAAGCGTGTACCCGCCAACCCCCGCGAGCGCCGCCAGCACACCACCCACCCCGGTCCACACCCAACGGTCGGACCACCAGCCGGAGGCCCACCCGTCATCGGGCTCGATGCTGGACAGCACGGCGACGGAAGTCTCGGAGTCCTCGTCGCTGTCGCCGCCCTTGGCCGCCACGGCGACCCCGGGGACGAGCGGCTCGGCCAGCGAGCCGTCCACCGCCGCCGCCCCGCCGACGTCCTTCGAGTCGACCTGGACCTCGGCGCTCACCGGCAGCCCGAGGTCGGCCGCCTTGAGACCGACGGTGGTCAGCCGGACGTAGTACGTGCCCGGCAACGGGTCGTCGGCCCACGGCTCGGACCAGGCCCGGACCGTACGCAGCGTGCAGGACAGCTCCACGGAGGCCGCGTCCTGGGCGGCCGTCCGCGTCTGCGCCCCGTACTGGCACGCCTGGCGGCGGCGCAGTCCGTCGTACACGTCGACCTGCCAGGTCGCGGAGGCGTGCGCGTCGGGCAGCTTCACCGTCGCCTTCACGGTGGGCCGCTGCCCCGCGTCGGCCGGGAACGACCAGTACAGGTAGTCGCCCATGGACGCGCTCGCGGTCGCCTGCTGCCCCTGGTCGACCTCGGTCGCCGTACGGAACGACGTACCGGCCGAGGTGGGCGCGGCGCCGTCGTCGGACGGGCTCGCGGAGGGGGAGGAGTCGGCGACCGCGGGGGACGCGGCGGCCCCCAGCACGAGCAGCCCCGCACCCACCGCACGGACGACACGGCCTGCCCGCCCGGTACCGCCCGCGCGGACGCCACTCACCACACGGAGACTGCTCAATACACGAGTGGTACGCATCAGTTGGTCCTCCAGACCGCGACCCGCCAGCGGGAAACCCAGCCCCACAGCACACCCGCGAGGAAGCCGGTGAGCACCAGTGCGCCGAGCAGCCACCAGCCGCGACCGAGGCCGAAGGAGGCCACGTCGCTCGATGTGTCGGGAGCGTCGACGACGTCCACGGTCAGTTCGAGCGGCAGTCCGGGCGTGGTCTTGACGCCGGAGGCCGCCGAGAAGGAGTTGGCGACCTGCAGACACACGGCCTCGGCCGCGGGCTTGCTGTCGGAATCGTCGTCGTCCTCGCCCTCCGCCTTCGGGTAGCGCAGACCGGCGGACATGACGTCGGTCCGGCCGGAGCCGGTCGACTCGCCGCGCACGATCTCGCGCCCGCTCGCGGTCACCGCCCGCAGCGACACCCCGTAGTCGCGGTTGACCTGACGGTCGGCCGCCACGCTCACCGACGCGCGCAGCTCGAAGCCCGCCGGGACGTCCACGCGGTACCAGCGGTGCTGCCCGAACTCCTCGCGGTCGGTGTAGAGCCCGGACTTGAGCGTGGGCGCCTGCGCACATGCGTCGGCGCCGTCCACGGCGACCGGGGTGACCACCGGGTCGGCGGCCCGGTCCACCAACTGGTTGACCTTGTCGGTGAGTTCGTCGGTGTGCTCGATCGACGTGTACGTTCCGCCGGTCGCCTCCGCGATACAGCTCAGCTGCTGCCGCAGTTTGGTGTTCGGCACCAGACCGAGCGTGTCGATGGTGAGGCCGATCCCCTTGGCGGCGATCTCCCGCGCCACCTCGCACGGGTCCAGCGGGGCGCAGGTGTCCTCGCCGTCACTGATGAGGACGATACGGCGGGATCCCTCGCCGCCCTCCAGGTCGTCGGCCGCCTTGAGGAGCGCGGGGCCGATCGGGGTCCAGCCGGTGGGCGCGAGGGTCGCGACCGCGGTCTTCGCCCCCGTACGGTCCAACGGCCCGACGGGGTAGAGCTGTTCGGTGTCCTTGCAGCCCGTCTTGCGGTCGTCGCCGGGGTAGTTGGCGCCGAGTGTCCGTATGCCGAGCTGGACCTCCTCGGGTGTCGCGTCGAGGACCTCGTTGAAGGCCTGCTTCGCCGCGGCCATCCGCGTCTGTCCGTCGATGTCCCGCGCGCGCATCGAACCGCTGACGTCGAGGACGAGGTCCACCTTGGGTGCTGCGTCACCCGTGGGTTCGCCGGCGACGGCTCCGGCCGGGAGGGCGATCCCGGCCGTCAGGGCGGCGAGCAGGGCGCAGGCGCCCACCGCCAGCCGTTGTCTTGTGATCATCGCCGGATCCTATTGATCAATGGCGTCGCGCATCAAAACGAGAGGTGGGGCGAGGGCCGGGTCGGGTCAACGATCCGGGTCCACAAGCGGGTTCGGCAGCCGCGCCCAGATGTCCCCCGGCCGCTCCGGCGACAGCCGCATCGTCGTCAACGCCTTGGCGGGCAGCGGCTCTTCGAGCAGCGCCACGAGATCCGGGGTACGCGGCAGATCCCGTACGGCCGCGGACAGCGCCTCTCGCAGCGCGGACGTGGAACCTGCCGTAGCTGCCAGTGCGCCCGCGACGAGCGAGCCGAAGAGCTTGGCGCGCAGGACGGATTCGTCGTCCGTGACGATACGGCCCGTCAGATCCGGTACCGGAACGCCGTGGCGGGCCAGCCGCGCCGGGCTGATCCGGATGTCGGCCAGGTCGCGGTAGACGAGCCGCAGCGGGGCGCCCGCGGGCGAGAGCACCACCAGCAGGTTCTGGCCGTGCGCCTCCAGGGCCACACCCAGGTCGAGCAGACGCAGCCCGACGGCGAGCGCGAGGCGGCTGAACTCGGCCAGCCAGGCCGGGGACTGGGGCAGCACGGTCGAGGCGAGAGCGGCGACCGGGACGACCCGCTCGCCCGCTCCCGCGTACACGTCCGGGGACTCTCGCAACACCGCTGCCAGATCAGGGGTGTTGGCGGTGATCGCGCCGAGCGTCCGGGTGATGTGCAGCATCCCGTCCAGACGCCCGGCCATCGCCTCCATGAACGCCGACACGGCCGCCGACGACTCGATCGAGTACACCGAGATGTCCCGCACGGAGGAGGTCAGCCGGGCGCTGAGCGCGGTCTTGACGTGCGGTCCGTCCGGCAGGGCCAGCGTGCGCAGGGACATCAGGGGATGCGCGGCCAGGCTCTCCCCGTCGACGCCCGCCCCGACCGCCCGCTCGTCCTTCAGCACATGGAGCGCCTGCCACGGATGTACGGGGATCAGCACGCGCCCCGCCTCCCGGTACGGCCACTCCCCGCCCACCAGGCAGCCGCCCTCGGGCACGGCCACCAGCCCCAGCTCGACCTCCGCCCGGTGCTCCGGCGCGTACGCCAGCTGCTCGGCCACCGAAAAGCCGGGCCGGGAGCGGCAGTTGGGGTGGAACGGATGCCCGTCCACGACTCGCTGTTCCCATCCCCATGACGTGAAAGGAGAGCTCATCGGGGGCTGGTTGGCGCGGGAGAGGGCCAACGAGGCGACGCTGTGGCCGAGTTCGACGGCGAAGGCGTGCCCGTGCGGCAGCCCGAGTGCCGTCATGAGTGCGGCCGGGTGGCGGTACGCCGTCCCGTCCAGCTCGACCTCCCTGACGGCGGCGGCCGTCGCGTACGCGTCCGGGACCGGGCCGTGCAGACGACGCCCGTCGGCCAGGCGGAGCACCAGCCCGTCGTGCCCCGCCGGCTCCCGGCTGGTGACCCACGGCAGCGGCTCATGGACGAGTCCGCGCCACAGCCGGGTCAGCACGGCCGCGCGGGCACCGGGGAGTTCGACCGCGTAGGGGGACAGCAGAGCGGGGCGTACCGTGCGCAGCTCGGCGGCGAGAACGGCCTCGGTCTCGGCCGGGGTGCGGGGAGGGTGCACAGAGGGCTCCTAGGGTGTGGGGACGGCGTCGCGGCCGGGTACAACGCCGGACATACTGAGCGCCAGGGCACCGTACGCAACGAACGGATCGCGTGGACCTCATGCACCCCATGCCACCCATGCACCCCGGGGACGGCATCGGCGAAGCAGCCGATGCGTACGCGGCGGTACCGCTGCTCAATTGTCTGCTGCGGGAGCTCGGCGAGCCCGCCCCGGGGCCCGGGGCGCCCGGAGACCGGCGCGTGTACCGGCTGCCGGCCGGGGGCCGGCTCCTGCGGGTGCGCGCCGGACGCCGCCCCGCCGAGCCGGAGGTGTACGCCGCCGGTGCCTGGCAGCGCCTGAGCCACGCGGAACTGGTCAAACTCACCGCCGAGGTCCTCCGCGGGCACACCGGCCTGTCCAACCTCGAACTGCCCATCGAGATGACCGACAGCCGGGACGCGGTGGCGGCGATCCTGACCGCCCGGGAGGGGACGACCCCGCCCGACGACCTGTACCGGCGTTCCGAACAGTCCCTGATCACCGGACATCCCTACCATCCCGCCCCCAAGGCCCGCGGCGGCGGCCCGGTCTCCGGCTGGATTCCGTACGCCCCCGAGGCCTACACCCGCTTCCCGCTGGTGCTCCTGGGGCTGAGGGAGGACGTGTGCCTGGAGGACGGTGACACGAGCGCGCTCGACGCGCTGGGCGAGGCCCCGCCCGGCTATCGCCTCCTGCCCGTCCACCCCTGGCAGCTCGACCTCGTCGGCGCCCGCCCGGAGATCCGCGAGGCCTTCGCGGACGGCCGCCTCGTACGGCTGGGCCCCTCCGCGTGGACGGCCTGGCCGACGGCGGCCATCCGCACGCTGTACGTCCCCGCCACCGACCTCTTCCTGAAGTTCAGCCTCGACGTCCGCATCACCAACGACATCCGCCGCCTCTGGCGCCACGACCTCCTCCGGCTGCGCCGCACGGACACGGCGGTGACCTCGGCCTTCGCGGCCACGGGTACCCCCGCGGCCTGGCTGAGCGACCGCGGCTACCGCACCGCGGACTTCGCCTTCGAGGAGCTCGCCGTCCTCGTACGCGACGGGCTGCGCACCCATGTGACCCCCGGAGCGACCCCGGTTCTGGCGGCTGCGCTGACGGAGACCTTCGAGGGCAACCCCCTCGACGGCCTCGCCGACCCGGCCGCCTGGTGGTCGGCGTATCTGCGCCAAGTCGTGCCGCCCGCCCTGGAGTTGTTCGCCCGGCACGGGGTCGTACTCGAAGCGCATCTGCAGAACACGGTGGTCGCCGTGGACGCCGACAAGATGCCGGTGCGGGCGCTGTTCCGCGACGCGGAGGGCGTGAAACTGCTGCCCGAGGTGACGCGCGCGGACGGGTGGGAGCGGCTGGTGTACTGCCTGGTCGTCAACAACCTCCTGGAGATCGCGGAGGCGCTGGGGGAGCGGTACCCGGGCCTGGAGCTCTGGGGTCCCGTACGACGAGAGCTGACGCGGTGCGACGCGGAGCTGCCCGAGGCGGCCGGACTGCTCCGGGCCCCGGCCCTGCCAGGCAAGACGAATCTGCTGCTGCGCTGGACCGGCGCGGACGGCGCCGACGCCCGCTATCTGCCCGTCCCGAACCCCTTGCGCACGCCGGACGCGGCGGGCAGCGGGAAGTAGATGCCTGAGTCAGCCCTTTTGGTCTTCCGCCTTGAGGTGGGTGGCGAAGAAGTCGTCGATGCGCCGCCACGCGTCGACGGCGGACTCCGGGTGCGGCCTGATTCCGGCGACACGCATCAGCGGACGCAGCGCGCGTGGCCCGATCTCGGCGTCGTTGAGGAACGAATGCCCGGCCTCCGGGTACTCCTTGACGTCGTGGACGACGCCGAGCCGGTCGAGGGACGCCTCCAGCTTGCGGGCCGTGCCCGGCAGCGTACGGTCGCGGGCACCGTAACTCGCGACGACGGGGCAGGAACCGGCGAGTGCCCTGTCGGGCTCCTTCGGCAGACGGCCGTAGTTGACGGAGGCGGCGTCGAACTCGCCGTCGTTCCCGGCGAGGAGGGCGAAGGAACCGCCCATGCAGAAGCCGATGATGCCGATCCGCCCGGTGCAGTCGGGATCCTGGGCGAGATGGGTGCGGGCCGCCTCGATGTCGTGGAAGGCACGGCCGTGTCCGGACAGGGCGGCCCGGAAGGTCGGCACCAGGCAGCGGACGGTCCCTCCGTCGGTGAACAGGTCCGGCATGACGACCAGGTACCCGGCTTTCGCCAGCCGCTCCGTCTGACGATGCATCACATCATTGACGCCCAGCGCCTCATGGACCACGACGACCCCGGGCCAGGGGCCCGCCCCCACGGGCCGGGTGAGATGGCCGGTGAGCCGACGGGAGCCACCGCTGGCGACGCTGAGCTCGGTGAGATCGACGGTGGTGGCAGTGGTCGTGTCGGGCACGCTGTCCTCCGGGGGAGAGGCGACGGGGACGGCCGGGATGACAGTTGCGGCGGGACGGCCGAGGTGAAGGCTACGGCGCGATGAAGGGCTGTACGCGCTTCCGGTAGTCCTTCGGCCGAACCTCGTTGTAGTGCTTGTCCTTGTCCTCGCCCTCCGAGGTGAAGATGTACATCGGGCACTCGTCGGACTTGGCCTCACCCGTGTGCTTGTACAACTCCTCGCCCGTGCGCGCCTCGACGACCTTCAGGCGGTACGAGGTGTTGTACGTACTGACGGTGAACGGTTTGCCGTCGTCGCTCTCCATGTCGCACTTCTTGCCGGTCGGGCTCGCCTTGGTGCGTTCGACGCAGACGACCAGCTCGGCGTCGGCCGGCTTGTCCGAGTAGCCGAGGATCCAGCCCTTGGGGAAGTCGCCGGCGGGCGGCTCGAACTGCGACCAGGTGTCACCGGGGTTGTTCATGAGCATCGCCGGGTGCACGGTCTTCTTCGTACGGTCGTAGGCGGGCATCCCCGAGTAGCCGAGGCCGTCCGTGCACACCCGCTCCAGGTCCAGCGAGGTCGCCGGTACCTCCGGGCCGTCCGCCGCCGAACTCGTCGTCGACGAACCGCCGTTGTCGCCTCCCGAGCCTCCGTCCGTGCCTCCGGTGAGCGACGAGCACCCGCACAGGGCCAGGCTCAGAAGCCCGGTGGTGATCCATACGCGGGCACGCGGCATTGACGGCATTGACGGTGTTGAAGACATGTGGCGACCCCCATCGATGAAAGAACAGCAGGCAGGGCATGTCCCCCGGGCCATGCCCTGTCCCCCCTGCCCTGCTGGAGTAGAGCCTGCCGCCCGTCGGCAGCCGCGGACATCGGGGAAGTGCCCCCATGTAGTTGTGCGGTTCCTGTGGCTCGTGGGTACTACGCTGTGTGGATTCGAAGGAGCTTTCGACGGGTGCCGGGTGGGGGCATCCCGGAAGAGGGCGCAGGGGGCCTGAGTGTCGTCGTTGTCGTCATCGGTACTGGTCGGCAGAGAACCGGAGCGGGATCTTCTGACCGCGGCCGTCCGATCGGCGGGCGAGGGGCGGGGCTCCTCGGTGTTCGTGCTGGGCGAGCCGGGCATCGGCAAGTCACGCCTCGTCGAGGAGGCCGCGGACGCCGCCGTACGCACCGGGTTACGGGTGCTTCGCGGTCGGGCCGCGTCCGCCGGGCGCGCGGTGCCGCTGCGCCCGCTGGCGGAGGCCGTGTTCTCCGGGCTGCGCGGCGAAGGGGCGCCCGCCGACGGGGACTTGGGCCCGTACGAGCCGCTGCTGTCGCGACTGTGCGGGCTGGCGCCGCAGGACGGTGCGCCGCTGGTGGGCTACGCCGAGGCGGTGCTGCGGCTCATGGGGGCCCTCGGACGCACCGGCGGCTGTGTTCTGGTGCTGGAGGACCTGCACGACGCGGACGCCGACACGCTCACCATCGTCGACTACCTCACGGACAACCTTCCCGGCCGGCGGGCCGTCCTGCTGGCCACCCTGCGCGGTGGGCCCGGACCGGCCCTCGACCTTGCCGAGGCCGCCGCGTCCCGCCGTACGGCCCGCACCCTGCGCCTCGCCCGCCTCGGCTCCGCCCACACCGCGGAGTTGGCCGCCCGCTGTCTGGGCCACGACGACGCGGGCAACGTACCGGCAGCCGTACTTGACCGGCTGCACGCCGTCTCCGAAGGTGTCCCCTTCGTCGTGGAGGAACTGCTGACCGCCATGGTCGACAGCGGCAACCTCGTTCGGCGGCGGGGTGACGGCTGGGCGGTGACCGGCTCGCTGAACGCCCACGTGCCCGCGACGGTCGCCGCCGCCGTCCTTCAGCGCGTGGACCACCTGGAACCGCCCGGCGTCGCGCTCCTGGAAGCGGCGGCCGTCCTGGGCAGGCGCTTCCCCGTGGACATCGCCGCCCGCGTCGCAGGGCTCGACCGGGCGACGGCACTGCGCCAGCTGCGCCATGCGGCACGCGCCCAACTGGTCACCGACGGCGCCACCGCGGAGGAGCCCGGCTGGCACACGTTCCGCCACGCCCTGACCGCCGACGCCATCACCCACCGGCTGCTGCCCGTGGAACGGGCGGCACTCTGTCTCGCCGCGGCCGACGCGATCGAGTCCGCCGGCGTGATCGAGTCCGCCGACGCCATCGAGGGCGTTGACGCGGCCGAGTCCGTCGACGGGGCAGGGCCGGGGCCCCGGGACGCGGGCCGTCCCGCCCGGCGGGCCGCGGAGCCGCACGGTCTGATCGGCGGTGACTCGGGTGACGACCTGTACCGCCTGGCCGCGGAGCTGTGTGTCGCCGGCGGGCAGCGGGCCCGGGCGGCAGTGCTGCTCACCCGGGCCGGCCGGCAGGCGGTCCTGCGGGGCGCTCTGCTGACCGCGGTGGAACTCCTCGACCGGGGCCTGGAGCTGACCTCCCGCGCCGCGGACGCCTCGCCCGAGGCAGTGGCCGGACTGCTGGAGGAGTTACTGGGGACCCTCGTCCTCACGGGCGATGTCCAGCGCGTACCGGAGCTCGGCGACCGGCTGGACGGTGTCCTGACCGCGTGGGGCGCGCCGCCCGCCCGCCGCGCGGCCGGTTTCCTGACCCGGGCGAGGGCCGCCGCCACCGCGCAGCAGTGGGAGGAGGGCCTGACCGCCGTCCGGCGGGCACGGGAACTGCTCGGAGCCGAGCCCGACCCCGCGTCCCGCGCCGCCCTGGACGCGGTCGCCGCGCACCTGGTGCTCAACTCGCGGCGCCCGGACCGGCTGGAGAGCGCCAGGGCCCTGGCCGAAGGGGCCGTGGCGACCGCCGAGGCCGTCGGACTGCCGGAGGTGAGCTGCAAGGCGCTGAACATGCTCGGGTACTGCCTGCGGCCCCAGGACCTGGCCGAGGCGGAGAACGTGTTCGAACGCCTGGTGGCCACGGCCGAGACCCACGCGCTGCCGGTCTGGCGGATACGAGGCCTGCTGGAACTCGGCGTCCTCGACCGGATCCGGGCCACCGGAACCGATCGGCTGCTGGCCGCACGGAAGGCTGCCGAGGAGACCGGTGCGGTGCTCATGACGGCCTGGGCCGACATGCATCTGGCACAGGCACATGTGCTGCGCGACGAGCACGACAGCGCCCTGGAGTCCGCCCGGCGGCTCCGGACGACGGCCCACCGGCTGCGGTTGCCCGAGGTACAGCTGATCGGCGTCGGAGTGGACGCCATCATCGCCGCCTCACGTGGTGATCGGCAGAAACTCCAGGCCGCGTTGCACACCATGGAGAGCGCACTGGCCGGACGGAGCGCCGGAGCGCTCTGGGGCTACGCCGACACCTCCGTGTGGGGCTGGGCCCAGGGCATCTGCTCCCTGCTGCGGGAGGAACCCGACCGCGCGCTGGCCGAGTTCACCGAGGCGGACCGGGCCATGCGCGCACTGCCCAGCACGCGCGGGGTCACCGGTTTCCTGGGCCCCTATCTGCTCCTGCGGACCGTACGGGGCGCGGCCGGCTGGGCGGAGCTGGACGGTTCCGTCGCGGACCGGCTCACCCAGGTGCACTGGGACCGGCCGTTCGCGGGATGGTCCCGGGCCGTGCTGCTGGGCCGCGAGGGCCGGTCCGCCGAGGCCGCCAAGGCGGCCGAGGAAGCACTGGCCGGGACCGACGCCATCCCGCTGGCCCGTCACCTGTGTCTGCGCCTGGGCGCTTCCGCGGCGCTCGCCGACGGCTGGGGACAGCCTGTCGAGTGGCTGCGCGCCGCCGAGCAGTTCTTCCACGACCGGGGTACGACACGGGTGTCGGCCGCCTGCCGCGCCATGCTGCGGGAAGCGGGCTCTCCCGTGGCCCGCCGCCGCGAGGGCCACGACACGATTCCCCAGGAGCTGCGACGGGTGGGCGTGACCGCGCGGGAGTACGAGGTGCTGCGCCTGCTCGGCCGGGGGCTCGGCAACCAGGAGATCGCCGAGCAGCTCTTCCTCTCGCCACGCACCGTCGAGAAGCACCTCGCGAGTCTCCGGAACCGCACCGATCGGAGCGGCCGGGCCGCCCTGATCACCCTGGCACGCCGGTACGCGGCCGGGCAGTGACCCCGACCGTCTCGACCGGCGGCCGGCACCGCGGCCCCGGAGTGGCTCGGGAGCGCCTGCCGCGAGCGGTGGAACCGGTGCTCGCGGCAGGCGCTCCCGAGTGACGAGGCGGCAGCGGCTACGGATTCGGTGACGGTGGAATCAGCGGATGCGGGTGGTCAGGCCTCGCAGGCGCTCTTCGTGTCGCTCGTGTCGGCGGTGCAGGTGTCGGTGTTGGCGCCCCCGTTGAGGGAGTCGTTGCCGAACACGCCGTCGACACCTTCGAGGGTGTCGTTGCCCGCTCCACCGCTGTGGGTGTCGTTGCCGGCGCCCCCGACCAGGGTGTCGTTGCCCGTGCCGCCCACCAGGAGGTCGTTGCCCCCGAAGCCGGACAGGATGTCGCCCGCCGTGCCCCCGGTGAGCGTGTCGCCGAACTGGCTGCCGTAGACGATCTCGACGTCGGTGAGAACGTTGTCGCCCTCCCCGCCGATGCCGTCGTCGGCGGCGTTGTCGATGTCCACGACCACGCCCGAGCCGCTCTCCAGGTAGCTGACGACGTCGTTGGTGCCGCCCCCGCCGCTGATCCGGTCGGCACCGGTGCCGCCGATGAGGAGGTCGAAGGTGGCGCTGCCGTTCAGGGTGTCGTTGCCCGTGCCGCCGTTGAGGCTGTTGCTGCCGGGGCTGGGGCCGCCATTGATGACATCGTTGCCCGACTCGCCCTTCAGCTCACTGCGGACGTTGGCGGTCTTGGTGATGGTGTCGTTGCCGTCCCCGGCGTTGACCACGACCGTGTCGGAGCTGACGACCACCGGGCAGGCCACCGTGCCGTTGGTCAGGAGGGTGCAGTTGAGACCGGCGGTCAGGGTGTCGGAGGTGTCCCGGATGATGATGAAACTCCCGGACAGACTGACCGTGATGTTGTTCGCGCGGCCCTGCGCCGCGTTCACGACGATGTTGGTCCCGCTCTTGAACACACCGGTGGCCGCGCTCGCCGGCCCTCCGGTCAAGGTCACCGCGGAACCGGCCATCGCCGCGACCACCAAGACCCGGAGTAACGCTTTTCTCCCCATGGAATCCCTCTCGGTTGTGTGAATCGACCTGCTCACAGTGCCCGCGGGACCTGGGAGGCACATGGGGGAACGCCCCCCAATTACCGGCCCTCGATTACTATGCTCACTTCACGCCGGGCACTTTCCGCTGTTTGACAGCTCCAAGGTCGTCCATGGATTGCAAGGTCAATGAAGCAGGTGGCCCGAGAAAATGCTGAGGAACGTTAGCGCGACCCGCTACATCGAACCCCTCCGGGCGGGCGGCTCCGTCCCCGGGATCGTCGAAGCGGACGACCTGGGCACCTACGTCGTGAAGTTCACGGGCTCGGCGCAGGGTCGCAAGGCGCTGGTCGCCGAGGTGATCGTCGGCGAGCTGGCGCGCGCCCTCGGACTGCGGTTCCCCGAGCTGGTGCTGGTGCACTTCGACCCGGCGGTCGGCGCGCACGAGCCCCACCAGGAGGTCCAGGACCTGCTCCGGGCCAGCGCGGGCCTGAACCTCGGCATGGACTACCTGTCCGGCGCCAAGGACTTCACCCCGGAGGTCGCGAAGACGTTCCCCGTCGATCCGCTGGAGGCGGGCAGGATCATCTGGCTGGACGCCCTCACGGTCAACGTGGACCGTACGACGCACAGTTCGAACCTGATGATCTGGCCCACGCTCGGCGTCGCACCCCCGCGGCTGTGGCTGATCGACCACGGTGCGGCCCTGGTCTTCCACCACCGCTGGGACGCCTCCGAGCCGGAGAAGGCGTACGACTTCCGGCGCCACGCGCTCGGCGGCCACACCCCCGACACCCGCGCGGCGGACGCCGAGCTCGCGCCCAAGGTGACGGAGGAACTGCTGCGCGCGATCACGGCCGAGGTGCCCGACGCCTGGCTCGCCGACGAGCCCGGTTTCGCGACCCCGGACGAGGCCCGTGAGGCGTACGTCGGCTATCTCCTCGCCCGTGCCAGGGCCTCCGCGGCCTGGCTCCCCACGGACTTCCCCACCCGCGAGCAGCTCGCCGCGGAGGACGCGGACCGCGCGGCGAAGACCCGGCGGGGCCGGCCGGACTGGCTCAAGCAGGTCCCCGACCTGCACGGCAAGCCGGCGGTGGAACACGACGGGTCGGTACACCTCGGATGACCGCCGAGAATGGTCACGTGACTTCTGAGAACGTGACCACCGAGAACGTGAACACTGAGAACGTGACCCCTGAGAACACGCACCGCGTTCAGATCGAGTACTGCACCCAGTGCCGCTGGCTGCCCCGCGCCGCCTGGCTCGCCCAGGAACTCCTCACCACCTTCGAGCAGGAGCTGACGGAGCTCGCGCTCAAGCCCGGCACCGGCGGCGTCTTCGTCGTACGGGTCGACGACGAGGTGGTCTGGGACCGCCGCGAGCAGGGCTTCCCGGAGCCGACGGCCGTCAAGCGCCTCGTACGCGACCGAGTGGCCCCGGAAAAGTCCCTGGGCCACTCGGAGAAGTGAGGCGTCCGAAGCTGTTCCGGTTCAGCCGGCCAGCTGCTCGTAGGCCGGCAGGGTCAGGAAGTCCGCGTAGTCCTCGTCGAGGGCGACGGTGAGCAGCAGGTCGTGGGCCTGCTGCCAGCGGCCGGCCGTGAAGGCCTCCTCGCCGATCTCGGCGCGGATGTCGGCCAGTTCCCGGTCCGCGATCTCGCGGGTCAGCTCGGGCGTGGCCTTCACCATGTTCCCGTCGTGCTCGAACTCGACGCCCGCGTTGATCCACTGCCAGATCTGCGAGCGGGAGATCTCAGCCGTCGCCGCGTCCTCCATCAGGTTGAAGATGGCGACCGCGCCGAGACCCCGCAGCCACGCCTCGATGTAACGGATGCCGACCTGCACGGCGTTGACGAGTCCGTCGTACGTGGGCCTGGCGTCGAGGGAGTCGACGGCGATGAGGTCGGCCGCCTTCACGTCGACGTCTTCCCGCAGGCGGTCCTTCTGGTTCGGCCGGTCGCCGAGCACGGCGTCGAAGGACGCCATCGCGATCGGAACGAGGTCCGGGTGGGCCACCCACGATCCGTCGAAGCCGTCGCCCGCCTCACGGTCCTTGTCGGCCTTGACCTTCTCGAAGGCGACCTTGTTGACCTCTTCGTCGCGCCGCGAGGGGATGAACGCGGCCATGCCGCCGATCGCGTGCGCGCCGCGCTTGTGGCAGGTGCGGACGAGGAGTTCGGTGTACGCGCGCATGAACGGGGCTGTCATCGTCACCGCGTTGCGGTCCGGGAGGACGAACTTCTGCCCGCCGTCACGGAAGTTCTTGACGATGGAGAAGAGGTAGTCCCAGCGGCCCGCGTTCAACCCCGAGGCATGGTCGCGGAGTTCGTAGAGGATCTCCTCCATCTCGTACGCCGCCGTGATCGTCTCGATCAGGACGGTCGCGCGGACGGTGCCCTGCGGGATGCCGACGTAGTCCTGCGCGAAGACGAACACCTCGTTCCAGAGGCGGGCCTCCAGGTGCGACTCCGTCTTCGGGAGGTAGAAGTACGGGCCCTTGCCGAGGTCGAGGAGGCGCTGGGCGTTGTGGAAGAAGTACAGGCCGAAGTCGACGAGCGCGCCCGGGACCGGGGTGCCCTCGGCGTCGACGAGGTGACGCTCGTTGAGATGCCAGCCGCGCGGGCGCATGACGACGGTCGCCAGCTCCTCGGGGGCCTTCAGGGCGTACGACTTGCCGGTGCGCTCGTCGGTGAAGTCGATGCTGCGGGTGTACGCGTCGGCCATGTTCACCTGGCCGGTGACCACGTTCTCCCAGGTGGGCGCGGAGGCGTCCTCGAAGTCCGCGAGCCACACCTTCGCACCCGAGTTGAGGGCGTTGATGGTCATCTTGCGGTCGGTGGGACCGGTGATCTCGACGCGGCGGTCGTTCAGGGCCTCGGGCGACGGCGCCACCTTCCAGGAGTCGTCCGCGCGGATCGCGGCAGTCTCCGGGAGGAAGTCGAGCGTGGAGGTGCGGGCGATCTCGGCGCGGCGCTCGGCACGGCGGGCGAGGAGCTCGTCACGCCGGGGCGTGAACCGCCGGTGCAGCTCGGCCACGAAGGCGAGGGCCGCGTCGGTGAGGACCTCCTCCTGCCGGGGCAGGGGCTCGGCGTCGACGATGGCCAGCGGGGACGGCGCTGGTGCGGACATGAACTGTCACTTCCTTCAGCGAGCTGACGTGAGTACGCCGCGGCACCGGGTGCCAGCGGAACCTGAAGCGGCCGACGGGACCCGGAGGAGAGTCGGACGCTTCTGAACAGTGGATAGTAGTTTCCTCATGGTGGAAGTTCAATAATTTGTTGACGTCGAGATTCTCCGCTTCGAGGGAATGTGGCGCTCGGTGCCACCCCGTTCACTCAAGGTGGACCAGTCACTCAAGGTGGACCAGGTCGCTCTCCGTGTCGATGTCGAAGGGCTGTGCCACGTCCCCGCACTCGACGAGCGCGATCTCGTCCTCGTGTGCCTTCAGATAGGCGCGCGCCCCCCGGTCCCCGGTCGCGGTCGCGGCGATCCCCGCCCAGTGCCGGGCGCCGAACAGCACCGGATGCCCTCTCTTCCCGTCGTACGCGGCTGCCGCGAGCGTCTCCTCCGACGTGTACGCGGCGTGTACGCGGGCCACGGCTTCCGGCCCGATGCCCGGCTGGTCCACCAGCGACACCAGCACGGCCCGGGCGCCCGTACCGGCCAGCGAGTCCAGGCCCGCCCGCAGCGAGGAGCCCATGCCCTGCGCCCATTCGGGGTTGTCCACGAGTACACAGCCGGGCAGCAGGGCCCGCTCGCGCACGGCGTCCGCCCCGGCGCCGAGCACCACATGGATCCGGGTGCAGCCGCCCGCCCTCAGTGTCCCGACCGCGTGTTCGACGAGCGGGTGTCCCCGGTGGGTCAGCAGCGCCTTGGGGCGCCCGCCGAGGCGGCGCCCCCCGCCGGCGGCCAGCAGCAGCCCGGCGACCTGCTCGTTGTTCTCCGTCATTCCCCCTGCATACCGGACCCGGGGCCGGCATGCCCCGAAACCCCCGCGGGCCTCGCGGTGTCCGGGGACTGAATTTCGGTCCTCGTGGTGGCGTCCACCGCATCGGGTGGCGTTTACTGTCCCGCGTCCCTGGGCGCCTGACCAACGCCACGGGGTGTATTTCGGCGTGAGCGCGGAACAGGGACGACGTATCGCGCACAAAGACGTGCGAGGGGGGAGAGCTGTGTTGCGGAGCTTGGGACAGAGGTCAGTGACCGGCAGCGACGAGGATCCGAGAGTGGCGGAGTTGCGGACCGCGGTGTCCAGGCTGCGCCGCGAACTCGCCGCGCATCCGGCCGAGTTCCCGGACCGCGGCATCGCGGAGGACGAACTCGCGGCGCTCGCCGCGATGGCCGTCACCGGGATGCCGGAGGTGCCCCGCCTGCGCCGCTCACTGCTCCTGATCGCCGGTTCCATCGGCTCGGTCAGCGCACTGGCCGCCGGACTCGCGGGCGTACGCAGCGCGGTGGAACTCTTCGGGGAGCCACCCCGGCGCTGAGACCGGTCAAGTGGCCGATCCCGGACGGGAGTTCAGACCGCCGAGCCCCACCGGCGCTCAGGTCGCCGAGCCCGAACCGGCGCTCAGGTCGTCGATCCCGAGCTGGCCAGGGCCTCGGACAGCTCCACCGCGACCTGCTGGAGCACCGGCACGATCCGCTCGGTGGCCGTCTCGGTGACGCGGCCGGCCGGACCGGAGATCGAAATCGCCGCGGCGGTGGGGGAGTTGGGCACGGAGACCGCGAGGCAGCGGACCCCGATCTCCTGCTCGTTGTCGTCCACCGCGTACCCGGCGCTCCGTACCTCTTCGAGCGCGCTGAGGAACCCCTCCGGGGTCGTGATCGTCTTCTCCGTCGCCGCGGGCATGCCCGTACGGGACAGGAGGGCGCGCACCTCGTCCGCCGGGACGTGTGCGAGCAGGGCCTTGCCGACACCCGTGGAGTGCGGCAGCACCCGGCGGCCCACCTCGGTGAACATCCGCATCGAGTGCTTGGACGGCACCTGAGCCACGTACACGATCTCGTCGCCGTCGAGCAGCGCCATGTTCGCCGTCTCGCCGGTCTCCTCGACCAGGCGCGCCAGATAGGGGCGGGCCCAGGTGCCGAGCAGCCGGGACGCGGACTCGCCGAGCCGGATCAGACGCGGGCCGAGCGCATAGCGCCGGTTGGCCTGCTGGCGTACATATCCGCAGGCCACGAGGGTGCGCATGAGACGGTGGATGGTGGGCAGCGGCAGCCCGCTGCTCGCGGACAACTCGCTCAGCCCGACCTCACCGCCCGCGTCCGCCATTCGCTCCAGCAGATCGAAGGCGCGCTCAAGAGACTGGACGCCACCGGAGGCGGCGGCTGGCTTGGCGTCGGTGGTGCTGGCGCTGGACGTCGGCACGGGCGCGGTCCTTTCAGGCGGGCAGGGAGGCAGCCTACCCGGCAGTTGGTTGACTGCACGGCTCGGTGTGGTTACGTTCTGCGTGGTGGAAGTGTAATTCCGCTTTGTGGAAACGTCCAGGGAATTCGCCTGCAACGGTCGGCCGGGAAGTCGACTCTTGACGGCGTGGAGCGAGGAGTGAAGACTCCTTCAACAGAACGTTGAATTCCGTTACGTGGAAGTAAACAGCGGAAGGCGACGGGCGGCACAGAGACATGTGCGGCGTGAAGAGACGTGCGGCATGGAGAGGGGTCCGGGTGTCCGACGACGGATGGGGCGAATTGATCCTGCGCTCGACGCGCGTGATCACCCCCGAAGGGATGCGGGCCGCCTCGGTCGCCGTCTCCGGGGGAAAGATCACGGCCGTGCTCGCGCACGACGCCGAGGTGCCGGCCGGAGCCCGGCTGGAGGACTTCGGTGACGACGTCCTGCTGCCCGGCCTCGTCGACACCCACGTGCACGTCAACGACCCCGGCCGCACGGAGTGGGAGGGCTTCTGGACCGCCACGCGCGCCGCGGCGGCCGGCGGCATCACGACCCTGGTCGACATGCCCCTCAACTCCCTGCCGCCGACCACGACGGTCGACCACCTGCGCACCAAGAAGGACGTCGCCCGCTCCAAGGCGCACATCGACGTCGGCTTCTGGGGCGGCGCCCTGCCCGACAACGTCAAGGACCTGCGGCCCCTGCACGACGCGGGCGTCTTCGGCTTCAAGGCGTTCCTGTCGCCCTCCGGGGTCGACGAGTTCCCCGAGCTGGACCAGGAGCAACTCGCCCTGTCCCTCGCGGAGATCGCCGGATTCGACGGTCTGCTCATCGTGCACGCCGAGGACCCGCACCACCTCGCGGCGGCCCCGCAGAAGAGCGGCCAGAAGTACGCCGACTTCCTCGCCTCACGGCCGCGCGACGCCGAGAACACCGCCATCACGAACCTCGTCGCCCAGGCCAAGCGCCTCAACGCGCGCGTCCACGTGCTGCACCTCTCGTCCAGCGACGCGCTGCCGCTGATCGCCGCCGCCAAGGCCGAGGGCGTACGCATCACGGTCGAGACCTGCCCCCACTATCTGACCCTGACGGCCGAGGAAGTCCCGGACGGGGCAAGCGAGTTCAAGTGCTGCCCGCCGATCCGCGAGGCCGCCAACCAGGACCTGCTCTGGCAGGCGCTGGCCGACGGCACGATCGACTGTGTGGTCACCGACCACTCCCCGTCGACGGCCGACCTCAAGACCGACGACTTCGCGACCGCGTGGGGCGGCATCTCCGGCCTCCAGCTCAGCCTGTCCGCCGTCTGGACCGAGGCCCGCAGGCGCGGGTACGGCCTGGAGGACGTGGTCCGCTGGATGTCCTCGCGCACAGCCCAGCTGGTCGGCCTCGACGACCGCAAGGGCGCCATCGCCGTCGGCCACGACGCCGACTTCGCGGTCCTCGCACCCGACGAGACCTTCACCGTCGACCCCGCCGCGCTCCAACACCGCAACCGGGTCACCGCGTACGCGGGCCGGACGCTGCACGGAGTCGTGAGGTCTACGTGGCTGCGCGGCGAACGCATCGTGGCGGACGGGGAGTTCGCTGATCCGAAGGGGCAACTCCTGTCCAGAGGACGGTAGTTAGCCTCCCGCCGAAGAGAGAAAAACACCCACTCGGAACCCACTGAAGAGCACGAAAGAGAAAGAAGAGCCGGTACCCGTACCAGCGATTCACGCATGACCCGCACCCGCAGCGGCCGACTCCCGAAAGGCAGACCTGATCACTGTGACGGCGCAGCACCAATCCCCCCTGGCCCGTTTCACCGGCGACGCGAACCCCTACGGAGGCGGCGACCCGTACGCGGACCACCGCAGCGCCGACTTCCCCTTCACCCAGTACGCCAACCTCGCCGACCGGCAGCTCGGCGCCGGGGTCATCGCCGCCAACGACGAGTTCTTCGCCCAGCGCGAGAACCTGCTCCTGCCCGAGCGGGCCGAGTTCGACCCCGAGCACTTCGGGCACAAGGGCAAGATCATGGACGGCTGGGAGACCCGGCGCCGGCGCGGTGCCTCCGCCGAACACCCGTGGCCCACGGCCGACGACCACGACTGGGCGCTCGTACGCCTCGGTGCGCCCGGCGTCGTACGGGGCATCGTCATCGACACCGCCCACTTCCGTGGCAACTACCCGCAGGCGGTGTCGGTCGAGGGTGCCTCGGTCCCCGGCTCCCCGTCGCCCGAGGAGCTCCTCGCGGACGACGTGAAGTGGACAACTCTCGTTCCCCGTACGGCGGTCGGCGGCCACGCGGCCAACGGCTTCGCCGTCGACGTCGAGCAGCGCATCACCCACCTCCGCGTCAACCAGCATCCGGACGGTGGCATCGCGCGCCTTCGCGTGTACGGCGAGGTCGTACCCGACCCGCAGTGGCTGTCGGTCCTCGGCACCTTCGACGTCGTCGCCCTGGAGAACGGCGGGCAGGTCGAGGACGCGTCCAACCTCTTCTACTCACCCGCCACCAACACCATCCAGCCGGGGCGGTCCCGCAAGATGGACGACGGGTGGGAGACGCGGCGGCGGCGGGACCAGGGGCACGACTGGATTCGCTACCAGTTGGTCGCGCGGTCCGAGATCCGTGCGGTGGAGATCGATACGGCGTATCTGAAGGGCAACTCTGCCGGGTGGGCGTCGGTTTCCGTGCGGGACGGTGTGGACGGGGAGTGGGTCGAGGTCCTGCCCCGCACCCGCCTCCAGCCCGACACGAACCACCGCTTCGTCCTCGCGGGCCCGTCCGTCGGCACGCACGCGCGCGTAGACATCTTTCCGGATGGTGGCATCTCCCGGCTGAGGCTGTTCGGTTCCCTGACGGAGGAGGGCGCGGCGAGGCTGGCGGCCCGCCACCAGGAACTCGGGGGCTGACCCGAGGGGGTTTCTTCGCCCCCGCCGCCCC
>NZ_LIQZ01000278.1:30243-37568 GCF_001418655.1 Streptomyces phaeochromogenes | reverse complement strand
CCCCCAGCCCGTCCGGCGCTTGAGGACAAGGCCGTTCAGGAGGCCGCCTGGGACAGACGCGGGTCGCGACCACTCATGGCGACGGCTCGGGTGAAGGTGGGGGAATCCGACGGCACCGGGACAGCGGGGGCGAAGCCGTCGTACTGGCGGTAGAGGTCGCCGTGGGTGACTACGACGTCCAGGATGACGCGGGCCGCCGCGTCGGAGATGCGGTACTCCTGGCCGGTCGCCGCAGCGACATCCCACCCGTGCACAGCCATCTCCTTCACGATCACCGAGGCCAGCTCAGGAGCCGCCATGGATCCCACGCCGAAATCCACCTCCCCCTCCCAGACCACCGGATCCCCCCACACGGCAACCGCCCGGTCCAGCTGGGCGGCATACGCCTCAGCCCAGCCGGGCTCCGCAGCGAAGTCCCGCTCGGTCAGTGACTCGGGCAGCGGCTTGCGCAGCGCCCGGTGCTCCAGACCGTGGGAGGTGTAGAGCACCCAGTGGTTGACCAGAGCCCGGACGTCCCAGCCCGGACAGTGGGTGGTCCCGGCGAGCTGCGCCGCGGTGACCCCGCGCGCGACACGTGTGGCCTCGGCGGCGCATTCGACCATCGACGGGTACAGGCTCTCCATCGTGTAGGGCGCGTTCGCCTGGCCCGAGTTCTTGTCCAGGCCCTCGTCCACGTTCTTGTTCGCGTTCTTGTCCATGCGTCCCACGCTAGGGACGCGGCCCCGCACCCTCTTGAACAAACGCGACAGCATCCCCGGCGAGCCGTACGAGCTCGTCCACCGGCATCGAACCGGCCGCCCGCCGCTCACGGGCGAAGTCGTTGGCGAGCCGTTGCAGCAGGTCGTTGAGCGGCGTCGGTATGCCGTGCAGCCGGCCCAGCAGGGCGATCTCCCCGTTGAGATAGTCCGCCTCGATGGTCCCCGTGCCACGGTTCAGCGACTGCCACGACGACCCGGCACCCCGCTCCGACCCGTCGAAGGGCTCAAAGCGGATCTTGTCGGCGCGGGCCTCCTTCTGCTCCTGCTCGGAGGCGTACGGGATGCCCGCCGCGGCGAGCACGGCCTCGCCCTCGGCACGTACGCGGCCGTAGAGCGCGATGCCCTCCTCACTCGTGAGCACCCCGCTCACCGCCTCGATCGAGTTGGCGAGGTTGCCGAGGAGCTTGGCGTACTGCCAGCGCGTCACATCGGCCACGACCGGCGCCTCGAAGCGGGACGCGGACAGGTCGGCGGCGATGCTCCGTACCGTCTCGTCGGTGCCGTGCGGATAGCGTCCGAGGTGCAGGATCCCGGTGAGCGGCGTACCGGCGGCGGACACCACCCCCGGCTCGACGAACGTGGCGGGCAGCCACACGCACACCCCGTACACCCGCCGGAATCGGCGCAGCGCGAGCCGCTGGCTCTCCACGCCGTTCTGCGCGCAGACCAGTGGCAGTCGCTCCGCCGCCGTGCCCCCGCCCGCGACCGGCACGGGCCCCCACGCCTCCAGCGCCGCCTCGCTGTCCTGCGTCTTGACGGCGAGTACGAGCACGTCGTCGGCGCCCAGTTCACCGAGCGCGTGCGGACCGTCGACGACGGGCGGCCGATGGGTGTGCGGCCCGTCGGGCGTCACCAGGCGCAGCCCCCGCTCGCGCAGCGCCTCGTACTGCGCGCCGCGCGCGACCAGCACCACGTCGTGTCCCGACTCGGCGAGGCGACCGCCGATGGCCCCGCCCACAGCCCCTGCTCCGATGATGATGTAGCGCATGCGTCCGAGCCTGCCACAGACGTGTGTGTACGCTCCATCGATGATCCCGGAAATCTTCGAGCTCGCGGGCCGGCTGCCCGTACGCCGTCTCGGCTACGGCACCGCCCAGTTGACCGGACCCGGCTACTGGGGGCCGCGGGGCGAGGCCCGGAACGCGGTGGCCGTTCTGCGGCGGGCCGTCGAACGCGGGGTCACGCTGATCGACACGGCGGACAACTACGGCCCGTCGATCGCCGAGGAGCTCGTGGCCGAGGCCCTGTACCCGTATCCGGCCGGCCTGGTGATCGCCACGAAGGGCGGTGTCGTACGCACCGGTCCGGACGCCTGGCACATCGAGGGGCGGCCCGAGCGGCTGCGGGCGATGTGCGAGGCGAGTCTGCGGCGGCTGCGTCTCGACACGATCGACCTGTACCAGTTGCACCGGCTGGACCCGGACGTACCGATGGCCGAACAGCTGGGCGCGCTCGACGAGTTGCGCCGGGAGGGCAAGATCCGGCACATCGGGCTCGACTCCGTGACGGCCGAACAGCTCGATGCCGCACGGGAGTTGACGGACATCGCGTCCGTGCAGAACCGGTACAACCGCACCGATCGCGCCTCGGAGCCGCTGCTGACGCTGTGCGAGGCGCACGGCATCGCGTTCCTGCCCTGGTTCCCGCTGGGCAACGGCTCGTTGACCACGGATCGGGTGTGCACGGACATCGCCGCCGCGCACGGAGTGGCGCCCGGCCAGATCGCCCTGGCCTGGCTGCTGCACCGCTCCCCCGTGCTCTGCCCGACCCCCGGCACGGGCTCCCTCGCGCATCTGGAGGAGAACCTCGGCTCGGCCGCCGTACGGCTCGGCGAGGAGGACATGTCCCGCCTCGACGCCCTGAGTTGACCTCGCACGGCGGTGCTTGACCTTGCCCCACCGCGCTTGACCTTGCCCCTGGGGCAGACTCCACGCTCCGCGGCATGGACTCCAACGACTTCCACCTCAAGCAGAGCCCGTACAGCGACCCCGGAGCCGTACCGGCCGATCTGCCCGCCGACCCGCGTGAACTCGCCGCGCTCGTACGGAACTTGCTCATCCACCGCGAGGAGGGCGGGCACTTCGGGTACGCGATGCCCGAGGAGCGCCGGCGCGAGGACGCCGAGGCCCGGTACGTGAGCGAGATCCTGCGGATCCTGCGCGAGCGCTCACGGGCGCCGCTGACCGAACACCGGGAACTGGGCGAGCGGTTCGCCGGTACGTGCCGGGACTTCGCGCTGCTGATGTGCGCGTTCCTGAGGGCGACGGGCACCCCCGCACGCGTCCGGTGCGGCTTCGCCACGTACTTCGAGGACGGCTCCTCCCCCGTGACCCACGGGGACCACTGGGTCACCGAATACCGTCTGCCGGACGGCAGTTGGCGGCTCGCGGACGCCCAGGTGGCCGACGGGGCGCACGACGTGCCCTTCGACCCTCTGGACGTCCCGCGGGACCAGTTCCTCGTCGCCGGAACCGCCTGGCAGGCATGCCGGGCGGGCGACGCGGACCCCGACGCCTTCGGGGTCCCCCTCCCCACGGGCACCCTGCAGGGCCTGTGGTTCGTACGCTGCAACGTCGTACGGGATCTCGCGGCGCTCGGCGGGGTCGAGGTGCTGCCGTGGGACGCGTGGGGGCTCGCGGCGAAGGACGAGCCGGAGGTGACCGCGGACGATCTCGCGCTGCTGGACGCGGTGGCCGCGGCAACGGCCACGTCGGTCACCTCAGCCACGTCGACCACGTCAGCCTTGCCGACCACGTCAGCCGTATCGACCGAGGAGATCCGGCGGCTGTGCGCGGACCCCCGCCTCACCGTCCCGGCGGAGATCACCTCGCACACGACCTATCTCGGTGTCCGGCAGGTCAGGCTTCCCGAGAGCCTTCGGGGCTGAACGGCGTTCCCTGGTGGAAGTACAGCAGCCATTCCTCCCTCGTCCGCCGCCACAGCGAACTGCGGTGCGCGTGACGGCCGTTGTGCTCCGTGTCGAAGGTGAGGTGGACCAGGTCGGGGGCGAGCTCGACACCGGTCACCCGGGAGGTGATGCCCGGGCCGGTCCCCGGTTCCTTCGCCGTGGCCAGTGCGTCGACGATCGAGGCCCGGTCCCAGTGCCGCCCGGAGACGCCGAACTCGTGGAAGTCGGGGTGCAGCAGCGCCCCGAGGAGTTCGGGCGAGCGGCGGATCTCCGGGTCGAGGAGGCGCAGTTCGCCCTCGATGGCCGCCTCGACGGCGGGGCCGTGGTCAGCCACTGGTCAGCTCCACGAGTTTGGTGACGGTGTTCCAGTTCCGGGAGGTGGCGATGACGCCCTTCGTCATCCGGGGCTTCGACAGGTTCTCCGCCAGCTTGGAACGGCCGAGGCCGTCGGGGGCGTACAGGTAGAGGACACGGTCGCCGAGGCGGAACTCCTCGGGCAGGAAGGCCTGTTGGTCGATCGACGCGAAGCGCTCGGCGGCGACCGGCTCGGAGAAGTAGGTGGCGTGCAGTTGCTTGGCCTCCAGGTCGGCGGCAGGGAACGGACAGGTGTCGAGGACGGCCCGCAGATAGGCGTGATCGCGCACCAGGACGTCGACCGTGAAGCCGAAGTGCTTCTCCAGCGCCCCCGACAGCTCCGCGGCGAGCGTGTCCTCGTCGCCGTGGCCGCTGGAGAAGACGGCGTTCCCGCTCTGCAGGTACGTACTGACACTTTCGTACCCGAGGCCCTCCATGAGGGTGCGCAGTTCGGCCATCGGCACCTTCCTGCTGCCGCCCACGTTGATCCCGCGCAGCAGTGCCGCGTACGTCGTCATGCCCTGAGTCATCCGCACACCATAAAGCGGCCGTCGTGCCCCGTGGGGGTGGGCACGACGGCCGCGGCTTCCGGGCCGCCGGACACTGAAAGTTACCGGTCGGTTGGCTCAAAACCCTGGCCGATGGGCGCGCTCAGTTCAACCCCCGCACACAGCTGTGACTTGTTCAACAAGCTTTCGTAACACCAAAGAGGATCTTCCCCGGCAGATCGGACCCGGCCTGGCACAGACCGGACACCCTGATCACGACCCCCTACGCGCCGCTTTACATGTAAGGGGCTTTCATCCTCCTCAGTGCTGAGGTCACGGGGTCCGAGGGGAGGACTCGGGCTCCCCGCACCTCACCGGGCAGCACGACGAGAGGTTCTTATCCGCCCCATACCTTCGAATCAGAAGGTGCCGGCAGGGGGCCGGCGACGGAGACGAGGGGGCAAGCCCGTCATGGGTAACAGAGACACGCGGGTACGGGGCATAGCGGCCCGGGCCGGCGGCTGGAGTGCCCGGCACCGCTGGGCGGCCGTCGGAATCTGGGTGCTGTTCGTCGTTCTGGCGATGGGGCTCGGCTCTGCGGCGGGCACGGTCGAACTCAAGGACAGCGACCAGCTCAGCGGCGAGACCGGCCGGGCCGCGGCCATCGCGGAGGAAGCGGGGATCGACGAGCCGGCCGGGGAGACCGTGCTCGTCCAGGCCAGGGACGCGGGCGTCAAGGCGACGAGCACCGAGTTCCGCGCCGCCGTCGACGCCGTGATGAAGGCGGTCGAGGGCACCGGCAAGGTGACCAACGTGACCTCGCCGTACGACACGGAAACGATCTCCAAGGACGGCCGCAGCGCCCTCGTGCAGTTCGACATGCGCGGCGAGGCGGAGACGGCGGGCGACCGGGTGGAGCCCGTACTGAAGGCCGTCGAGGAGGTGCAGAAGGACCATGGGGCGGTGCTGATCGAGGAGATCGGCGGCGCCAGCATGAACAAGACGTTCGACGACGCGTTCGGCGACGACTTCAAGCAGGCCGAGTACTCCGCCGTGCCCGTGGCCCTCGGCATCCTGCTGGTCGCGTTCGGCGCGCTGGTGGCGGCCCTGGTGCCGGTCCTGCTCGCGATCACCGCCATCGTGGCCACGATGGGCCTGATGATGCTCGTCAGCCACATCCAGCCGATGGACGACACATCGAGCTCCGTGATGCTGCTCGTCGGCCTGGCGGTAGGCGTCGACTACTGCCTGTTCTATCTGCGGCGCGAGCGCGAGGAGCGCGCGGCGGGCAGGGACCCCGAGACCGCGCTGCGGATCGCCGCGGCGACCAGCGGTCGCGCCATCATCGTCTCCGGTGTCACGGTGTGCGTGGCGATGGCGGGCATGCTGTTCACCGGAATCTCCACCTTCAAGGCGATGGGCCTGGCCTCCCTGATGGTCGTGGCGGTCGCCATGGTCGGCTCGGTGACGGTGCTTCCCGCGGTCCTCTCGCTGCTCGGTACGCGGGTCGAGAAGGGGCGCATCCCGTTCCTGCACCCGGACAAGCGGCGCAAGGCCAACGGCGGTTCCGCCAACGACAGTTCCGGCAACGGCACTTCGGCCAACGGCCGTTCGGGCGACAACGGAAGCCGGTTCTGGACGAGCGTCCTGCGGGTGGTGCTGGCCAAGCCGGCGATCTCGCTGGTGGTCGCGGCGGGCGCGCTGCTGGCCATCGCGGCTCCGGCGCTCGGCATGAAGACCCAGAACCTCACCCTGGACCAGGAGTTCGGCGACTCGCTGCCGATCGTGGCGACGTACGAGCGGGTGAACGAGGCCTTCCCCGGTGGTTCCGACCCGGCCGAGGTGGTCGTCAAGGCCACCGACATCAACTCCGCCGAGGTGAAGTCCGCGATCGCCGACTTCCGTGAGCGGGCGGTCAGTTCGGGTGCCTCGCGCGGTCCGGTCGAGGTCAAGGTGCACGATGCGCAGAACGTCGCCTTCGTGTACGTGCCGCTGGTGGGCGGATCGAACCTCGACAAGGCCGAGAAGAGCCTGGAGATCATCCGCGACGAGGTCCGTCCGGCGACCTTCGGCAAGGTCGACGGGGTCGAGGCTCCGGTGACCGGTCAGGTGGCGGGTTCGAAGGACTTCAACGACCAGCTCGTCAGCGCGGTGGCGCCGGTCTTCGCGTTCGTCGTGGTCTTCGCCTTCCTGCTGATGCTCCTGTCGTTCCGCTCGCTGACGATCGCGATCACCTCGATCGTCCTCAACCTCCTCTCGGTCGGGGCGGCCTACGGCATCCTGGTCGCCGTCTTCCAGCACGGCTGGGGCGCGTCCCTGGTGGGCGCGGAGGGCGTGGGCGCCATCATCACCTGGCTGCCGCTGTTCCTCTTCGTGATCCTCTTCGGGCTCTCGATGGACTACCACGTGTTCGTCGTCTCGCGAATCCGTGAGGCGCGGATGCGGGGGCTGACGACCCGGGACGCCATCCAGCACGGGGTGGTCACGACGGCCGGTGTCATCACCAGTGCCGCCGTCATCATGGTCGCCGTCTTCGCGATCTTCGGCACGCTGTCCATGCAGTCCATGAAGCAGATGGGCGTGGGCCTGGCAGCCGCGGTCCTCATCGACGCGACGATCATCCGCGGTGTACTGCTCCCGGCGGTCATGGCCCTCCTCGGCGAGCGCAACTGGTACTTCCCGAAGTGGCTGAACCGCCTGCCGGACCTCAGCCACGACGAGTCCCCCGAGGCCGCGGCCTCGCCGCCGCCTCCGGCGGTCGAAGGGGAGAGGGTCCCGGTCTGACGACCTGAACCACCACACAGCGACGGCGTGGCC